>CAYQNY010000178.1:0-7089 GCA_964418925.1 uncultured Verrucomicrobiota bacterium
CAAGTCGGGGGGCAAGCTCCTCCTTCGTTCCTTAGCGGCTAACTTCCACCGTCGCCAAGGCTATGGTGGACAAGTCGGAGGGCAGGCCATCCTTCGTCCCTTATCGGCTGACCCCGGATTGCGCCAGCGGCGGGTAAACTTCGCACCATAGTGGCCCGCCTGCAACGCTGCCTGCCCGAAATGCTGCGCATAACGCTGCAGGCGGGTAGCACTGCCTGCCCGCAGTCGCTGCGCTCCAACGCTGTAGGCGGGCGGGCAGGCAAACGAATAGATCAGGATTTGCCGGATTGGTTTTCAAGCTCTCGGCGCTGAATAACGTCAAAATAGCGATCTGCTTCCGCGACACTGGCGAATATAGCCTGGGGCGGCAAGGCCTTGGCGATTTCAAACACCTTGGCAATCTGCGGCTGAAGATTGGACATGATCAAGCGGGCATTCTGGGCTTCCAGCGCTTTGCGGGTTTTCAAGATCAGACGCACCCCCATACTGCTGATGTAATCCAGAAACGACATGTCCAGCAAAACCACCTTGGCGACGCCGGTCAGCAGAGGCGCCAGATGGGGTTCGCACTCCGCTGAGGTCTGCGAATCCAGTTTCCCGTTCAAGGTGACAATGAAATAACCTTCTCTTTGTTTAGAAACTTTGACATGCAATGACATGGTGTTCTCCTTGTGTTAATAGCAATTATTTCAATATGGGAACCGTTTGTTTTTCAAGGCTTATCACAAGATTTCATATTTACAAGACTGCATTTTAGGTCTTTGTTATCGGCATGAACAGCTTTTTTACACTCTATATTGATCAATATACGCAGCGGTGTTTCCCGGGCCCTGATCATTGCCGTCACACCAGGGTTTTTATCTGCTCTTCCCGTTTCCGCCAATAATTTGCCGTATGCTCCACCAGTGTGTCCAGGACCGCGGCCTGCGGCTTGCCGAACATCGCCGGATAGGGATCGCCTCCGGGTCCCAGCGGCTCCGGTGTGGCAAACCGCCGGCCTTCCGGATAATCGAGTAAATAAAGGGCCATCAAAATCGCGTCCAGATCCAGATGCCCGTCGCCCAATGCACAGCGATTGGAATCCGCCAGATGCAGGTTAACAAGCTGTGAGCCTGCGTCCATAATCGCTCCGGCCACACTCGCTTCCTCCGTCTGCATGTGATATACATCCCCGTTAATATGTTGAATTCCCGGATGATTAACCGCCTGGATATAGCGCCGGGCATCGGCAATGGTATGCACCAGTGACACTTCGGCCGAGCGAATCGGTTCAATGGCGGCGTGGACGCCAGCCTTGATAAAATCATCGGCCACCAGCCGCAGGGTTTCAACCGACCGGTCAAATTCACTATCGTCATACGGTTGCGGCCGCCCAACGGCACTCGGCGCAACCAGAATATAAGTTCCGCCCGTTTCATGACACAAGTCCAATTGGCGACGAAGATAATCAACGGCCTGTTGCCGGACGATGCCGGAATTGCCGGCCAAATCATTATCGCGGCTAAACATACCGCAAAGCCCGGCCACCTTGATATTGTAGCGCCCCAGGATTTTTAATACCTCTTGAGAGCGGTAGCCCAAATCCTTGCCATAGCGGTTGCCGTGCAATTCAATCCATTCAATATGATTCCGGTTCAGACGCTGAGCCGTCTTATCCAGCGACTCCAGCCCAAACCCCCAGTTGCTCCAGGACAACTTGATCCGCTGTTTGAGCAAGGCTCGATTCTGACTCAGTTTTTCCTTGAACGCCTTGACGATCTCTGCTCGTTTGATCTCATAATTCTGCGGTTCCATGGGCCATTTTCTCCAATAATGCCGTCATTTCCGGCGTGACTTGCGCCGTTTTTTTTGATTAATATTTAATTGGTGGTTTATTTTATCTGATGTTACCTTTTTTTCAATGAAAATATCCCCCCTGCTGAACGCATTAACGGATTTGTTGTTTCCCCGGGTCTGTGTCGCCTGTGGCGGCCCGGCCCGGGAATCGGCCCGCTACCTCTGCTGGGATTGTCTCGCGCGCATGGCCTGGATTCACCCGCCGTTCTGCCGCCTTTGCGGCGATCCTGTGGACGGAGCAGTGGCGGGCGAGTTCCTGTGCGCAACATGTTTGCGCCAGGCTCCGGCTTTCGATCTGGCACGATCCGCGGCGCGATACAGCGGCGTACTGAAAGCCGCCGTGCAGGAATTCAAGTATCACGGCGCCACCTGGCTCAGCCGGGATCTCGGCATGCTCCTGCAGGCCTGCTTTAACACGCACTATTCGGAAACACCGATCGACACGATCAGCTATGTCCCCCTGTATGCAGCCAAGGAACGGGACCGATCGTACAACCAGGCCGGCCTGCTGGCGCAGGAACTCCGGACTGCCGGCCGCAGTCTGCGCGTGGAACGCCTGTTGCTCAAAGTCCGTCCCACGCCGACACAAACACATTTGACAGTCAGGGAACGACGCGCTAATGTTAGACGCAGTTTCGCCATCAAGGATAAAAACCGCGTTGCGGGCCAACGTATTCTGCTCATTGATGATGTCATGACCACAGGCGCCACTGTCAATGAATGCGCCCGCGTGCTCAAACAAGCCGGCGTCAACGCCGTGTATGTGCTGACCGTGGCCAGGGGATAAGGGTTTTATGCGTTTATTCGGTCGAAAAAAATACATGTCCATCAAAATCCGCAAGAAGGACCTTCCCAGCGGGCTCTGGGTTAAATGTCCCGATTGTCAGGAAATTGTCTACCAGCATGAAATCGAATCGGGTCATGGCGTTTGCCCAAAATGCGCCTACCACTTCCCGATTTCATGGAAGGAACGTCTGGACCTGCTGATCGAGGCAGGCTCGTTTGTCGAATGGGACACCGATCTGGAGAGCATTGATCCGCTTCAATTTCAGGGACAGGTGAGCTATGCCGTCAAGCTGGTAGAGAGTCGCAAGAAAAGCGGCTTGAAAGAAGCCGTCGTTTGCGGAAAAGCATACATGGGTCCATTTCCCGTGGCACTGGGAATCATGGACTTCAAATTTCTGGGCGGAAGTATGGGCTCGGTGGTAGGCGAAAAGATCACGCGCCTGATCGAGCGGGCAACAAATGAAAAAAATCCCGTGCTTATCATATCCGCTACCGGCGGCGCGCGAATGTACGAAGGCATGCACAGCCTGATGCAAATGGCCAAGACCAGCGCGGCGCTGGCCCGTCATTCAGCCGCCGGTTTGACGTATATTTCCATACTCACCCACCCCTCCACGGCCGGCGTCATGGCCAGTTATGCCAGCCTGGGAGACGTTATTATCGCTGAACCACGCGCCCTGATCGGGTTTGCCGGACCGCGGGTAATCAAAGAAACAACCCGGGAAGACATCCCGGACGGCTTCCAACGGTCCGAATTCATGCTCAAGCACGGACTGATTGACCTGATCGTAAACCGCAAGGATCTTAAAGAGACACTCATTCGCCTGCTGAGCTACATGACTCCCGTCGCGCCCGCCACCACTCCGGAACGGCCGACGATTGAAGTTCCTGCCCCGGCATAGAACAGCCATGATACTCCAAGCGGGGAACTCACCCACCCACCGTCGCCCTTGCCGCCCACGCGAAACGCGTGGCAAGCCACGCAATCCTGTCCCGCTCCGAGCGGGATGCGGCACACTGACCTCATCACAGATCCAGGAATTAATTTAAATTCCAAGCGTGATAGAAAAATCCGTATGTATTCTTCGATTGCTGCATTCACAGGTCGTAAACCAAGAAACCGAGTAAAACGCGGAACAATTTTTGCACGTGATGCTAAATAAACTCAATATCAAGCACTTACGCCCATTTGCGAAACCAGACCCGCTGATTGTCTTTGTCTTTTTCCATACAATATCCTTCCTTGCATAAAGACAAAGTCAGTTTATCATTTTCAGTTCCGCCGCGCACGCACCAAAAGACTAACTCACATCATCTTGTAAGCAACCCATGCCCTTTCATAAGTTATTCATTCTCAATGCTTGACATCCCATTAGACTATCATCTAGCCTGACATTCATTATTGGAATAAACTCTTCCTGTCTTATGATTTGAGTTTGTTCTAATAAACTATGTTCTGCCAAGGAGAGAATGAATGATTGAAGGACTTATCGGTACTGTAGTCGGCTTTCTGCTCGGCTTGGTTGCTTGGGGCGTTAAGGGAACGCTTACTGCTCTCGCGGACCAGTCCACTGGGTTCAATCTAATCATGAACGAAGCCCGCGACCATCTTGCGGTAGTTCAAGAGATGTGGCAGACGGTAACGACAGAAGAAAAGGAAACTGGTCCCGACATTGCGTATCTTCACTGTCAGAGCTTTGCCAGCTACCCGCTTCCGCCGTTTTCCGACTACGCCTTCAGGGCTTTCGCTTCGCGCCTCCTCACTGGAGCGTATACCCAACAGCTTCCATCGCTCTGCGAGTTCTACCGACTCCTCGCATCTCTGACTCAACTTCACCACCACCTTCGTGATCTCTGGAAGGAACAGCAAGACAACTGGCGTGTCGTTGCGGGAGGAAAGGACTCCACCACATACCGAGTCGGTGAAGGCAAGCCCCAGATGTCATTCGAGGTTCATAGTAAGTACAACTGGGCGCGCTTAGAGAGACACATCCAGCGGATCACTGAACTGGGAGAAAAAAATCTGAAGGGGCAGAACGCTCAAATCCAGGCTATCGCCGCAAAGCGCGGCTCAGCCTGATTTGAGCGTTAGAGGATAAGATGACATCTTCAAAAATCACTATCTCCTTCGCATTGATTGCACTGTGCCTTCTCGCCTTGGCAATCTTCTCCTTTAGTTCGGTAACTGCCACGAACTGTGTTGCCCGCGTCAATGGCGGGAGCGGAACGGTGGAAGACCCGCTTCGCATCGAGGTAGAAGGCAATGCCGGGTTGCTCCCCTTCATTGACAGTCTACTACCTTTTCGTGGGATTCCCGCAATACAGTTATCTTATGTCGGCGAAAGATTCTACATTCCGGGGATCAATGATTTCTTTGCGGGGAAACAGAAGCTCGCAAGAATCATCTATCTAGCAGCTATCCTTCTCTTCCTTATTGTCAGTTCTTGGGGGGTGTTAAGAATGGCGGGAAAGAGGATTGTTATCATTGATTCCCACAAGTAAGGCGCAGCCTCTAACCACGCGTTGCAGGATATGACTCGCTCCGCTCGGCAATCCTGAACGCTGTCGTTCTCCAGCAAGAGAAGGCAGGGGAGAGGCCGAAGCTATAGTGCATGTCGTCACCAAATCAGGACGATTGCCTCGTTGATGGCATGGTCACACTTTATAAAGTGTGACCATGCCAGATTTGAAGCCAGATCTCCTTGATGCGACCTCGTGGGGTTCAAAACAGGGTGCCATAATCAACATCCCTACCTACGACTTGTCCCGCCATAGTCTCGACGAAGGCGGATCGTGAGTCTGAATGTTACCTGCTTGACAACACCAAGCGCCAAAAAACTGGAAATTCAACACCAAAGCCGGTAATCTAACAAACAAAACAACCAAAATCGGAGAATAAATTGATGCACCATATTTTCATTCGCTACGCTCATGAAAAATAGTAATCATGATGTTGGGCCAACACCAATTAAGTAACACGGACAAACTGATGACGAACTCGTCACTTACCGAATCACTCGCCCGCCTGTACCGCCTGCATGCGTTCGGCGTAAAATTCGGACTCGAAACAGAACTCGCGCTCCTCGACCGGCTGGGACACCCGGAACGCGGACTAAACGTCATCCATGTGGCCGGCACCAACGGCAAGGGGTCGGTCAGTGCCATGCTGGACGCGGTTCTGCAAGCCATGGGCTTGAAAACCGGTCTCTACACTTCGCCGCACCTGATTCGTTTTAACGAGCGAATCCGCGTGAACGGCCAATGTATTACCGATGACGAACTCGCGGATCTGATCCGGACCGTGGATGACGGCGCTCGATCCGTCGCTGCTCAGCCCGGCGGCCGGGAAGTGACGTTTTTCGAATTCGCCACGGCATTGGCTTTTGAATATTTCAAGCGTCGGCAGGTGGATATCGCGGTCCTGGAAACCGGTATGGGCGGGCGGCTGGACGCGACCAACGTGATCACGCCGCTGGTATCCGTCATTACACGCATCAGCCTGGAACACACTGCCTTTCTCGGCCGGGATTTATCCGGTATCGCGCGGGAAAAAGGGGGCATTATCAAACCGGGCCGGCCAGTGATCGTCGGCCCCATGGCCGCTGAATGTCTAGACGTTCTGCAACGGTTGGCGCGTGAACAACAGGCCCGGCTGATTAAGTCCGAGCAAACGGTCTCCATCACCAGGCTGAAGCATGATCTGGCGGGACAGAAAATCAACATCGCGTCTACCGCCAATTCCTATGGAGCCTTGACCCTGCCGCTGGCCGGGTCATTTCAAGTCGAGAACACGGCCCTGGCCGTGGCCGCGCTGGAGGAACTGGCCGCACAGAGCGGAAAAGACCTTCCGATCCAAGCCGTCAAATCCGGCCTGGAAAACATACGCTGGCCCGGCCGATTCCAGGTTATCACACCCACTCCGCCCGTGATCGTGGATGGCGCTCATAATCAGGACAGCGCCACTGCCCTGGCCCAGTCGCTCCGCGACCTTCTGCCGGGAATGCCCATGGGGCTTGTCCTGGGCATGTGTTCCGACAAGGATATTGACGGGTTCCTGCGCCCGTTTAGCGGGCTTATCCAGCGCTGTTGGGCAGTAGCGTTGAAGAACGAGCGTAGTCTGTCTCCAACAAACGTGGCCGCAAAAGTAAAAGCCATGCACTGGCCGGTCACCATGGTAACGGTACCAAGGGCGTTGGAAGAAAGCGCAACCTGGGCCCGGAAAAATAGCGGCGGCGTGGTCGTGACCGGCTCGTTGTTTCTGGCTGGTGAAGCGCTGGAACTGAAAATGGGCGCCGACCTCTTTGCGGCCCACGGTTCAAGCTTGCCCAGGGCAACCAGGAACCGTAAACCACCCCCGTCCGGAAGGCTATGACGGACAAGCCCAACTCGAAACAAATATCCATGCTATATTTAGGTATAGGAATTTTCCGCCAGCCTGCCCGCCATAGATAGGATGAGAAGGCAAAT
>CAYQNY010000179.1:0-7050 GCA_964418925.1 uncultured Verrucomicrobiota bacterium
GTAAACATACCCAGGCAGACGCGCCTTCCCAGTATCCTACCGGGAAATAGCCCCCCATATTTTCACCCTTGGGCCCCATGCTGCCCGGAAATGCGGCGCCATCCCAGCCATAAAAACGCCGGGTATTCTTTTTCACCAACGGCAAGACGGAATTAAAAAAACGGAAATAAGTATCTGCCAGCTCGGGATGATTGGCTGAAAACAACGGTTCCAGGACGGCCTGGGCATTTCGATCCAAATGATAGTCCCCATGCCATGGCGGCACGTCCATGTAGCTCCATAATCCAAACAATCCCGGCGCCAGCTGGGCGTATTTCAGCGTGGAATTCAGCAGGTAAAGGTCAAGATGCCACAAGTCTTCAAGAAATTCATCCGCCGGCATGGCAATGCCCGACTGCGTCCAAAAATTTTTCCATTCGCGCGTATGCCGTTGTTCTAATTGATGGCGTTCCGTTAAGCCCCGTTGGGCAAGTAAAGGCAGGTGTGCCTTGACCTTGTTGGCATCGTATCCGACTTCCACTGCGGCTGAGATCAATACCTCGTTATGGCTGGGCAGGACGGTCCATCGGCCGGCGCCATTTCGCTTGATTTTACCGCCTTGAATCTGAACCCCGATGGCAAATGATAATCCATCCGGCATGCAGCCGCTCATCTGGGGCCATTGCGTGTGAGTGGGATACGTCACTTTAATTCGTTCCAAAGAGGTCTTGGCTTTGCGGCTGTCTTCTGTTACGCCCAAGCCGTCACGGTTAATGGAAATATCAAACGCTTCGGGTTTGCCTTCCCAGGTGACTTTAATGAGCAGGAGGGGTAATTCCGGGGGCACCAGGGATTCGACGAGCCGCTGGTTACCGTTACGGTTAAACGATACCCGCACCCTGGCCTGCTCCACGTTCAACGTCTGGCTGAATCCGGAACAATCCGCCGGAAAGTGCAATTGAAGCCGGCCGCAGGATTGCGGGGTGGGGTAGGGATGTTTACCGCCACTCTGTTCCCGCGCCTTGACGAAAGCCTTATATTTTTGCTCGTCGCCTGAGCGTAACAATGCCTTCAACCGGGCAAACGTTTCCTTCCCGCGCGGATCCGGGTCATGATACCTGTAATCCCAGGCCATGCTTCGATTGAGGGTAAAACTCAGCCGGTCCGGACTTCCATAGACCAGCGATCCCAGTTCGCCATTGCCTATGGGCATCCCTTCGGACCATTCCCGCGCATAGTGTTTGATAACAATATCATGTTTTTTCATGAGCATCCTTTCATATCGTTCGCGTATGACTGCTGCCGTTAAGCGAGCCTGCATAAGGCTATCAAAGATTAAAGGAATATATGCTAACACCGGAGAATGTACAGTATTTTCATTATAGAAATATCCTGATATTTTATATTGTCAAAATGATTGGAAAGGCATAAAGTTAAAAATTAATGGTAATTTTTGGAAAGAAACCAAGGAGGATATAACTCATGAAAGTCATGGTGGATAAAGACACATGCACGGGATGCGGGCTTTGCACGGATACCTGTCCGGAGGTGTATGAAATGGACGATTCGGTGGCCAAGGTGAAGGTGACCGAGGTGCCTCAGGATGCCGTTAAGACCTGTCAGGAAGCGGCCGACAACTGTCCGGTTGAATGCATCCAGATCGAAGAATAATCTGAGGCATATCAAGATTCGGTTTCGTTCAGCGAGTTTTGCAGGTACGTAATGAAGCAGTTCAGTTCTTCCTTGTCCGCCTTGCGCATGGCATAGATTAGATCGCGGACCGTGATCACGCCCAGGAAGGTCTGGTTGGCCATGACCGGCAGATGGCGGATCTTTTTCTGGAACATCAGGTCCATGGCCACGTGGATGTCATCATCGGGGGCCACGGTGATCATGTTCCGAGTCATCACGTCGCCCACGGTGACCTTGTCCAAGTTCGCTTTCTTGTAGCACTGGCGGAGGATATCCCGCTCGGTCAGGATTCCCACTATGTTGCCGGTATCGTCCCGGGCCAGCATGGCGCCGATATTGCGTTCAACGGTCTGGCGCACAAACTCGGCCAGCGTCATCGTTGCGGGGATCGTAATGACTTCACTACTACCCTTGGCATCCACGACCGACTGCACGGTAAGATTCTTCATCGTTTTTCTCCTGATCAGCCATAGCCTGGGCGGCGGCGGACCCTACACAGGCCGCCTGCCGGACAAGCAATCGCTTGCCGTCCTTCTTGAGCCGCACCCGATAAACGGCCTGCATAAGCGATTTCACCGGCGTAAATATAGCAGGATGGCGTGGCTATTACAAGCGGGAAAACGGTTGCAGTGGGGAAATTGAGAACGAGGTGTCAGATAGTATGTGGCTGTTAAAAAACGCCTCGAAGAACGGCCACGACGGAGCCCTTCGACAGGCTCAGGGCCTTGAGCGAAGTCGAAACGGCGTGGCCCTCCATACAGGAAAAAATGCACCTTTTTGATCATGGGGGGACGCGTTTTGCCTACCCCGCCGGAGTTCGACGTAAGGGGGCATGTCCGCATGGGGTTTTCAACAGCCACTTTCCTTCTTATTTCTCTATTATGCCCGCTTGTTTTCCCGCCAGATTCGGTATATCTTACTTTTCTTTAACGCATGAACATGACATCGCCTTTTTTTGAAATCACCAAAACCGATCCGGATTCCCGGGCCCGGCGCGGCCGACTGCGGACACGCCATGGCATCGTCGAAACACCGGTTTTCATGCCGGTGGGTACCCAGGCCACGGTCAAGGCCATGACCCCGCAGGAATTGGAAGAAGCAGGCATTGCGCTGATCCTGGCCAATGCTTATCACTTACGAGTGCGGCCGGGTATTGAAATTATTCGGAAATGTGGCGGTTTGCATACGTTCATGGGATGGCCGCACCCGATCCTGACCGACAGTGGCGGCTTCCAGGTCTTCAGCCTGGCAACGATACGGAAAATCCGGGATGAAGGTGTCGAGTTCAGTTCCCATGTTGACGGGCAACGTTTATTTCTCGGGCCGGTGGAGGTCATGGCGATCCAGCGCGACCTGGGATCGGATATTGCCATGGTCTTCGATGACTGCGCTCCTTATCCCTGCGATTACGAATCCGCTTGCAAAACCGTGGATCGAACTCTAGGATGGGCGCTTAATTGTGCTGACCAGCCCCGGGCTGACGGCCAGCATGTTTTTGGCATTGTGCAGGGAAGCGCGTATCCGGATCTGCGCCGCCGTTGCGCGGAAGGACTGGTGAATGCCGGTTTTGACGGATACGCCATCGGCGGCGTGAGTGTCGGCGAACCGGAGGAGGTGTTGCTGTCCAGCATTGAAACGACCGTGAGTCATTTGCCGAGCGACCGGCCGCGATACCTGATGGGTGTTGGCGTGATGCGGCAGATCGTTGAAGCGGTGGCCATGGGCGTGGATATGTTTGATTGTGTTATTCCCACGCGGCTGGCGCGTAACGGTTCGGCGTTCACCCGGGCGGGGCGGTATCCGGTCAAGGCGGCGACCTGCAAGGATGACACCGCGCCAATTGAACCCGGTTGTGATTGTTACGCCTGCCGGACATTTTCGCGGGCATACGTGCGGCATTTACTGCATGCCGGTGAAATTCTCGGTGTGCGGCTGTTGACAATTCACAATCTCCACCGGTATATGGTGTTTATGAAGGAAATTCAAACGGCGCTGGACAACGGCGTCTTTCAGCAATTCAGACAAACAGTATAATTTCTGCATTTTGCAGAAATCATACAACGATAACACAAGGAGGAAAAATGCTTATGACAACGACATTATTACCGACCATACTGGCGATGGCCGGCGGGGCCGGCCAGAAACAGCAATCCCCCATGATGCTCATTGGTTGGCTCGTCATCATGGTGGGGTTGTTTTATTTCATGATGATCCGTCCCCAACAGCGTAAGGAAAAGGCACGCAAGCAATTAATCAGCAATATCAAATCAGGCGACCGTGTGATTTTCGGGGGTGGACTGGTCGGCATTGTGGCTAATGTCAAGGAACGGCTCTTTGTCATTAAGATCGCTGACAATATGAAGGTCGAAGTGATCAAAGGAGCGGTCACCCGGGTTGTGCAGAAAGATGAGGATATGGCCGCGGATTCGAAGGGGTAGCAGATAATGGATAAACATGCGCTTTGGAAGTGGCTGGTACTGATTGCATTGACTGCATGGTCGCTGGCCCTGGTTGTTCCTCCGTCCAAAAAAATCAAGCTGGGGTTGGATCTAAAAGGCGGCACAAGTTACACCGTCCAGATCAATCAGGCGGAAATCGAGAAACAGCTTCGTGACGAATACAAGGAATTGACGGCCGCCCAGATTAAGGGGCGGATCCCGGCGGCCGTGAAGCGCGCCCAGGAGCAGGCGCTGGAAGTCATCCGTAATCGTGTTGACGCCCTGGGTGTGGCCGAACCGCTGATTTATCCGGAAAAAAACAATCGGATCATTGTCCAGATTCCCGGCCTTAAGGATGCTGATCGTAAGCGGGCCACGCAACTGATTCAGAGCGCGGCGTTTCTCGAATTCGCCATGGTGCACGAGGAGAATGACCGGCTGGTTGAAAAACTGTTTAACAAGGGCCTGGCGCCCGAGGGCTATCGGATTGTCAGCCTGAACACACGCGCTAATCGCGGGGATTATTACCAGCGCGACAAAGCGGCCGTTCCTGATGGAACCATGGATGCTGCGTTCCAGGAGCGCCTCACGCGTTTTCAGGCTCCGCCGGGATATCGCTTCATGCTGGAAGAAAAAGTGATGGATGGGCAGAAACTATTCATGCCCTATTTCGTCAAACAGCGCTATGCGATGAAAGGCGATGCGCTGAGGAACGCCGGCATAGAATACGACCAGCTGGGCCGGCCTTATGTGACGCTGGCATTCGACCGGAAAGGGGAGCGGAAATTCGCCCGGATTACGTCGGACTATGCGCCCGGCGGCGCCCGGAATCCCAGCCCCGAGGGCCGCCGCTACATGGCCATCATTATGGATGGCCGGCTATATTCGGCGCCGTATATTAAAACGGCCATTTACGGCGGTGAGGCGATCATCGAAGGCAATTTTTCTCTGGCGGAAGCGCAAGGACTTTCAATTGTACTGCGGTCGGGATCTCTGCCCGCGCCGGTGAAAATAATTGAGTCGCGGACTGTGGATCCTTCTTTGGGCCGCGATTCCATTGAAAGCGGTACCCGCGCCACGATTTACAGCTGTATTGTCGTGGTGATCTTCATGATCGCGTATTACCTACTGGGCGGCATAATTGCCAATATCGGCTTGATGTTCAACATATTGTTACTGCCGCTGGCAATGATGATTACCGCCGGCGTGATGAGCATGATTTCCGGCGGCGCGGGGGGCAGCCATGTAGGTCTGCCCGTGCTGACGCTTCCCGGTATTGCCGGTATTGTTCTGACTATCGGTATGGCCGTGGATGCCAATATCCTGATTTTTGAGCGTATTCGCGAGGAACAGAACCAGGGCAAGCGGCTGGGCGCGGCCATTGAGGGCGGTTATAGCAAGGCCTTTATCACCATTCTGGATTCCAATTTAACCACGGTACTGTCTGCCGTCATCCTCTTTATCTTTGGAACCGGGGCGGTCCGCGGGTTCGGCATTACCCTGAGCGCGGGCATCATGGTCAGCATGTACACGTCCCTGATGGTCACCCGCATGATCTTCAATCTGATTGTGACCCATACCTCGATGTCAGCCCTGAAAATGATGAATTTCATCAAACCCACCCGCATTGATTTCATCTCCGTCCGCAAAATTGCCCTGACTGTTTCCTTGCTCGTCATTATCGGATCATGGTCCGTGATGCTTTTCCGCGGTCTGTCCGATCCCGGGTCGGTGCTGGGCACTGATTTTACCGGCGGAGCATCTGTTACGTTCTCCTTTACCCAGAAACAGGATGTGGATAAAATCAGAAATACGTTGAATGCCGCCGGTATCAAGTCGGCCCATATTCAGTACCAGAAAGTCCTGGACAAGCCGGTCGAGTATCTCCAAATCCGTGTCCCCTTCGGATCCGGAACCAGCGCCAAGGACGCCCTCCTGGCCGCTTTCGGTCAGGCGGGATTCAGCGTCATCAGTGAAGACACTGTCGGTCCCCAGATCGGGATGGAAATGACCCGCCGGGCGCTCTGGGCGATTGCCCTGTCGTTGGTCGGCATGATTATCTACATTTCATGCCGTTTTCGATTCGCCTTTGCCGTTGGAGCCGTTGTAGCGCTTATCCATGACGTGCTGATAAGCGCCGGGCTTTACTGTTTCTTCGGCCGGCAGATTGACATGACGATCGTGGCGGCACTGCTGGCCATCATCGGCTTTTCCATCAACGATACCATCGTCATTTTTGATCGCATTCGCGAAAAGCTGAAGGCCTTTCCCAATATGCCGTTCATGCAGCTCTGCAATCTAAGCATCAATGAAACGCTCAGCCGGACGATACTGACTTCCATGACCATGTTTCTGGCAGTCCTCATGCTGTTAATTTTTGGCGGCGGGGCAATCAACGACTTTGCGTTTATTTTCTTCATCGGTATCATCACCGGCACCTATTCCACCATCTATATCGCCACGCCGGTGATGATGGCTTTGAACCGCAAGCTGAAAACGGCGGCGGGAGGAGCAACTAAGCGTTGAAGATTTGGAAGACCGTCGCATCGGACCGGGCAATAGCCGGCCGGATCAACCGCGAAATGAACGTGCCTCTTCCCGCGGCGGAGGTTCTCGGCAGTCTGGGATTTCCAGATATTGATGCCGTGCACCGGTTCATGGATCCGCGACTGGGCAACCTGACCGATCCCCATCTGATTCCCGGTATGGAGCCGGCCGTCCGCCGTGTCTGGCAGGCCATTGATCATGGCGAAACGATTGCGGTATATGGGGATTATGACGTGGACGGCATCACCAGTACCGGGCTTTTGACTAAAGTTCTGGAAATGCTGGGCGCCGCCCGGGTTATTCCCTGTCTGCCGAATCGCCTGAAAGAAGGCTATGGCTTGAGCCCGGCCGGGCTCACCCGCTGTATTAATACGGCCCATCCCAAGTTGCTCCT
>CAYQNY010000180.1:0-7040 GCA_964418925.1 uncultured Verrucomicrobiota bacterium
ATTGGTGCTGATATCGCCGAAATTCGTGCAGGCAAAGTTCGTTTGAACAATGATGTCCGCCGACGAACCATACCACCCGTTAGTGCCTTCAATCAGCGGCATGATATCGTAATAATCTTCAAAATCGTCTTCCCAGGGAATAGTGTTGGTCGTAAGATGCGATTCATAGACAGCAAACGTGTTCGTCACCGATACCGCCAAGTTCCAGTTACCATTTCCTGCCTGCGACGCCGCAATGCTGACCTTGCCCACACCCGTGAAAGTCAGGGTGATTCCGTCGACATCTATCTGCCCAGGGCCATCCTCCACCGCAAAGCTCACAGACAGACCTGACGAAGCGGTGGCGCTTAGGGTCACCGAGTTCGTGCGCGCTTGAGCCGGAATCACCGGAAAGTCAATCGTCTGGTCGGCCTTGGTAATGTCCGCCGTGGTTGTCTGGTCGCCGATCGTGTAATTGTCCTTATCCGTGCCGGACAGCGCCAGGCCGCTCAGCGTCACCGTCTTGCCGGCGCCCACATCGGCAGTGTCAAAGTTGGTGCTGGAGCCGCTGTAATCCACGGCCACAACATCGGCGCCGACAATGCCGTTGGTCGTGCCGTACGACGTGAGCGTGGCGCTTGTGTTGCCGTCATACGTCTTGTCCGCGGCAACCATGCTATCCAGCGTCAGCGCTTGGCCTGTAATGTCCGCGCTCAGCGTCGGCTGCGTCAGCGTGTAGTTCGCGGCGTCAGCGCCGCCCAGCGTGTAGCCCGTCGTCGTGATTGCGATGCCATCGGCAACATCCTGGCTGGCAAACGTGAACACCGGCGTGCCGTCCAGGGTCACTGTGTCGCCGCTCTCCACGCCGCTCAGCGCTGCCGTGCCGGAAGCCGTCGCGTCGGTCGTCCTGTTGTACACCTTGTTGTCGCCGGTCAGACCCGTCACGGTCAATTCCTTCTCCGTAATGTTCGCGCTCAGCGTCGGCTGCGTCAGCGTGTAGTTCGCGGCGTCAGCGCCGCCCAGCGTGTAGCCCGTCGTCGTGATTGCGATGCCATCGGCAACATCCTGGCTGGCAAACGTGAACACCGGCGTGCCGTCCAGGGTCACTGTGTCGCCGCTCTCCACGCCGCTCAGCGCTGCCGTGCCGGAAGCCGTCGCGTCGGTCGTCCTGTTGTACACCTTGTTGTCGCCGGTCAGACCCGTCACGGTCAATTCCTTCTCCGTGATGTTCGCCGTGGTTGTCTGGTCGCCGATCGTGTAATTGTCCTTATCCGCGCCGGACAGCGCCAGGCCGCTCAGCGTTACCGTCTTGCCGGCGCCCACGAGCGCAGTGTCAAAGTTGGTGCTGGAGCCGCTGTAATCCACGGCCACATCATCGGTGTCGACAATACCATTGGTCGTGCCGTACGACGTGAGCGTGGCGCTCGTGTTGCCGTCATACGTCTTGTCCGCGGCGGTCATCCCCGACAGCGTCAAGGTTTTTTTGCTCACGGTCAGCGCCACGGCCACCGTCTGGGTGCTCCATTCCCCGCCGGACCCGTTTGTCGCCACCACCGTCACCGTCGCGTTGCTGGTTCCCAAAGGCCATCCAGCAGCGCCCGTGTCCGCATAAGTCAGCTCCACATCCTGTGTAGTATTCGCTCCTACCGTGCCCTCCACGGGATTCGCCGTCACCCAGGCCTGGTTTGTCGCCACGCTGAATCCGATAGCCTCGGCCCACACGTTCACGACCTTAACCGTTTGCACGGTCGGGGTATCACCATACATAACATTTGGTTCCAGGCGCGGGGGCAACGCGATCAGCGGCAACATTGCCGGCGCCGGCGCCATCACCGAGACATTATCCAGATAAGACGTATCCCCGCCATTATAGATATCAAAGCCAGTGAAATTAGTCAGATCGGTGTTCACAAACCCGATGTCGTTTGTCACCAGGACGCCGTCCGTGTACAGGTCCCAGTTCGTATTGTCGAAATCATGATAAATATTGATTCGCACCCAGGTCGTTCCGTTCGTCCCCACGTCGCCGATCGTTGTCACTACCCAGTTGTCGGAATTGGTCGGCGTGGGATCCGGCTCGCCGTCGTGGACGACGAAATACCCATTGCTGTTGACGTAGAACAGTACCGTGGCATTGGTATCTACCGTCGGATTGGTCGTGCCGTCATACAAGCTTGGCCGCAGGTCCATCTGCACCCAGACATTGGTGCTGTCCGCGCTCTCAAACCGGTTGGAAAGCGTGCAGTCCACCGGGATTATGGCCGCGTTGGTGCTGGTAGCGCCGAAATTCGTGCAGGCAACGTTGGTCTGGACGACGATGCTGGCAGAAGACCCGTACCACCCGTTGGTGCCGTCAATCAGCTCCGTGCCGTTGTCGTAATTTTCAAAGTCGTCGTCCCACGGAATGGAATTGGTAATTGGATCGGCCAATGCCGGTTTACCTGTAAAAACCAGCCCTAGCAACAGTAAGAAAAACAGTCGTTTCATGGATTCCTCATTGATCGAATGACGTTGATATCAGTTTAGCCGGCCATTGGCCAGCAGACCAATCCCTTGCCCTTATTTGAATTCATAATAAATATAGCATTACAAATCATTTTCAGCAAGCAAATTATTAAGGAAAATGACTGGTCCGAAATAATCTTGCATGACACAAGGAGATGGGGTACGTTGCCCAATGCCAAGTGTAATTTGCGATTCAGTATTTCCGGATTCGAATTGGTCAATTTAGTTTATTAAATCGGCGATTTTGGCCGCGTTAGGAGGGTGAACGTATGGTTTTTGACAGGGGATTAAAGGATAACCTCATGCTGAGACGTGAGGATGGCGGCCGGCGGCCTTGGCTGATGGTATTACTGGTGCTGTTCATTGTGGCGCTGGTGGTTGGAGCAGGGATGTATGCCTGGAAGCGCTGGCGTTCGGTTCAAAGCGCGAAGCAAATCCGTGCCATTGAGCAGGTTCGAGTGGGGCCGGAACAACAAGCGCTGACTCAAATCCGTTCCCTGGTGGCTGCTAAGTCATTGATGGGCGCTCGGGAACAGTGTTATCTGGCGCTGGAGCAATGCAAGGATCCGAACGTGGTGACCGACGTAGAGCGCCTGCTTGGGCAAATCAACATTAATCTGTTATTGACGCCGGCATCCATGCCGGAGAAAGTGGAATATATCGTTCAGGCCGGCGATTCTCTGGGGCGCATTGCGAAAAAGTTCGGAACGACCGTGGAGCTGATCAAGAAAAGCAACAACCTCAAGAGTTCCGTGATTCATCCCGGCGATCGCCTGCGCATTTTCAAAGCTGTTCTGAACCTGAAGGTGAGTAAAAGCCGGAACGATATATGTTTGCAAGCCAATGACCGTTTTTTCAAGCGGTATCAGGTGGGTACCGGCCAGTACGGGAAAACGCCGACGGGCACGTTCGTGATCTCGGAAAAAATCATGGAACCACCCTGGTGGCGGCCTGATGGAAAAATGATTCCTTTCGGGGACAAGGAAAACGTTCTGGGCACCCGCTGGATGACCCTTACACCGGCCAAGGGAATGCCAATTGTCCGGGGTTACGGCATCCATGGGACCTGGGAGCCGGATACCATTGGAAAACAGGCTAGTGCCGGATGCATTCGTCTGGTTAACAGTGACGTGGAAGAATTATTCATGTTGGCGCCCATAGGCGCCAGCGTCGTGATTACGGAATGACTATGGCTCGTTATTCGCTTGTATTCGAAAAACCGATTCTTGAACTGGAAGCCAAGCTGAAGGAACTTCGGGCCTTCAGTGAATCCCAGAATATTGATGTTTCCCGCGAGCTGTCCGACTTGGAACGGAAAATTATCGAGACCAAGCGGCAGGTGTTCAAGAATCTGACGGCTTGGGATGAAGTCCAACTGGCCCGGCATCCCCAGCGTCCCTACACGTTGGATTATATCGGGCACATGTGTCGGGATTTTGTCGAGTTGCATGGGGACCGGCATTTTGCCGATGACCAGGCGATCGTGGGTGGGTTTGCCATGCTGGATACCGAAGCGATCCTGATTCTTGGGACTCAGAAAGGTCGTGATGTCAAGAGCAACGTCAAGCGGAACTTCGGCATGGCTTATCCGGAGGGGTACCGCAAGGCTCTGCGCCTGATGAAACTGGCTGCCAAGTTCGGCCGACCGATTATCACCTTGATTGACACGGCGGGGGCGTATCCCGGTGTCGGCAGTGAGGAGCGGCAGATTGCGGAAGCCATTGCCATGAACCTGCGGGAAGCCTTCCTTCTGCCGGTGCCCATTATTGTTGCTGTGATTGGTGAAGGGGGGAGCGGCGGTGCGCTGGGTATTGGCGTTGGCGATCGGATTCTCATTCTGGAGCATGCTTACTACTCAGTGATTTCTCCCGAGGGGTGTGCTGCCATTCTGTGGCGGGACCGCGCCTTTGCCAGCCAAGCGGCTGCAGCGTTGAAACTGACCTCCCAGGATCTGCTGCAGGCTGGTTTGGTGGATGAGATTGTGCGTGAACCTTTGGGCGGCGCGCATACCAATTCGCAGGAGATGACCGCCGAGCTTAAGCGACGACTGCTTCATCATCTTCGGGAGTTGAAACAGGTTTCTCTGGATGACCTGCTGAACCGGCGCTATCAGAAATTCCGTGCCATGGGGGTCATGCAGACAGAGGCGCCCGCATCCGAGGAAATTAAGAATGTAGAAATTTCCGCCAAAGCGGATCCGTCTCAGGCGGAAAAAATGCAGAATGAAAAAGGATAAGGTTCTGAGATCAGACAACCCAAAATCTAAAACTTGCCCGCCGTAGCTATGGGCTACAGGGGCGAAGGCGGGTCAGAAATTCCCTATGCATCCTTATCGCACTCATACCTGCGGCGAATTGTGCTTGAAAGATATTTCCCAAACTGCCCGGCTGTCCGGCTGGGTGTTTCGTAAACGGGATCACGGCCAGCTTCTGTTCCTGGATCTCCGGGATCATTACGGGCTTACTCAGGTGGTTATTAATCCGGATCGCGAGTTCTTTGAGTCATGCACAAAACTCAAGCTGGAAAGCGTGATTACGGTCACCGGCACTGTGGTGGCACGAGCTCCCGATACTATCAATCCCAACCTGCCGACGGGTGAAATCGAGCTGGTCGCCGATACCATCGTGATTGAGTCGGTTTGTGACAATTTACCCCTGCCGATTGAGAGCCAGGAGGAAGGTCCCGAGGAACTTCGGCTGCGTTACCGCTATTTGGACTTGCGCAAGGAACGTCTGCACCGGAATATTCTATTACGTTCCCGCCTGATTGCTTTTCTCCGTCAGCGGATGACGGAACTGGGTTTTAATGAATTTCAAACGCCGATTCTTACCAGCAGTTCGCCGGAAGGCGCCCGGGATTATCTCGTACCGAGCCGTATTCATCCCGGCAAGTTCTACGCGTTGCCCCAGGCGCCCCAGCAGTTCAAGCAACTGTTAATGGTGGCCGGCTTTGACCGTTATTTCCAGATCGCACCCTGTTTTCGCGATGAGGATGCCCGTGCTGATCGGTCTCCCGGTGAATTTTATCAGTTGGATTTGGAAATGTCGTTTGTGACGCAGGAGGATGTCTTCGCGGTTGTTGAGGATGTTCTCGCCAGTGCGTTCCGGACGTTTTCAAAGACCCCTTTAACGGCGTCTCCTTTTCCGCGCATTCCGTATGCCGAAGCCATGGTGAAATATGGGACTGATAAACCGGACCTGCGGATTCCGATCGAAATGACGGATGTCACGGATCTTTTCCGGAATGCGTCGTTTAACGCGTTCCGGACGGTGATCGAGCAGGGCGGCATTGTGCGGGCCATTCCAGTGGCCGCAACCGCGTCCCAGCCACGGAGCTTTTTTGACAAGCTGGTGGATTATGCTAAAAGCATTGGCTCCAAGGGGTTGGCGTACCTGGTTTGGTCCGGCGAGGTGATCAAGGGGCCGATTGCCAAGTTTCTCACTGCGGACCAGTTAAGTGCCATTGCCCGGCAATGCGGCGTTGCTGACGGGCATGTGGTCTTTTTCGTCTGCGACCGGCCGCAAGAAGTCAATCGCATCACCGCCGCTCTGCGGCTTAAGCTCGGTCAGGACCTGAAGCGGGTTGAGGAGAATGTTTTCCGGTTCTGCTGGATAGTGGATTTTCCGATGTTTGAGACCGACCCGGAGACAGGGCAAATTACGTTTTCACATAATCCGTTTTCCATGCCGCAGGGTGGTTTGAAGGCGCTCGAAACCCAGAATCCGTTGACCGTTCTGGCGTATCAGTATGATATTGTCTGCAACGGATGCGAACTGTCCAGTGGAGCCATTCGCAACCATAGTCCGGAGATCATGTATAAAGCGTTCGCCATTGCGGGGTATTCCCGGGCGGATGTGGATGAGAAGTTTTCGGGCATGATCAACGCCTTTCGACTGGGCGCCCCGCCGCACGGCGGCATAGCCCCGGGCATAGATCGGATTGTGATGCTGCTGGCGGGTGAACAAAACATCCGCGAGGTCATCGCGTTTCCCATGAACCAGCGAGCCCAGGATTTAATGATGGGCGCACCGACACCGGTCACGGACAAACAACTCCGTGAGTTGCGCCTGAAGGTTGTCCTGCCCAAGCCCGACGCGGAAAAGCCTGCTTCCTTGAGATTACCGCGGCGTTAATCTCAAGTTTGATAAGACTGTCTCGGTGGTGAATTCTTGCCAATTACGGATAGCTGTATATGACTGGCAGAGTTCAGGTGGCTGATAATATTCGGGGTGTGATCCGGATGGCCAGGAAATGCAACGTGGAAGTCGTACTGATAACAGCGCATTGTTTCCGGAACAAATGGGGGCTGGCCCTGAATGGCACTGACGACGCTGCGGGAAAAACTGATCAAGATTGAGGCAAAGGTAGTACGCCATGCTCGTCAGGTGATCTTCCAGATGGCGGAGGTGGCGGTCCCACGGGAACTGTTCCGGGCGATTCTGGAAGGGATTCAGCGGTTGAGGTTGCCCATGCCAGCACCGGGTTGATGCTTGTAAGGCGGTAAACGCGGAAAGAGGTAATGCTCAAGGCGGTGCTCTGTCAGCGTTCGGCCAAAA
>CAYQNY010000181.1:0-7016 GCA_964418925.1 uncultured Verrucomicrobiota bacterium
CATTGGATATTGAAAATTCATGAGTGAAAATACCTTTTCGAACAGGCGCTATTTATTCACATCATGAGGTTCCAATCATGAATAAATGTCTTGTTATTGCGGCAATCGTGATTGTGGCCGGAACAGTATATGGGTTCGCCCCGGTCGAAAAGCCGGCTACCCGCCCCGCGCAGGGAGTCAAGGCCACCGCGCCTTCAATGACAATACGCCAGCCCACTGCGGCCCAGCTCCAGGCAGCCAGTCGTCTGCGGGACGTGACCGTTCAATGGGACCAGAAGACCGGCGCGCCGCTATCCGTCCGCGGTCAGATGCTCGGCGCCCGAAATCTCGGCGGCAAGGGTCTGACAGCCGCGAGCAAGGGCAACTATGCCCGGGACGCCATTGCTATCCTGGACAGCCTGACCGACGTCTATGCCGTCAAAGACGCGCAAAAAGAATTTACCGTATTACGGACGGATGCCGATAATATCGGATTCCATCACGCCCGTGTCCGCCAGATGTACCGGGGGTTGCGCGTGGTTGGCGGCGAAGTCATTGTTCACTTCAACAAGGACAACCAGGCCTACCAGGTCAACGGCAGGTATATCCCGGACATTACCGTGGGTACCACGCCGACGCTGACACCGGATGAGGCCGTGGCCAGGGCCCAGGCAGACTTGCAAACGCGCTTGTCCCGCGCTTCGCAGGGCGGCAAGCCGGAAGGCACGCTCAATGGACCCCCCGAACTCGTTGTGTTCGCCAATAACAGCGATCCCAAGCTGGCGTATGAGTTGATACTTACGTATAGCGAGCCTTCCATATCCATTCCGGGCCGGTGGATATACACGCTGGACGCTCTCAGCGGGCAGATTCTAAATGCATATAATGATATTCCCACTGCCGATGCAACCATTACCGGCAACCGGCTGGCAGGGGAGGGGGGTGCCAGCGTCAGCGTGACCGGCACATCAGCCAGCGGGGCGTATTACCTGAAGTGCACTCTGTGGCTGGTTCATAATTCCGATACGACCGGGTCTTTTACGGACAGCAACAAAGACGCGCAGAGGTCGTCCGCCAGCTGGGGCACTTCCGATCGCATCGCAATGTCATGCGCTTACAATTACAGTTCCATCCAGGGTTATTATTCCACCGTACACAACCGCAACAGCTACGACAACGCGGGTGCGAAGGCGACCGCGAATGTGCATCATGCATACGGGTCTGAGTATAACAATGCGTACTGGTCACCCACTTATCAGCAGTTTTTTTTCTATGACGGGGATGGAGTCGATTTTAACGGCCTGACTGTCACTGACATCACCGCGCATGAATTCACCCATGCCGTGACCGAGCATTCGGCTAATTTGACCTATCAGTATGAATCCGGTGCGCTGAATGAATCCTTTTCCGACGTTTTCGGCGCTTTGGTTGAATTTCATTATCAGTCGGATGGCCGCAGTGCTTACCCGGATGCAACGACCGGATGTTCCGATTGGCTGATAGCGGAGGACTCTACAGTGTCGGAAACCGCCATACGGGACATGAGAAATCCCAACCGTTACGAGCAACCGAGCAAGTACAACGGCACCTATTGGTATACCGGGTCCGCCGACAACGGCGGTGTACATTACAATAACGGTGTGCAAAATTTCTTCTTTTATCTGCTGTGTGAAGGCGGCAGCGGCAACAATGACGGCACCAGCTACACGGTGACAGGCATCGGCATTAGTAATGCGGCCCAAGTGGCCTACCGGTCATTGACCGTTTACTGTACCGCCAGCACCGATCATTCGGCCGCCCGCACTGCCTGGATTTCAGCCGCGACTGATCTGAACTCGAGCTGGGTTAGTTCGGTAGAAGCGGCCTGGGATGGTGTGGGTGTAACCAGCGGCGGTCAGCCGACGGCTCGCTACACGCCACTGATGGACGATTTCGACGGCGACTATTACGGCGACCCCACGCTGTATGATGCAACCACGGGTTATTGGTATATCCGCCTGTCCCGGTACGGATATGGCATGGCTTCGCTCTATTCTGGTGGCAGTACAGCATACCATTCGCTGTCAGGATTCTGGGACAATGACTGGAATGCGGATCCCACCTTGTATGATACTTCCTCGGGCTATTGGTACATGGCGCTCTCAACCCACAGTTATGATTGGTATCGTCTGTACTGGTACGCGTCGTCATGTTTGCCGGTCTGCGCCGACTTTGACGGCGATGCCTACCCCGATCCGACGCTATATAGTCAGTCCGCGGGGTACTGGTATATTCTGCTGTCCAGTTCCGGATGGGAAGATTGTTACCCGCTCCATTATTCCGCTTCGGCAGGATTATTGCCGTTTGGCGGTGATTTTGACGGCGACTGGTATGCCGACCCCACGTTCTACAGCCCCTATACCGGCAACTGGTATATTCTACTCTCCAGCTGGAATTACGCGGATTATTACACGCTTTGGTTCAGCGCTTCGGGTTGCACGGCCGCCCTGGGTGACTTTGACGGTGACTACCGTGCCGACCCGATCATGCGATCCGCCGCGGGGAGCTGGTATGTCCTGCTGTCGAGCCTGGGGTATGCAGATTACTGCAGTTTTTCGTGGTGAACAGGAACCACTCTGCGGTTTGGTCATTCAAATGTAGGTGCCGTTCGTCAGAACGGCATCTTATTGCGGTTCTATCGAACCGCCTCTACACCCCAACATAACCGGCTAGATCAGGGCTGTGTCATTCTCGGTCAACGGCCTGTTTACGCCGAAGCGGCTTCGCGCAGACAGGCCTTCCCGTCGACATAGGCGGGAAGGCTCCGCCGCGAGAATGACGCTGTCCCATCATACCCCCCCCCCTGACATTTTCTTTGAATTTCCTGCCGGTCATGTCTATAGTATGCTATTGTTCTTGAAGTATTGAATCCCAGGCATACAGGCATGATTATCACATCTCGAGCATATCCGCGGGTTGGCTTGGTGGGGAATCCATCCGACGGGTATTTCGGCAAAACCATTGCGTTTATATTCAGTAATTTCCACTGTGAAGTGGTGCTGTACGAAACGCCGGAACTTGAAATCCTGCCCAATACCCGCGACCATTCGCGGTTCACGAACCTGAAAACCCTGGTTGAAGACGTGCGTCTTTACGGCTATTACGGCGGCATCCGCCTGCTCAAGGCCACGGTAAAACGCTTCCATGATTATTGCCTGGAACATCGCCTGCCACTGGATGACAGGCAATTCACGCTTCGGTATTCAACCAATATACCCACGCGGGTGGGACTGGCCGGTTCCAGCGCCATCATCACCGCCTGTCTGCGATCCTTGATGCAATTTTACGGCATCCGCATTTCCAAGCCCGTGCAAGCTAATCTGGTTCTATCGGTTGAAAATAACGAGTTGGGAATTTCCGCCGGGCTCCAGGACCGGGTGGCCCAGGTATACGCCGGCCTGGTCTATATGGATTTTAACAAGACGGTAATGGAAGAACGGGGACATGGCCGTTACGAGTCACTGGATCCCGCGCTTTTGCCCCCGCTGTATCTCGCTTATCACGCTGATCTTTCCGAGGGGTCGGAGGTGTTTCATAACGACATCCGGGAACGTTTCGAGCGGAACGATCCTGAGATCATTGCCGCCATGAAATTCTGGGCGAATCTCACGGACCGGATTCGAACCTGCCTGCTGAACCGCGAGCAAGACAAGATCGGCCCGCTATTGAATGAAAATTTTGACATGCGGCGTAAAATCTATACTATCAGTCCAGGCAACATAATGATGGTAGAAACGGCGCGCGCAGTCGGCGCCAGCGCAAAGTTTTCCGGTTCCGGCGGCGCCATTATCGGCACATATCAAGATACAGCGATGTATGCTCGCCTGGTGAAGGCTTTTGACGCCATGCATGTGAAGGTCATTAAACCCATCATCCAGCTGCCGGAAAAGGAGTCGCATGATTCGTAAAGCCGTCATTCCCGCCGCCGGATTCGGCACCCGTTTTCTGCCGGCGGCCAAGTCCCAGCCCAAGGAAATGCTGCCGATCGTAGACACCCCGACTATCCAGTATGTTGTGGAAGAAGCCGTGGCTTCCGGGATCACCGATATTCTGATGATCATCGGCAAGGGCAAGCGGGCCATTGAAGAGCATTTCGACCGTAACTTTGACCTGGAATCTGAGCTGGAAGCCAACGGAAAAACTGCCGAGCTGGAAGCAATTCGCAGAATCTCGGATATTGCTGAAGTTCATTTCGTGTGGCAGAAGACGCTGAACGGCCTGGGAGATGCCGTGTCCTACGCGCAATGCCATGTCGGCCAGGAGCCGTTTGCCCTCCTGCTGGGCGATACGCTCGTGGAATCCGCCTCGCCGGTCACGCGCCAATTGATGGATGTTTTCGATCGCTACCAGGAATCCGTGGTGGCGCTGGAAGCCGTGGATGCGGAAAAGGTCAACCGCTACGGGATCATTGCGGGCAGTGCGATGGCGCACAACCTGTTCCTGATCGAGGATTTTATTGAAAAGCCGGAACCAAGCGAAGCCCCATCCAATCTTGCCATCGCCGGGCGCTATATTTTGACCCCGGATATCTTCGAGTCCATCAGCCGGGTCACTGCCGGAAAAAACGACGAAATCCAGCTGACGGACGCTATGCGGCTGATGGTTAAATCGCGCGCCATGTACGGCCTGAAATTTGACGGCGCCCGCTATGATATCGGTAATAAGCTGGACTTTATCAAAACGAATATCGTGTTTGGACTTAAGCGGGAGGATTTACGGGAGGATCTGCAGGCGTTCATTAACGAAATGGCTAGGAGTACGGCTGGTCATTAATGCGTAATGCGATCACTCTTGTTTCAAGAGCAAAACAAAAGTCGAAGGTCCAAAGTCGAAAGTCGAAGGTTACAGGCTTGCTCGGCGGTCGTCAGACGAGTCAAAGGTCAATTCGCCGCGGCAAACGACTTGCCCCGTCGGCGCAAAGCGCCAAGGGGCCACCACGCCTTGGCCATGGTGAACTTGCTTTCCACGCGGTTCGCGTGGCGACCTGTGACTTGTGACCGAGTGGACTTGCGACCCGCGACTTGCGACCTGTGACTTGCGATCTGTTATGAAACGACAGGAACATAAAGTGGTGTTTGAACCGACCGGACGGCATGTGTTTGTCCTGGCGGACACCATTCTCCTGGAAGCCGCCGCGCTGGCGGGAATTATCATTCAAACACCATGTGGTGGCGCTGGCAAGTGCGGCAAATGCCGGGTACGGGTGGTCGGCGGGCATTGTCCGCCTTCCACCCATTGCGTTGTTATGCTTGGAGACAAAGCCGTGACGGAAGGATTTCGACTGGCTTGCCAGGCGCGCATCCAGGGCGACCTCATAGTGGAAATCCCGGATGCCTCGCTCTTTGAGACTCAACAGCAGATACTCATGCAGGATTCAGGCGCGCCCATTGATCTGCAGCCGGCCGTCAGCAAGCATTATGTTGACTTGGGAACGTTGCCGCTGAATGATGCCCGCTCCGACATTGATCGTCTGCGTGACGCCGTCCGGTCAGACACGTTTATTCAGGTCGGCATCCATACTCTGCAGAAGCTTTCCCGTTCTCTGTACCGAACAGCGTTCAAGGGCACAGCTATTTTAGTGGATTACGAATTGATTGATTTTGAACCGGGCAACACGGAAGGACAGTGTTACGGGATTGCCCTGGATATCGGCACCTCCACGCTTGTGGGTACGCTGATCAACCTGACCAACGGCGCTGAAACAGCAATCGAGGCCCGGATCAACCCGCAAACGTCTTATGGGGATGACGTGATTTCAAGAATTCGGAAATGCCGTGAAGACCAGGATGGATTGTTCAATCTCCATCGGGTGATCATCAGCGCCATTAATGAAATCGTTGACAAGCTGGCCCGCAGCGCGCATATTAATAATTCCGTCATCTACAAGATGGTGCTGGCCGGCAACACAACCATGCAGGAAATTGTCTGCGGCATTGATCCTTCAACCCTGGGGGAGTTGCCATTCATGCCGGTTTTCACGGAGGCCCTGCAAATGCGGGCCGCGGACCTGAACCTGAATATCAATCCCAACGGACAGGTTTACGTGTTCCCGCAGATCGGCGGATTTGTGGGCGGTGACACCGTGGCGGGCATTGTCGCCAGCCGCTTGGACCGGGAACCGGGGGCAACTCTCTTTGTGGATATCGGGACCAACGGTGAAATCGTGCTGGCACATAACCAGCAACTGATTGCCACCTCGGTGGCGGCCGGCCCGGCTTTTGAAGGCGCGCGGATATCGTGCGGTATGCGCGCCGTCAGCGGCGCCATTGAAAAGGTGGTTCTGGATGACGATGTGCGTCTGAACATCATTGGCAATGTCCGGCCGGCCGGACTTTGCGGCTCCGGGTTAATTGATGTGGTTGCCGAACTTCTGCGGGTGGGACTGCTTGATTCCACGGGTCGGATTGGCCGGCCGGACGAAATCCCGGATACGGTTTCCAAGTCACTGCGAAAAAGACTTATCGTGCAGGATAGTCATGTGGATTTTATCCTCGCGCATAAATCCGAGACCGTCTCCGGCGAACCGCTTATGTTTACGCAGAGAGACGTGCGTGAATTGCAGTTGGCCAACGCGGCCATCAAGGCGGGCATCAATATCCTTCTGAAGATGGAAGGCTTAAAACCGGCGGACCTGCGATATGTCATGTTAGCGGGAGGTTTTGGTAATTTCATCCGCCGCAATCATGCGCTGCGGATCGGGCTTTTGCCGCCGATCCCCGGCGATCGCATCCGGTTTATCGGTAATGCTTCATCCATGGGCGCTAAGCTGGCTTTGTTGTCGGTGGAGGAAAAACATTATGCCGCCGAGATCGCCGCCAAGGTGCGGCATGTGGATTTGTCGCTGTCTCCGGACTTCCAAATGGAATTCGGCAACGCCATGTTTTTTCCCGGGGATGATCCGGGGAGAAACGAAGCCGGGTGAGGAAAACTTAATGGCTGGGAATTTCTGCGATCAAAAACAAGAAAGGCAAAGGAGTAGATAATCGTCCGCGGTGGAG
>CAYQNY010000182.1:0-6997 GCA_964418925.1 uncultured Verrucomicrobiota bacterium
GTGGTTTTAATATCCAGGGGTTGCGTAACAAGCTGGAAACCGGAGCGGCGCGCAAGACGCTGGTGCTATTAAACTTTCCGAATAATCCGACGGGATACACGCCGACCTGTACGGAAGTGGCAGGTATTGTGGACGTGCTGCATGCGGCTGCCCGGCGGGGCGCCCGACTGGTGGTGCTGCTGGATGATGCCTATTTTGGACTGGTGTATGAACCGGGGATTTTTACTGAATCGCTCTTGCCCCTCCTGTGCGATCTGCATCCCAATCTGCTGGCGATTAAGCTGGATGGTCCCACCAAGGAGGATTATGCCTGGGGTTTCCGGGTCGGCTTCATGACCTACGGCATCGCGGGCGGCACGCCGCCGGTCTATGCCGCGCTGGAAGCCAAAACAGCCGGCGCCATTCGCGGCAATATTTCCAACGTCTCCAATCCAGGGCAATCGCTGTTGACCAGCGCCTATGCCTTGCCTGGCTATGCCGCCGAAAAGCGCGCCAAGTATGAGCTGTTGCGCCGCCGGTATGAGAAGGTGAAACAGATACTCGCATCGCATCCCGAGTATCAAAATGAGTTTGTGCCGCGGCCTTTCAACTCCGGATATTTCATGTGCCTGAAAATACTGCGGGCGGATCCGGAACGTTTGCGCCGGAAATTGTTGACGGATTATTCCACCGGCGTGATTGTCATGAGCGGACTGGTGCGACTGGCGTTTTCCGCGACGCCGCTGGACAAGTTGGAAACATTGTTCGCTAATGTCTTTCAGGCGGCGCGGGACTTGTAACGCGTGGCGCGTCGCTTATTCGCGCCGGCAGCCTGTGGCCTAAAATGAGTCAGACCAGTTCAAGGGGGGCATTGCAAGCTATAGAAGTTCTGAGTGTTCAGATTTCAGGTGGGGCAGGATGATTTAAGCAAGGGGCAGTCTGTGTTGTGTATCGCAGTCGTTACCATGAGTGTATGCGCAGGCTGAAATGTTTTGATAAATCACTGGCAATGCATCTTCCCAAATCAGAACACCGATGAACAGATTAGAAAATTTTCCTGAACACTGAACCGCTGAATCCTGCGCGTCAGAACAATAGATGAAACGTTGCAACGCTGATTTACGTTGCTGTATAATACATATTTCAAGTATGCTTGGCTGGTGTTTCAGGTAATTGATAGTTAAATATAAAAGGAAAACGGTTTATGGTCTATGAAGTCCTGGCGCGCAAATGGCGCCCGCAGCAGTTTGATGACGTGGTGGGGCAGGAGCATGTCACCCGGACGCTGAAAAACGCCATCCGCTCGAACCGCGTGGCCCACGCGTACCTGTTTGTGGGCCCGCGGGGTATCGGCAAGACTTCCATTGCCCGGATTCTGGCCAAGGCGCTGAACTGCGCAGAGGGGCCCACGGAAAAGCCCTGCGACAAATGCCCGGCTTGCACGGAAATCATGGCGGGAACCAATCTGGATGTCCAGGAAATAGACGGCGCCTCGAATCGCGGCATTGACGATGTGCGTGTGTTGCGGGATACCATTCAATACATGCCTGCCGGGCGTTTCAAGGTCATTATCATTGATGAAGTTCATCAGGTCACGTCCGACGCGTTCAATGCGCTCCTGAAAACGCTCGAGGAACCTCCGCCCCATGTGAAGTTCATTTTTGCGACGACCGAACCTCAGAAAATCCCGGCCACCATCCTGTCACGCTGTCAGCGGTTCGATCTCCGTCGAATTTCCTTGAAATTATTGATGGAGCGCCTGCTCCTGATTACCAAAACAGAGGGGATTACCATTGATGAGGATGCCTTGCTGGCCATAGCGCGCGCTTCGGAAGGCGGCCTGCGCGATGCGGAGTCCGCGCTGGATCAATTGATTGCATTTCAGGGTAAGCATATTACAGAAAATGATGTGCTTGCGGTTTTTGGACTGGTATCGCGCCAGGCCCTGGAAGCGCTGACCACGGCTTTGCTGAAAGGCGATGTTGCGATTATGATCCGGCTGGTGGAGGAATGGGACCGGCAGGGTAAAGATCTTCAGCGTTTGTTGATCGAACTGCTTGATTATTGCCGGAATCTGCTGGTTTTCCTGCAGGTTGGTAAGGGGATGATCGAGCTCGATGTGGCCGTATCTCAATTAGCGGTGCTGAAGACCCAGGCGGATTTGACGACGACCGATCGCCTGTTGCGGATAACCGATATCCTGATGGAAACATGGGACCGGCTTCGTTATGCGTTGTCTAAGAAAACGCTCCTGGAAACCGCGTTGATTCGATGCGCCCATGCCGCAGTGACGGTATCCCTTGACGAAATTCTGGCCCAGGTCAGAGCCCTGAAGACCGGCGGGACGGCGGGCGATGCGGCGGTCCCATCAATGCGTGGTGCGAGCCATGCGGAGGATATCAGGCCGGCGCCGTTGTCAAAGCCCGGGACGGAACGCGTGCCCGCGCCGGCGGTTGTCCGTGCGCCGGCGCCGCGGGATGAAAAGAATGAGCTGGCCATGCTGGCGAAGGAGTGGCCCGCCATTATTGAACGCGTTAGCCGGGCGGCGCCGCTGGCCAAAGGACACTTGCTGGACGCTTTTCCGGCGGCGGTGACTGTTGAACAAGTGCTGGTGGGGTTTGATCCCGAGTTTTCCGATCGCCTTGAACAGGCCGCGATGCCGCGTGTCCGCACCGCGCTTCAAAAAGTGCTGAGCGAGGTGCTCCATCGGCCGGTGGTTGTCGAGTTCAAAATCATGGAACGTCGAACCAATGGGGGGACTCCTGCGGGGGGGGCAACAGCGCCGGCTGTTTCAGCCGCACCTTCTCCGGAGAATGGCCAACCTCTGGCCAAGACATCCTTGAAGGGCAGGCATAAGTGGATGGCTCAGAAGTCGGTCCAGAAGACGGTGGATATGTTCAACGGGCACATCCTGGATATCAAGGAATAACGGCGCGCTGAAACCGCGCCTGATAAATATTTTACTGATGGTAGATGCACATCATAATGGGGGTTGCCACGCCGCTTGCGGAGCACAAGCGTAGTGACGCGGCGGGCATAGCCCAAGTTAGAGTATGGAGTCCAATGAAAAATATGTTTCAAATGATTCGTAATGCGGCTGTCATGCAAAAGCAGGTGAAGAAAATCCAGCACCAGCTTCGGGACAAGACGGTGGAGTTTTCCAGTGGCGGCGGCCAGGTGACTGTGACGGCGCGTGGTGACGCGTCAGTCGCCGCGATCCGAATTGATCCCAGCGTCATCAATCCGGCCCAGCCGGCGGTTCTTGAAAAACTGGTCCTGGCCGCCGTGGACGGCGCGTTGGATGCGGCAAAAGACATGAGCGGCCGTGAAATGAAACAGCTGGCGTCTGAAATGGGGCTGCCGAATATCCCTGGGTTGTAACCATGCTCATCATTTGAAATCGAATTCGTCATCGCGCCAAGCTCGCAGGGTTCTGATTCAAAAAAAACTTTCTCTGCGCCTCCCCGCTTATAGCGGGGCAAGCTGCGACCCTGCCCCGCATCCGATGCGGGGTCTGCGCGGGAATAAACCTTGTTTTTTCGATGTGACCGAGGCTGTTTTAAAGTAAAATCTACGGAGATACCCGTGAAAAGATTTTCCAGCTTGGATCGTCTGATGGCCTGCGTGAGCAAGCTTCCCGGTATCGGCCGGCGGTCGGCCGAACGGATTGCGTTGCAACTGGTCGTTCAGCGCGACAGCCTGTTGCGGGAATTGATCGCGGCATTACAGGAAGCGGCAGATCGTCTGGGAGTGTGTTCCTCCTGCGGGGGGATTACGCCGCAGGATGAAAATCCCTGCTCGTTCTGCACCGATGCGTCGCGTGATGGATCCATCCTGTGCGTTGTCGAGGACCCGGTTGACATCCTCCTCATCGAAGACGCCGGTGGTTTCCGCGGCCGGTATCATGTGCTCATGGGAAAAATTTCTCCCATGCAGGGGAAAGGGATTGCCCACCTGCACCTGGAATCGCTTCGTCGGCGCATCGAAAATGAACGGGTACAGGAAGTGATACTGGCGTTAAACTCCGACGTGGAAAGCGAGGCCACGGTCAGCTTTTTGCGCGATCAACTTGCGACTCATAACGTCCGGATTACCCGTCCGGCCATGGGCCTGCCGGTGGGAAGCGGGATCGCGTATACCGATACCGTCACCTTGGCCCGCGCCATGAAAAACCGCCGGCAATATGCCCCGCAGGAGTGAGGAACGCACGGATTATAGCCACGGATTACCGACACGAAGCAGCATATCCGCAACCAAAATATGACGTAAAGCATACTTTGGAGTGCGCAAGCCGAAGCTTGCGCTTTGCTTCGGCGAAGCTGATGCTTCGCCGGTTAAAGCGGGAGCTTGGCCTGTCCGCCCGCCTACAGCGCTGGAGCGCAGCGACTACGGGCAGGCAATGCTACGCATAACGTTGCAGACGGGCTCCCGCACTCCATAAAAATCTTCTCAAGAAAACAAGATTATGACGGATAGTGTTATGGATTTTTACGGATGAATACTACACAACATGCAGATCGCCATTTCTGCCATCGATCTGTGTCACCGGCTGCTTTATCATCCGCCTTTGGCGGACTATCGCGATTGGACAGAGAAGTTTACCCTTCTTCGCCAGAAAGCCCTGTGGCTTGCTTAACGGCAAGCACTTGCCCAACGCCTTGAAAAAAAATATACGCAAATCGCATAGCAGGTACAGCGAAGAATTCTAATGCCTATGCAAGCCATCATAATTTCCATTGGCGATGAATTGAGCCTGGGACAGACCGTGGATACCAATGCCGCCTGGCTGAGCGCCCGGCTGATTGAGCGCGGCATCATCACGTACTGGCATTGGACGGTTCCAGACGATCGCGAGGTTATTACCCGCGTAGTTTGTCAGGCTGCGGAAGCCGTGGAGTGGGTCATCCTGACGGGCGGACTGGGGCCCACGGCTGATGATCTTACCCGCCAGGCGCTGGCGGACGTGTTGGGCGCGCCACTGGAGATTAATCCGTCCGCCTTGGCTTGCATCGAACAGTTTTTTAAGGCGCGGAGTCGATTGATGACGCCCGGCAACCGGGTACAGGCGCTGTGTCCGGTCGGCGCGGAGTGTCTGGATAATGCCTGCGGGACGGCGCCCGGATTGAAATTGCGCCGGGGCAAGGCCGTGATCATTGCGATGCCGGGGGTGCCGGCCGAGATGCAGGCGATGTTTGAGCGGCACGTGGCGCCGCTGCTGGCAACACAATCCGGGCGAGTCATTCGGACCGGGATATTGCACACCTTTGGCCTGGGGGAATCACAGGTTAGCGACCGGCTGGGAATATTGATGAGCCGTGATCGGAATCCAAAAGTGGGGACAACCGTTACGACAGGGATTGTGTCCATCCGGATCCGCAGTGAGTTCCCAACGGCAGCCGAGGCGCAAACAGCCCTGGACTCTACGCGGGACGAGGTCCAGCGGCGCCTGGGGAACCACATCTACGGGGCAGGGGAAATGACGTTGCCGGAGAGTGTCGGACGGTTGTTGCAACAACAGGGCCGGACAGTGGCAACTGCGGAAAGCTGTACCGCCGGCCTGATCGGTAAACTGCTGACGGATCCGGCCGGTTCCAGCGCCTATTACCGGGGTGGCTGGATTGTGTACGCCAATGCGCTGAAAACCAAGTTGCTCGATGTGCCGGCGGAGATGATTGTCCGTGATGGAGCGGTCAGCGAATCCGTTGCGCGTCAGATGGCCGCAACCGCATTGAACCGGAGCGGCGCCGATTATGCCCTGGCATTGACCGGTATTGCCGGTCCCGATGGCGGCACACCGGAGAAGCCGGTGGGCATGGTGTGGATCGCGCTGGCGCGACGTCAGCCCGACGGCCCGAATATCAGGGCCGATCGGTTTATGTTTCCCGGAATCCGCAACCTGGTCCGCGAACGGGCGGCGCAAACGGCGTTGAATCTGTTGCGCCTGGAGTTGCTCGGTAAAAATCATGGCGCCTAGCAGCCTGTCGGACTTAGCGCTTTGCGCGAAGTCCACCATGCTGATAGTTACGTTTTTTATTGATGTTAAGGCCGGCTTGTGTTATAAATTCTATCTGCTATTCCAAGATATTTTTTAAAATTTTTCAGCAAAATGCTTAGATTCCACGAAGGGGAATCTAATAAGGAAAGGGCAACTCATGAAATTCACGGCAATGTTCGGAGCAGTTGTTTTGATTGCGGCCATGGCCTGGGCAGATATGACGGTGGTTCAGAACGTTGAGTCGTCACTGACTTCCGCTAAGCCGACGACCATTACTATGACCATGCTAATCAAGGGACAGAAGGCGAAAATTGATTTCAAGCCCGAGCCGCGATCCTCGCTGATTGATCTGCAGGCCGGTAAGATTTCACTGATTGATCATACCACGCAACAGGTGATGGTTATGTCCCTTGATCAGATGAAGCAGGCCATGGAAATGGCCGGCAAGGCCATGTTGGGGAAAAAAGGCAAGATGAGTATCAAGAAAACGGAGAATATAAAAACAATCAAGGGTTTTAAATGCCGGGAATATAAGCTGGTTTCTGCGGATCCGGGAGGAATGCAGATGTCCTGTTGGATGGCTGAGGATGTGGATGCCAAAGAGATGGAACCGTTCCGTCTCTTTGCAATGGATGTCGCCAAGATATTTGGCCAGGAAATGCTGACCCAGATGAAGGGCATGATGATTGCCATGGATTCCACGATGAAGTCCCAGGGCAAGGAAGTCAAAAACCGCCTGGAGGTTCAGAGTATTTCACGCGCAGCCATCGCCGACTCGGTGTTTGTCATACCGGTTGGATATAAAAGCCTTGAAATGCCGGCCATGCCCCTACCTAATTCGGCGCCGCCGGTAAAATAAGGCATTGTCAAAGGCAAATAGAGAACGAGAAATTTTTCACTCAATCAAATTACGTCGGCATCACTCAAATATCCTCGTAACTGAGCCATTACATTTTTTTCAACATTTCTGTCAACGCAATTTAGAAATGTCCTCTTTTTCATTGTGCTGAACCAATACAGGAG
>CAYQNY010000183.1:0-6965 GCA_964418925.1 uncultured Verrucomicrobiota bacterium
AATTGCCTATTCACAGCGTAGATAATTCCAACCATATTGACAAATCCCGCCACGACCGGATGGTGACGCTAGTGGACAGCATGCTCGACCTGCACAAGAAGGTTCAGGCCGCCAAGACGCCAAACGAAAAAACGCGCCTCGAACGCCAAATCTCCGCCACCGACAAACAAATCGATGAATTGGTGTACAATCTCTATGACCTGACCGAAGAGGAGATTAAGATTGTGGAAGGAAGTCTGAAACCATGAAAAGAAAACACAAATCCCGCACGTTGGTACTGGGCTACCTGGAGCGAATTTCGAGTAAGGCATTCTCTGATTTTTCCCGACAACTTACCGAGCTGGTCGGCAAGGAGCATGGGGTATATGCGCTGTACAAAGGCAATCGCCTTTATTATGTTGGCCTAGCTTCAAATCTGCGGGGAAGGATCAATCATCATCTCCGTGACCGCCATGCCGGAAAATGGGATCATTTCAGTCTCTACCTTGTCCGCAAAGCAGACCACATCAAGGAACTTGAATCACTCATTCTGCGAATTGCATATCCAAAGGGCAATAAGACGAGGGGTCGCCTTAAACAAGCTGAGAATCTTAGGGCGACTCTCCAGAGGAAAATCCGCCAAGAACAGGAACGGCAAATTGGTATTGTTATGGGAACCAAGTCTGCCGCCAAATCCAAGAAAAAACCAAAGATCAAAAAGACAAAAGGCCAACCTACGTTGGCCCCGTACATTAGCAAACGAATGAAGATCCAGCGCAAATACAAAGGTAAAATCTATAAAGCTACTGTCCGATCAGACGGTACTGTAAACTTCAATGGCAAGATTTATAACTCGCCCTCTATGGCGGGTCATGCCATCATCCACCGTGCATGCAACGGCTGGACCTTCTGGGAATACGAACGAGCCCCCGGGGATTGGGTGAAATTGGATACTTTGAGGAAATGACACACGCAGCACAAACCACCATCAAAATACACTCAACGTTCCTGCACGAACGCACCTGCGGTCCAACGGACAAGAAGGAGCAACATGGCTAAAGGATCAATCCCAGCTGGCTTGCCTGATTTAGCTTTGCTTCGCAAACTTGCCAAGAAGACTGCGGCGTTTAGAACGGTTCCGTCGCATACACCTGCCTATCTGGAATGGCTTAAAGCGTTGCGCGATCGCATCGCTCCCGAACTCAGCTATACCAACGTAACTTTCCCGCTCTTCACGCCGCATGACGAGCAGAACCACATCCACCCGCTCTTCATCCTGACAGAGCGACTGCTCGGTTCTGATGTCCTCCAGTCTTTGAATGCCACCGAGTTGTTCGTTCTTGCCTGTAGCCTTTACGCGCACGACTGGGGAATGGCAGTGAGCGAAGCGGAAAAGAAATGCATTATAGGTTTGAGTGAGCCATCAGCTACTGACTCGTTCAACATCCTTGAAAACGACAGGACCGCCTTCACGAAACTTCTCCAGGAAAACCGAATTAGCAAGCCACGCGCACTGAACAATGTCCCGCTTGAAATTTGGCAAACCTACATCCGAAAGACGCACGCCGCACGAACCGCGCGCCGCGTTAAAGCGTTTTTCGCAGCGATTGACGAAAATCTCGGTGAAGCTGTAGCCCTCGTCTCCGAGGGGCACAGTTTGGACGTGGAGCACCTCCGGTCCTTCGAGACTGCATTGCCGCTTCAAGGCGAATCAGCAAACATCTGCGCCCTTGCGCTCTACCTTCGCCTGATTGACCTGTTTGACTTGGCGCAAGACCGCACACCTTACGCGCTCTGGAAGTTCATCAGCCCCGAAGACCCGAAATCTACCAAGGAATGGAGTAAGCATCGGGCACTGAGTCCGGTGGTCATCGAACAGTTTCAAGAGACAAGCCGCTGCATCAAGATTCGCGGCGCTACCGATGATCACCGCGTTTACGCTGCGCTGGAGGATATGAGAGAGTATTGCGATAGCCAACTTCACCTGAGCAATGGCCTCCTGAACGAACTTGAACCCCGCTATCAACCCCGATTGCTGCACCTCGATTGGAAGGTGAAACCTAAGGGATTCGAACCAATCACCGTCCGGTTCGAATTCGACCGGCAGGCGATGATCAACGTCCTGAGTGATGCAATCTACCAGGGAGACCGCTACGTCTTCCTGCGGGAATTGATGCAAAACAGCATCGACGCGATCCGTTTGAGACGCGCTTTGCACGAGAGTAGGAACACCGGTGTCACGTTTGATGGAGTCATTCAGGTGAAAGTCGAGCACCAGCCTGGAGAATGCGCTATCGTCTCGTGGACAGACAACGGTTGCGGCATGAACGAATTCATCGTCCGGAATTATCTGACCGTGACAGGTCGGAGCTTCTACCGAAGCGAGGACTTCCAGAAACTTGGTGTCAAAATGGACCCCATCTCTCGTTTCGGGATCGGAATTCTCAGTTGCTTCATGGTCACCGATTCGATCGAGATCGTTACCCGGCAAGACCCGCAGATTGAACCTTCGGCCGAAGCACTCAGGATCGAAGTTCACAGTCCGAAGCGGCACCTGCGTATCCAGCGATACAGTCCGGAGGCTCTGCCGCCAGTCGGCACAACGGTGAAAGTGTTTGTCAGCAACCGAGCGGCAAACAGCGAGGCCGAAATGCAGCCCCAAAGGCTGAATGTGACCGGCTATTTGAAGGACATCGCCGGATTTGTCGAATTCCCGATCTACGTAGAAGAGGATGACAAGAGGACAGTCATTCTCCATCCTGATTGTGTTGCTTCTTGGGCAAACACACCGGGGTGGGAAGTCACCGCTCTGGATTGCTCCTTTGTGTGGCAGGATTATTTTATGCAGCAAGATGCTCGACGGGCCCGTGACTTTTTCACCGAGGAAAAGATCACGATAAAGCCCAATGCTAAGAACCCGCTGTTTGAGGGAACAATCTCTTTCCCTGTTCTAAAGGAAGACATCGAGTTGCGGTTCAATTACGGTAGACTCCCCGACGAGGAATCTCACCTCGCAATTCAAGGAACCAAAGAATTGGGCGAAATTCGAGTCAGAGGTCCAAAGCTATGGCCTTCGAATCAGATGCGTTCAGAAAAGCCTCGCAGTAGTAACTGTGAAAACATGTTTAGAATCTACTGCGACGGTGTATTGGTTGCTGGCATCTCGGCTCCGGATTGGGTGGGCAGACACTTCCGCAGTCCAAGCACTTACCGTGTCGTGCTGAACATTCTGCGAACCACAGGAACCAAGCTTGACCTGTCTCGACACGATATTGCAACCGGCGGGCAAATTTGGAGCGAGTTTGTGCTTCAGCAATGTGTAGGTTTCTTTCGCAAGAGGGTGAAGCAGATTGTCGCCAAAGAGTCACCGAAGAAAGCTCTCTATCGCCTGGCGCGGCTTGTCTCTTGCGGTTGTGGCTTTAGTAAGAGCCTCAGCAAATATATTGGGGACATGGTCATTCCATTGATCGTGCTTGAGAAAACCGGTGATGTAGCCGTCGTACGATCAACCTCGCTCTCCGCAGATTTCGTCAACGTTGTTCCCAAGTTCGTGGCCGAACGTCTGACCAAAACGATTGTTACAGACTGGGTTTTAAAGAAATGGATCCAAGGCAAGGCTACGAAGTTTCCTTGGGCTGGAGGACCATGCGTTTTTGCCGGAGGAATGGACACGGCCTTTTCATACATGACTGAGAGCCTTAGGGAAGTGGAGCATCTTCACAAAGCTTGGCTTGAGGCATGCTACGATCTGCGAGGAGTGCGTTTCCTTTCGCCGGGTAAGATGCAAGCGCCTCCACTCATACAGGAAATCTGGGTTTCGAAGAAGTTCCATAACCGCACAAACAAGGAATGCGACCAGTCAACTAAGTCCGTTAAGATGGCGCTGAGAGCAGAAACATATCTTGCGAAGATCCGCTACGACCTCGGCTATAACTCGCCGAAATTCGTCGAGTTTGCGGCGCCTTTCGCGGAGTTCTTCACGGCCGGATGGCACTATCTAAACGTCCTGCACCCTGTCGTGCAGGCACTCGCCGAATGTATTAGAGCTGTTGCAGCCAAGCAATTAGCCGGTGCCATCAGTGAACACGATCTGGGAACGATTTGCGATACGTTGCAGCCGGTGTGCGATATGCCTCTCTACCCGAGTGAATACTTTTCTGATAGCAAGATCGAGAAAAAGCGGGAAGCGATTCTGCGAGTCTTCGATCTCACATCCAAGCTCAAGCTATTCGAGTTGCCGGCTGATCTTCCTTGGGCAAAAGAAAAGATGAATATTCCTCCCATGGTTGTGGCTCGAAAGCTGGGTGCGCCAATCCGGTCGGTCAAAGAAGTCGGCTCTTAATCAAGCGGATATTTGGTAAAGGGAAAAGGGGTCAGTCCGAGAATCCTGAATAAGCGCAGATTTTCCGACCATTTTCCTCTCCCCCGATTTTCCTACCGTGAATTCATGAACAATTACCGGTGGAATCTGCCTGAATAAGCATTTCCTTCCGGGCGATGATAAGCCTAGCAGTTCGGAGTGTCAAGAAACCGTTTCTATTCCCCACCCACCCGACCAATCAGCGCACACAAATGTTAAGTATTAATTCAAGGGCTGACCCTAATTCCCCTCCGTGCGATCTAACCTGAAGTCTCATGGATTTCATTGCTGGATTTCATTTCTGGCGTAAACCCTCGAGTGACGGTATACCTCTTGCCGCGATCTGATATCAAGATGTCCTTGTATAACCAATCCTGAGTCAATTGCCCCGGCAACAAATCAATCAATCCGGTAATAAGTTTTTCCGTAATTTCCTTAACCCCATTCGCGTCCTCGGCAATCCATTCAGTCGGCGCCCTAAAAAGTCCAATCTGATTGTACTTTGGCTGATGAGGAGCTGAACTCAGTGGCTTTAAGTTCGTAGAACGGTCATGCTGAAGTACATAATCAACTCTATAAGTCTCCGGCTTTGCATGGACGAAGTCGTTCCGCACATCTATTAATTCTTTCAAATACTGAAAAGGGAGCATTCCGCGACAGAATGTATTGCCGGTGATTTGCAGTGGAACCTTATACCATTTGTCTTCCGTAATCCACTTTGCGACGTCCATCTTGGATATGGATGAAGACAGAGGCCAGTAGTCCTCAATGACTCTGTTGATGAGAGCTTCTAGAGACACGACGTAGAGCAAAATCGCAGATCGTGCAAACATTGTCTGCATTTGGGAGCCAACATACTCGACAGCCAAGCGTGCAAGGTTATCTGCATCATGTTTCAGCAAAGCAAAGTGATTGACCGGTCCTGTCAGCATTTCGTCTGGTTTATCTGATATATTCATGAAATCAAAGCCAATAAAATTAAAAGGCAACAAATTCAATGTTAAGATTATGCATTGGTTCTCATGCTGGCATCGTGGTCATATCTCGTTTTTTACAAATGGCGAAAGAATTTGCGCCAGGAGTTTGCCAGCCGTTCCAACTACCTGTGGAATCTGCCTGAATAAGCATCTGCATGGCGGTGATGATAATGCAAAGCGGCAGCGCGGCGGCCACACTCCATTAATCGGATCTGGCCGTTTTTACTGCACCAACTGCAGGCTGGCCGTGGCGTAGCCCATGGACGACAGTTTTATGGACAACAGCCCGGTCGTGTTAAGTACCGCCGGATCGGTTTTGCCGTCGCCGTCGTAATCCGCGGCCATCAGCGTGTTATTTCTCCCGCCAAACCCTTCCAGCGTGGCTGTCGCATACTGACTGCCCGACAGCTTCACCTGCCACGTGCCGGTTGATTCCTGATAGATCGCCGGATCGGCATAACCGTCGCCGTCGTAATCGCCTGATACCGGCGTATAACCCGCGCCGCCAAAACCCCACAGCGTCGCCGTGATATAATTCTGCGCCGACATCAGCACCGTCCAGTTGCCGTTGGCCGTGTTGTAAACCGCCGCATCGGCCCGGTTGTCGGCGTCATAGTTCTCCTGGACCGCCGTGTAGCCGGTGCCGCCAAAACCTTCCGCTGTCGCGATCCCATATCCCAAACTGGACATGGCTACCTGCCAATTGCCGTTGGTGGTGTTGTAAATGGCAGGATCGGCATAGCCGTCCCCGTCATAATCCGCGACTGCGGTCGCACAGGCCGATCCGCCGAAGTCCTTAATCGTGACAATGGCATAACCGCTGGCGGACAACTGCACTTGCCAATTCCCCGTGGCCGCCTGATAGACAGCAGGGTCGGCTTTACCGTCGCCGTCGAAATCACCGGCGGTGGCTGTCCAACCGGTTCCACCGAAGTTCGTAATTTCAACAGGGGGGAGGTAATTGGCCGTGGAGAGAAAGATATGCCACCGGCCGTCGGCGATGGTCATGTAGATGCCCGGATCGACCTTGCCGTCGCCATCGAAATCGGCACAGATGCCGGTAGAGATGACCAGCCAGCCTAATCCCGAAAGGTTCAAATAGTAGCGCTGCGCCTGATTGATCCACCAGAAGTCATCCGTTGAGGCGGCAGTATCCACGGCACAGGCAAAGGTCGAAGCCCCGCGTCCTACGCCCGGGCCGGACAACAACGCGACAACATTGAGATCTTGTAATCTCTCAATCGCCGGGGTCCAGCAGATTTGACCGTCGGTGACGGTAACGTCCGCGGCGCGATCGGAATCATATTCGCCCCACCGGTTGGTCGCGAAATACGCCAGGCGGTCCGCGTTCCCCGGCGCGAAGATGTCGCCAAACCAGAAGGTTGCGGATGAATCCTCAAAACTGCCGCTATTGGCTTCGTTTGACAACGGTGTATAGGCGGTCCCTGCGTCGTCTTTTTTCATTTCCGTTGTATTGATGTGTCCCATTGGCAGTTGCCAGAGAATGACGGGCAGTTGAACTTGTTGCTGCACGGCTTCCACAAAGGCGAGATAATTGTTCCAATGATCATGATTCCAGAACCATGTACTTGAGGCCGGATCGGTTACATAACCCGCGGAGGCCGCGTCAATGCCGTAGCGATCAATAA
>CAYQNY010000184.1:0-6937 GCA_964418925.1 uncultured Verrucomicrobiota bacterium
GTAATGAAATCATAAGACAAATCAGGGCCATATTTTGAGAATTCCTTGATGGTCTCAATGCCCATATTGAGTTCCTGAAACGACCACCCGCCAAGCTTACGCATTAGCCAGGCAATGCTGTCGCTGGCAACAACAGAAAGCGGATGTCCTTCCGACCATGTCTTTTCTGAGCCCGGCTTCATTTCAATACCAAGAAAAGGATTGGCATCCAGGCGAATAACCGTGGCGCCAAGAACCAGTTTGGTTTTGATAATATCACCGGCAATAAGACGGTTGGCCGCAAATGAAGGATCAAGCCAATTCAAAGTGGGCTGGCCCGGTCTGAAATAATGGAGATAGACCCATCTCCTTTGCCGCCCATCAACGCCGGTAATGACCGCCGTGGCATCCCAGCCGGTCACACCGGTCTTACCGGGTACTGAAAAAAGAACCCTTTGCAGCCGGCCGGGTATATAGCCTTTCTCTTTGAGTTTATTGACCGCATCAGCCGACAGGTTGACACTGTCATTTTCTGCAGTAACGTCAGGCAACAGGCGCCAATCCTCTGGCCTGATCTCGACCATGTCATAGAGGCCGGGATAATCCTTATAGCCCCGTTGGGCCAGACGGAAATCAGCGCCTTTGCCGGTATGGCCGGGGATAACGTCGCCGATAATAATTGCGCTATGTTGCGCGGCAGTTTTGACCAGACGCTTGTAATCCTCATCCGTGCCGAATACGGGGTCAACATCCAGGCTGATACGGTCAAACCAGCCATCAACAGTCGGGGTGTATTTATATCCTTTGATGCCGCCAGCTCTTTTAACAGGCCCGGTATGCATGGCCTGGACACCTATTTCCTCCAGTGCATTCCAAAGCGCCTCGTCGCCCAGCGCCTGGAGAATACTTTGCCCGGCACGGGTGATTGTTGCAGGAGGATAAGCGGTAAACCAGACCGAGGCGCGCTCAACAACCTTTTCAGTCTGCGGCTTGGCATAAGCATGCTGCCATTGAATGCCGGAGCCTGATACCATCTTGGAAAGCTCTGCCGCCTCATACAACATTGACTGCTTTTCGAGCCAATTGATATATTTTTCCGCACTGCTATCCGGCTTATGTTCGGCCGCCGGTAAACAAATACCGATAATAAAAACGGATAAAACGGAAACAATTCTCAAGCAAGTTTTATTAAGCAAGCTCATATTCCACTGCTCCCATCTTTCTTGGTATTGTAGACTTCTGCGAAATGCGCCGCGTGGGACTTGCCACGCATCCGGCGTGGTCACGCGGCCTACAAATTCCTTGTTTTTTGTAGGCCCACTCACCGAGTGGGCGCGATTTTAGACCATTTCGCAGAAGTCTATCTTGGTGTTGACCTTCGGGTTCTGCGAAATAGCAGTATGCCAGGCATTCTTACCTGGAGATGGTTCCTAAAATCCACCTTAGAAGAATCTGCATCAGACCATAAAAGTTAAATTAATCTTTCAGAGCCATAATATTTGGATATCAGCAGTAGTAACGAAAGGCAAGTTTTATTTCATTTTTCACGGGCGGCCCTTCTCCGCGTATCAGATGACGACCCGACTGCCTGCTCTAAATGGTCTGGAGCACATAGCCTTGTATTAATGCCCGCGGCCATTATTATATCTGTATCAAGAATCTCAGCAATATATGAGGGCGCAATACACCCAATTTTAATAATACTGCATGTCGACATGGATGCATTCTTTGCGGCCGTTGAGGTGCTGGACCATCCGGAGTGGCGGGGACTGCCCCTGGTCGTCGGTGCTCCGCCGGATCAGCGCGGGGTGGTGGCCACATGTTCCTACGAAGCCCGCCGTTATGGCATTCATTCCGCCATGCCGTCGCGTACCGCCGGGAAATTATGTCCGCAGGCTGTATTTGTGACACCCCACATGGAACGCTATGCTGAAATTTCCGCGCAGATTATGAATATTTTCGAGGAGTTTACGCCGTTGGTCGAGCCGCTCTCGATGGATGAGGCATTTCTGGATGTCAGTGGGGCGCTAGGGATATGGAAGGATTCTGTAACAATCGCCCGGGAACTAAAGGGGCGCATCAAGACCCGGATGGGGTTGACGGCCTCGGTGGGGGTTGCTCCCAACAAGTTCCTGGCCAAGATGGCCAGCGACATGAACAAACCGGATGGATTGACAGTGGTCCCGGTAACTGAGCCTGAGATCATGGCGTTTCTGGCTCCACTGCCGGCCACCAAAATGTGGGGGATTGGAAAAGTCACCGGGGCCCGCTTGGCAAAGGAAGGTATCCGGGTGATTGGCCAATTGCAGGCGCTGGATCTAAGGGCATTGGAGCGTTTGTTCGGAAAAGCAGGCGCTGCAGATATGGCTGATCTAGTCCGGGGGCATGATAGCCGGCCGGTCATAACCCATTGGGAAGAAAAGAGCATTTCCAATGAACATACATTTGCTCGTGATGAATCTGATATGGAGCGGGTACGTCAACACCTGCTGGAGTTGGCGGAGGAAGTTGGCGGACGCTTACGTAAATCCGGAAAACTGGCCCGCACAGCCCAGATTAAACTGCGCTTTGGTGATTTTTCAACCATTACCCGGCAAACGTCATGGCCAGCGGCGCTTAATAGCGATCGCGTATTGATTGCCTGTGCGTTGGCCTTGTTTGAGCAAGAGCGCGTACAACGGGCCATCCGGCTGGTGGGGTTCGGCGTGAGCAATCTCGTGGCGCCGGATCAGGCCCAGCCGGCCCAGCCGGAGCTATTTGCGGAATTATCCGGCAGGGGGGATGGGCGGAATAAGAAACTGGATCAGGCGGTAGATGCGTTGCGTCATTCCTTTGGCAGTGATGCCATTAAGCGCGGGAAATGGGCCAAGGATTGAATTGGGTTTTGACCGAACGAAAAGCCTGCCTGGCGGGCAGGCCTACCCCAGCAGGGAAGCACGCTCCTTAAGAACCGCGGGGTACTGGCAAAATTGGTTGTAAATCCGGCCGGAACTTCTATGGTCTCGCCGCTGTCTGCGTGTCCCACGTCATAGCCAAACGGTTTCCTGAGCACCCAGATCTTGCCGTTCGGCAGGGGCGATACGGTCGGGATTTCAGTAAACCTGCTCATGGAAGATGATTTTCACGCACCCGCGCTTGCCAATGTTAAATACTAAATACAGGGTTGATCCCGATCTTCCCTTGCAACGTCGTGCATCCTATTTATAAAAAGCGTGTACATAGCGTTCTTTTTGATATAGAATGCTTCCATTCCATGAAAGCCTTATGACAACAACACAAAATAGTTTCTACGGACTTGGCATTGCGCCGGGTTTGCTGGAGGTGGTTGACTCCCTGCGTTTCACGGTGCCGACCCCGATCCAGCACAAAACAATTCCCACGGCTATTGAAGGCAAGGATGTTATCGGTGTGGCCCAGACCGGAACGGGCAAGACGCTGGCGTTTGGCATTCCCATGATTCAGCGCCTGGCCTCCCAGCGCCATGGCCGGGGCCTGATCCTGGCGCCCACCCGCGAATTGGCCATCCAGATCAACGAGGCCCTGGTTAAGCTGGCTCACGCCTTTCACATAAAAACCGCGGTGATCATTGGCGGAGAGTCCATGTACGCACAGGTCAAGCGCTTACGGATGTCACCGCAAATCATCATCGCCACGCCCGGCCGGCTCAACGATCTGATTAACCAGCGCCTGGCGCGCGTGAACGATGTGTGCATTCTCGTGCTTGACGAAGCCGACCGCATGTTGGATATGGGGTTTCTCCCGCAGATTGAGCGCGTGATCAAGCTCATCCCGAAAAACCGGCAAACGATGCTCTTCTCGGCGACCATACCGTCGAGTATTATCAAGATCGCTGCCACCCACATGCGCCTGCCGGTCCGCACCGAAATCGCTCCATCCGGGACAGCCGCCGAACTCATCTCCCAGGAGATGTTTATCGTCAGGAAAGAAATGAAGGGTAAGCTCCTGGGCGAACTGCTGAAACAGTACACCGGGCCGGTGCTCTTGTTCGTGCGTACACGGCGGGCGGCGCGCCGGGCGGCACAGCTGCTCCGGACGATGAATCACGCCGCTGCGGAGATTCATGCCGACCGTTCCCAGGCCCAGCGCAAAGAAGCTTTGCGCGGTTTCAAGTCAGGGCAATACCGGATCCTTGTGGCAACTGATATTGCGGCGCGGGGTATTGATGTGACCGGCATCGAACTGGTATTGAATTACGATCTGCCTGACGATCCCGAGAATTATGTCCACCGGATCGGACGCACCGGCCGGGCCGGGCAGGCGGGCCATGCCATCACACTGGCCATGCCCGATCAGGGCCAGGAGGTGCGGAGAATCGAGCAGATCATCCGGACCTCAATTCCGCTTTCCGCGCATCCGGTCCTGCCCGCGGAACGATTCCACGCGGCATCCTCCCGGTCGGCTTCCCGGAGCACGTCTGGCCAGCGCCGATCATTCGGAGGTCCCCGACGCCGGCGTTGGTAAAAAAATATTCACCCGCCTTTGCCAGGCGATAGCTCTTCTCCATCTCATCGTCTTTAACCTTCGCGGCCTCTTTTTTCGTATCGCCTGCCGGCGTTTTCGCTGATGAAGCAAGCGTGCAACCAGGGCAGAACATGGCGAGGATGCAACCGGCGATTCCAACAACAGCGCGTAATTTCATCCTCGCTTGGGATCGAATATTGCGAACATCAGTTCCAGGACGCGTAGACGTCTACGGATTACTCCTGATTTAGAAAATGAAACCAAGCGCTACAGGTCCCGTCTGAGCACACCAGTCAGGCAGCGCGGCCCGGCGCCATACGACATGGTCATTCCATAATTCGAGGTAATGACTTTTATACCTCGCTTCTGATACTCGGCGGCGAACTTTTCATATTCGGCGGCCAGAATCAGCGTCTTGTCGTCAAGGGCCAGGGTATTGCATCCAGCCGACCAGACATCGTTCTTCTCCACCTTTAACTCAATCTTTTCCCATTTCTTAAGCGGCTCGGGCAATCCTTCCGGGAGCAGCTCGGGATAATAAGTCAGCAAACCCTGCCGGTTAAGTGACATGAGCGCGTCCAGGTGGAATGTGTGCGCGGCCATCTTAACGGTATGGACTTTGTATTCCGGCCCCAGGAATTGCTGCAGCCAGGCGATGCCCGCTGCGCTGGAACCATGACCGGAAAATCCCACATAAATATTCCGGCCGTCCCGCAGTACATCACCGTTTTCAAGGAATAGTTCCTTGTCGTCGTAGTGCGGCGACGGCGGCGGCATTGCTGCATACCTGGCGTTACTGCCCTCGAGAAGCGGCTCGAGGACCGGCCGGACCAGGTAAATCTGCTTTCTCCTGAATACCGGTCTCAGCGCGTTTATCAAGATGACGTTATTTCCGATGACATTGAAATAATCTTCACCGCCGAAGGGCTGACAGCCTCTCTGAACCTCGTCAAGGAAACGCGCTTCTTCCGGATGAGCGAAGGCTTTCCTGGCCCGGTGGACCTTCACGCCAAAATCTTCCAGTATCTTGACATGTCTTTCCACCTGTTCTTTCAGCTGTTTGACATTTTCCGGAAGGACTTCTTCCGATTTTTTGCCGCCATGTTTTTTTGAATCTGCTTTGGCCTCCTCGGTCATCCAGGCCAGGGTTGACGCGTAATCAGGCTCGACCGTCTCGTCCGGATAGCCCACCATGACCTCTCTCAGCTTTCCCCAGTCGTTCCAGACACCTATTTCACGTTTTGCGTTTGTCATAGTTTCTCCTCCTCAGAGTATAGTTGTATTTTGCACGGCATCGTGGTCAGCCCTTTTTTCTGTAAATGGCGAAAGAATTCGCGCCAGGAATCTGCCTGAATAAGCGTCTCCATGAGGGTGATGATAAGCCAAGCGGTCCGGAGTGTCAAGAATCCACCGTCGCTCCAAGAGCTATGGTGGACAAGCCCGACTAATCAGCGCAACGCGCCTGGCCAGCCGGCGGAGGGCTTGCCACGTTTACCAAGCCGGAGGCATGGCGCTAGGCGTGGTCGAATGCTTGCCATGTTTACCAAGCCGGAGGCATGGCACTGGGCGTGGTCGAGACGTGCCCCCTATCCACCTATTTTGGAATAAGTTCTTATTCTTTATTATAAGGGCTGACCCCTCGTTCCGACCGATTTGGGCAACACGCCCTTGCGACCTGATCCCCAATATGCAAAAATACTATGGTTAAGTATTAATTCGAGGGTGACCCTGATTCCCCTGGCATCGGTAGTAAGGCAATCTATGAAATTTAACATTATTGGCTGTTATGCTCTGGCATGGAGATCCTTTTCCAAGTGGTGGATACCGCTCTGTCTGATATCCGGCATTATCGTTGTGTTTCAGATTGTCCCGCGGATACTCACCCGTGCCGACACGAATGAATTCATGATTACAGCCAGTAGTTTCATAACTGCCGTTTCGGAGAATGATTTGGACAAGCTGGAACAGATGTCGCCGAAAATGGCAGAGCAGACCGGCATATTGATAAGCAAACTCGTGAGATTGGGGATGTATGTTTTTCCTCTTATCGCCTTTTTAACCGTTATCCTGCTTATGTATGCAAACTGGGCGGTAAAAAACACGCATGAAAGAAGAAAGCGGGTCTCCACTCTTGTATACATTGCCTTTGTCCACGTAGTGCTGGCAGTTGGTAAACTGCTGGCTTTTTGCTTTTGCTTCCTTCCCGGCGTCTACCTTTACATCAAACTGCTTTTTGTGTCCTTAATAATGCTGGAGGAGAAAAAAGGTGCGAGGGCCGCAATAAAAATAAGCTGGCAAATGACAAATGGAAATTTCTGGAAACTATTCCTGATTGTACTTATAAATACAGGAAGCCAATTGCTGGCACTGCCAACGATTATAGGCACGATACCCGTTACAGGCTTCATAAATACAGCGCGCGCCGCCGCTTTTCGAATGATTTGGGAAGAAGGCAGCTATGCCGAGACATAATTGT
>CAYQNY010000185.1:0-6920 GCA_964418925.1 uncultured Verrucomicrobiota bacterium
CGTCCTTTGAACAATGCAATTATTGAAGGCCGCCTGCGCGGCGCAGCCGGGGTTGTGGGATGCAATAATCCCAAAATCCAACACGATTATGGTCACATAACCATGATCAAAGAGCTTATCAAGAATGACATTCCAGTCGTCACCACGGGATGCAATGCCATTGCCGCAGCTAAGGCAGGGCTTCTCAGACCCGAAGCCGCCGCACTCTGCGGTAAGGGATTACAGGAAATCTGCGAGACTGTCGGTATCCCGCCGGTGTTGCATGTCGGCTCCTGCGTTGACAACAGCCGGATTCTGACAATCCTGGCTGCTATCGTGGCTGAAGGCGGTCTTGGCGATGATATTTCCGACCTGCCTGGTGCGGGTGCAGCGCCCGAATGGATGTCCGAAAAGGCTGTTTCTATCGGGATGTACTTTGTCGCCTCAGGCGTTTTTACGGTAATAGCAACTCCGCTACCCGTTTTGGGAAGCAAGAAGTTGACGAAATACCTGACTGACGACATAGAGAAAGAAACCGGCGGTAAATGGGCGTTTGAAGAGGACCCGGTAAAAGCCGCACACCTCATGATCAGACATATTGACAGGAAACGCGCCGCGCTGAAATTGAAGCCCATGATGTATGAGCAGGAATTCAAGCCGGAATAAAAAGCGTGGTGCGTAATTTGATTAAGAAACTCTAACGAGATACGCTTCACGAGATATGCAAAATACACGGAGACACAATTATGAAAGGAATGATAGTTGTTCGAGTTGATAAATGCCTCGGCTGCAAGTCATGCGAGGTGGCGTGCGCAGTCGAACATTCAGATTCAAAGGATTTGCTTAAGGCGATTCATGAATCGCCTGCTCCGCGCGCGCGAGTCAGTGTGGAACAAGGTACGGGATTCGCTATACCTCTGCAATGCCGGCATTGCGAAGACGCGCCATGCATGGAAATTTGTCCGACCAAGGCCCTGAATCGCGCCGATAAGGACAGCCCGGTTATTATCGACCACGATTTATGCATTGGATGCAAGTGGTGCATCCTTGCCTGTCCGTTCGGTGTCATCAACCTGGACAATGAAAACCGGGTGATAACCAAATGTGACCAGTGCTTTGAACGTGTTGAGCGGGGAGAAAAACCGGCTTGCGTATCGGCTTGTCCAACCGGCGCATTGGATTTCAAAGATATGAAAGAGATTCTTTCAGAAAAACGCGAAGCAACTTTGGTGCAAATTGAACGAGGCATGGCAGGGGATAATAAGGCAATGGCTAATGGTTAATGTAGCTATGAGCGTGAGCGAGTGGATGATATCTGGCGAGTTAGTTTATGACTTCAAAAACTGACAGGCAAATTGACACTGTTGTGGACAAGACATTAAAACAGTATCCGCGCGAACCCGCGTCGCTGATTTCGGTTTTGCAGGACATACAGGAGCATCTCAATTACCTGCCGCGCAAGGCCCTGGATCGGGTCGCCATAGAACTGCACACTCCCCGAGCGCAGCCGTACTACGTTGCCACTTTTTACAAAGCATTCAGCCTCAAGCCACGCGGCCGTCATTTAATCAGTATCTGCCAAGGAACCGCATGCTATATCAAGGGAGCGAATAAAATTGCCGACATGCTTAAGGCAGAATTGAATGTAGGTGAAGATGAAACAACCAAGGACGGAATGTTCACCGTCCAAAGTGTACGCTGCCTGGGATGTTGTTCGCTTGCACCGGCTATAATGGTCAACCATAAGGTTTTCGGCGAGGTTACCCAGAAGTCGCTCAAAAAAATTATCAAGCAGTACAGAGACAAGAAAAAACCATGAAAATCTCCACACCGGAAAAGCTTGCGGAGATACGGTCTTCCGCTCGTGAGGAACTACTCAACGGAAAACCCCGAGTTCTTGTTGGTATGGCTACATGCGGACTGGCCACTGGTGCCCAGAATGTGTTTGATGCCCTTCTTAAAGAAGTCAAGAAACGCAAGACCGATATCAAGGTAATAGGAACGGGTTGTATTGGGGCCTGCTTCATGGAACCGCTCGTAGATGTGGTGATGCCGGGTCAGAGTCGTATTACATACAGCAAAGTCAGACCTGATGATGTTTCGGCGCTTATGGATGCAATTGTCAACGGCAATGTCTATGAAGATCGCGCTGTCGGCCGAATTGATGCGGAACCGTTTCTTCTTGATGACACCAGCAAGAATTACGGAAACGGGCCGTTATCACCTCAAATAAAGAAGATACCGCTATATTCGGATATCCCGTTCTTCAGTAAGCAAATGCATATTGCGATGCGCAACTGTGGGTACATCGATCCACTTTCAATGAATGAATATATCGCCAAAGGCGGATATTCGGCTGCGGCCAAGGCTCTGAAAGAAATGAGTCCAGAGCAGATTATCGAGGAGATCAAGTTGTCCGGTCTGCGCGGGCGGGGCGGCGGCGGTTTTCCTACGGGCCGCAAATGGGAAACATGCCGGAAAACTCATGGAGAGTCCAAGTACGTAATATGTAATGCTGATGAGGGTGACCCCGGTGCATACATGGACCGGTCCATTATTGAAGGCGACCCGCACAGCGTAATTGAAGGCATGCTTATAGGCTCCTTCGCTATTGGTGCAAATGAGGGCTACATATATATCAGGGAAGAATATCCGCTCGCGGTAAAACGTTTTCGAGAGGCTTTAAAACAGGCTGAAGAGTGTGGTTTTCTGGGCACTGATATTTTCGGGTCTGGCCATAGTTTGAAAATAAAAATAAACCGAGGAGCGGGAGCGTTTGTGTGCGGGGAGTCAACGGCACTAATGGCTTCCATTGAAGGGCGCGTAGGCGAACCGCGGGCAAAATATATTCATACGGTAGAAAGCGGGTTGTGGGGCCGACCGACTTGCCTTAACAACGTGGAAACCTGGAACAATGTGCCGGTTATCATTGCGCGGGGCTCGAAATGGTTTTCAGGAATTGGCACAGAAGGCAGTAAAGGCACAAAGGTGTTTTCAGTTGTCGGCAAGATAAATCGAGTTGGGCTGGTGGAAATTCCCATGGGGATAACTCTTCGCAACATCATTTACGATATAGGCGGGGGCATACCCGAAAATGCGGATTTTAAGGCCGTTCAAACAGGCGGGCCATCGGGAGGATGTATTCCTGCACAGTGTCTTGATTCACCGGTGGATTTTGAAAGCCTTACTGCGCTTGGCTCGATGATGGGATCCGGTGGAATGATAGTTATGGATGAAAAAACCTGCATGGTTGATGTGGCAAAATATTTTCTTTCATTTCTAAGGGAGGAATCCTGCGGGAAGTGTGTGCCATGCCGGGAGGGTATCGCACAGATGCTGAGCATATTGACGGCTATTTGCGAAGGTCGCGGGGCACAATCCGATCTGGCATTATTAAAGGAGCTGGCTCAGTTAATGAAGGATACGTCCCTTTGCGCGTTGGGTTCCACGGCGGCCAATCCGGTGCTGTCGACAATGAAATACTTTTTGGATGAATACAAAGCCCATATCGATGATAAACACTGTCCGGCCAGAGTTTGCAGAGCGCTTATTCGGTACAGCATTCTGGCTGATAAATGCACGGGCTGCACCGCTTGCGCAACAGCATGCCCTTCAAAAGCTGTTACCGGGAAAAAGAAAACACCTCACGAAATAGATCAATCAAAATGCATTAAATGCGGGATTTGTCTTGATGCTTGCAAGTTTGATGCGATTGAATTTAAATAAACCGGAATCATTCAATGACGCAAAAAACAGAAACATTTTCTTTCACGATTGACGGCAAACAGGTTTATGCCGAACCTGGAGAGACGGTAATGAAGATAGCCGGAAAAAACGGCATAAATATTCCGGGCTTGTGTCATCATGAATCCGTTTCACCTTACGGTGCGTGTCGGCTTTGCATTGTCGAAGTATTTTGGGGTAAAAAGTCAAAGCTTGTTGCGTCTTGCATTTATTTTCCGTCTCCAAACGACATTGTGGAAACAAACAACAAACGAGTTCGTTCTAGGCGCAGAATGATTATCGAACTTCTTCTTACCCGTTGCCCGGACGTTGAAATAATTCAGAAACTTGCTCGCGAATATGACGTTGAAAAAACCAGATTTGCCGAAACTTCCGGTTTGAAAAACGAACAACGATGTATTTTGTGCGGTTTGTGCGTGAGGACTTGCGATGAAATTATTGGAAGACACGCAATAAGTTATGCAAACAGGGGAACAGATAGAATGGTGACTACTCCTTTTGATGATCAGTCCGATGAATGCATCGGCTGCGGCGCGTGCGTATTTGTTTGCCCGACGAAAGCGCTTCACTACGAGGATATCGATGGTAAAAGATTTTTTGAAGAATTGCATACCCAGGTACCCCTCGTCAAATGCAGGCTTTGCGGAAACGCATTCGCGTCCCAAAAACAGATTGATGTCATGATGGAACGCCTGGAAATTTCCCGTGAAATGGCGGAAACTTGTCCAAGGTGCCGAAGCTCATCGTTCGGAGAAACTATGGCACAAGTACTGGGAAAATATAAAGCCGGAGAAGCCGTAATAGGTTCTGATAAATTTTCATAATAAAGCCGGAGGGAATTAAAATGTCAAAAATAATAGCAACTGCCGCGATTAGAGGAGCTCACCGGATGGTGGAAAGAGCCGGGCAGGCCCTGGCAAAAGCGATCAAAGAAAAGGGGAAGGACGGCAAGGTTGAATATCCCAACACTGCTTATTATCTGCCCATAATGTATCTTTTCCTTGGCCAGAAAGTGCAGAAACTCGGCGATCTGGAAGAATCGCTTCAGGAAGCCAGAAAACTTTTGTCTGAAATCCCGACCGATGAACTGTGGCTGCCTTACCTCGGTGACACGCTGAATGCCGGTGTTGCCACGTTAATAGCGGAAGAAACAATTGAGTCGCTGAAATACGCACTGGGACAAAACCCGGCTGAGGGAATCTGGCTCGGGTTCAGCGACGATGCGACTTTACGGATGCAGGGCATTAAGCTCGTTGACGGCCGCATGCCCGGATTTGCCGCCATTGCCGGCGCCACGAAGACAAATAAGGAAGCCGTGGAACTCGTTCGCGGGCTCCAGGAACGAAGCATTCTTGTTTTCATGGCCGGTAATTCGGGCGGCCGCACCATTGCCGAACAGCTTGCGGAAGAAGGGATAGAAATGAACTGGGATACGTTCCTTGTGCCGTACGGCAAAGATATTACGGCGGCGATCTACGCTTTGAATTTTGCGGCGCGTTCCGCGATGACATTCGGCGGCGTTACGCCGGGCGGTCTTAAGGAGGCGCGCGATATATTGATGTATAACAAGGAAAGGGTTTATGCTTTTGTGCTGGCTCTGGACTCAGACCCTGCTGCGCCGCCGGAACAGCTTCTGACGGACGAAAAATATGCAACCGCGGCGGGCGCTATTAATTTCGGGTTCCCGGTCATATCCGATATTAACATTCCGGAGATTCTCCCCACAGGAATATGCACTTATGAGCATGTTGTAGCCAACATCCCTGTTGCGGAAATAATCAATCGCGCCATTGAGGTCAGGGGGCTTACCATTAAAATGGAGAAAATTCCCATTCCGGTTCCATATGGCGCCGGTTTTGAAGGCGAACGTGTCAGGAAGGAAGATATGCATGTCCAGTTTGGCAGCAAGTACAGCGAAGCCTTCGAATTCCTGTGTATGAAACCCTTAGAGCAAGTTGAGGATGGCAAGATTGAGGTTATTGGTCCGGAAATAGACAAAATGAAGGAAGGGGAAGCCTATCCACTGGGAATAGTTGTGGAAATCGCTGGTCGTGAGTTTCAGGAAGACTTTGAATCCGTCGTTGAACGCCGTATTCACGAATATATTTCCTGCGCCAACGGCATTTTCCACATGGGTCAGCGTACGATTAGCTGGGTTCGCATAAGTAAAGATGCCGCCGCAAAGGGATTCAAGATAAAACATTTCGGCGATATCCTGGTGGTAAAGATTCATAACGATTTTTCCAGTATTGTTGACCGCGTCCAGGTGAAATTGATTACCGATCCGGAAAAGATGAAGAAACCCCTTGAAGAAGCTCTTAAAGTTTATAAGCACCGCGATGACCGCATTGGCGGTATGACGGATGAGGACGTGGAAGATTTCTACTCCTGTACTCTCTGCCAGTCCTATGCGCCAAATCATGTCTGCATTGTTACCCCGGAACGTCTTGGACTATGCGGCGCATATACCTGGCTTGACTGCAAGGCTTCTTACAAGATAGACAAACATGGTCCGAACGAACCCGTTGCCAAGGGTGAATGTCTTGACCCGCTCAAAGGTCAGTGGAAAGGCATTAACGATTATATTGCCGTCAAGTCGCACGGTAATCTGGAGCGGTTTAATGCCTATTCAATCATTGAGGAGCCTATGACTTCGTGCGGCTGCTTTGAGTGTATAGCGGCCATTGTGCCGGAGGTGAACGGCATCATGATCGTGGACCGGGATTTCCAGGGAATGACGCCGATCGGAATGAAATTCTCCTCTCTTGCCGGACAAATCGGCGGAGGGATCCAAACACCCGGCTTTATTGGAATTGGGAAACTCTACATTTCAAGCAACAAGTTTATTTCAGCGGAGGGTGGCATCGAAAGACTTGTCTGGATGCCGAAAGCGCTGAAGGAAGAAATTGCTGAGCGGGTCAAGGCAAGATTGAAAAAAATTGGTAAAGAAGACCTGTTAGATAAAATAGCGACTGAAGAAGACGCGGAGTCTTTGGAGAAACTGACTGAATTTTTGCAAAAAGCGGCTCACCCGGCATTTAATATGCCGGCGCTTATTTAAATAGACTTCTGCGAAATGGTCTAAAATCGCGCCCACTCGGTGAGTGGGCCTATAAAAAACAAGGAATTTGTAGGCCACATGACCCCCGCCCGCAACGCTGGAGCGTAGCGACTGCGGGCAGGCCACGCGGCGCATT
>CAYQNY010000186.1:0-6787 GCA_964418925.1 uncultured Verrucomicrobiota bacterium
CACTGACACTGGCCCGCATGACCATCAACACCATCACCGACAAAAAAGGTCTTGAGGTTACAGCATATGACATGCAAAAACAGTCCGCGATGACCGATTATATTGTTATCGCCACCGCACAAAACGCGCCGCACTTAAAGGCGCTGTTCAATGAGATCCGTCTCCGGTTCAAAGAAAAAGGCCTGCTGTGTTTCCGCCAGTCCGGAACACACAACAGCGGCTGGATCATGGCCGATTACTTTGACGTGATTATTCACCTGTTTCTTCCGGAAACCAGGAAATACTACGATCTAGACCAGCTCCTGCAGGACATGCCACAAATCAGGGGTTAATAAGTGGTCAACGTTTGCCCAACGGAGCTATGGGTAACAGTGGCAAAGTCAGGTAAGCGGCAAGAAGAAGCATAGCTGTCAGCACTTTTTAAAACGTTATACACGATTTTGCGGGTATGTTTGGCTTGGTCCGTTGGCAGGCTCTTTTCCGCTAGGCCGCCCGGTAGCATGGCGTATGAACCGCGATGCGGATTCAGATTGCCAGGCCTTCGAGAACCAGGAGGTCGCGATCCAAAAAGCTGACATCCTGATAGTCAACAAGGTCGGCCCCCCGCTCCACCACGATTACGTCTTCCATCAGCATCGCGGTCAGATCGTCGAACTCACCAGCCGGCGGCGCTTCCTCCAATGTCACTGCATCATGTTCCCAGGCCGACATCGGTCCAACGGACGAGGAACTACGTTCGGCCAGCCAATACCAGCCGCCCAGGCACAGCAGGAGCAGGGCGGCCACCGTCAGGACAGGCCGCCAAGCTGTTATAAACCGTTCGCGAACTTGTTCCCATCCTGATATGTCCCGCACCCGTATCCCGGCGCGAGCGGCCTCCCGGATGGCGGCTATCGTGCGCACATCGGGTTCAGCGGTCACCAAGCTTTGCCGCGCCGCCGACATGACACGCTCCAAGCCGTCCCGGTAAGCGCGGCAATGAGCGCACGCAGCCAGATGTTGTTCCAAACGAAACCGCTTGCGGAACGGTAATTCCCCGGAATCTTTCAACAACAGCCATTGTTCCGCTTGTCGACACTTCATGATGATATCCCCCATGATTGGCCTTCGTCTTTCAATAATTTCCGCAGTTTGCCCAGCGCGTACTGCATCCGTGCCAGGGCTGTGTTAATGGAAACGCATTGAATCCCGGCAATATCCTTGAATGAGAACTCCCCTTCCATCCGCATCAGAAACACTTCCTTTTGCTCCGCGGGCAAGCTTGCTACCGCCGCGGCAATCCGGCGCGCAACATCCCGCTGAGCGACCTGCTCCGACGCGACACGGCGGGCATCAGGAATCGCATCCTCCAAGGCTATACCCTGCTGATTTTCGCCCTCCAAGCTGACCAGGGGCTTCCTTTTCCGGTATCGGTCAATCATCAAATTACGCGCGATCCGGAACAGCCAGCTCAGAAATTTTTCGTCCCGATAACGATCCAGCGATTTAATCACACGGAACCACACTTCCTGGAACACGTCATCCGCCTCCTCCCGACGGCTCATCATGTTCAGGATAAACCCGAACAACGGCCGGCGGTAACGCTCCACGAGCTGTTCCAGAGCCTGCACGCTGCCGTTTCGGTATTGAACCAGCAGTTCACTGTCGCTGACATCCATAATAAGAGTCCGCCCGCATCACGTCGCCTTATTCATTCAACGTCCAATCCCGCGGATTATTGTAATTTACAATCATCCCTGCTGGAAAACCAGGTAAAAACCATTCATCATGATCAGGCTGCACCATTGCCAGACTCCGGCGACATCCCGGAACAGCTGCCCGACAAACAAATCCAGGGACACCGGCGACACCAGCACCAGGACCAGACCAATGCCCATAATATTCAACAGGTAAATCAGCGTGTAGGAAAACAGGCGGCCATAACGACGGATATCGCTTTGGGGCTGAAAGAGGGTTTCCAGGGTAAAGGTCCAATGAAAACCCAGTGTCAATCCGATCAGCCCGAACCAGATCAGTTCCCAACGGCGAAGATCCACGAACAAAGCCAGGAGACAATACGCGAGCACAACCAGGACCGTGTACAGCGGAAAAAAATACGGTGCCAGTGACGTGAGCCAGTTGACTTCCGACATCCTGACACTGCCACCACTCTTTGACACCCGCATTCCCAAGACCCGGGCGCCGAAGATTGAACCCCAGAGCGCGTGCGTCAGTTCATGGGCCAGTACATACGTCCGTACCGGTCGCGGCAGAATATAAAAGATCAGACCCCACAGCATAACCCCAATGCCAACGGCCAACACGGGCAGGGAACGGTCCAGACCGGCCGCCGCGCCCAGCATCCCCATCAGGGCAAGGACAGATTTTGTGACCGCCACACAAACGGGAATTAGCGCCAGGCCCAGGATGACACGCAGTATTCGCATACTTCGAATAATGAAACGGAAAACGAAAATAGTCAAAAACTTATTACCGGCTGAAAAACAGCTTGACTCACGGGAAGTCCTGGCGCACAGTAAGTCCCGTTCTGATGCCGGAACGGCAAACAGGCAGGGTGGCTATTCCCGCCCCCAACAGGCAAACAGCTTATTCAAAGGAGATTATGGCATGCCAAACCTTAGTAGCGCAATGAAACGCGTCCGCGTAGCTGAGAAAGCACGCAGACGGAATCGCTCGATCAAATCAAAAATCAGCACGGGACGCCGGCAGATATTTGAAGTCATCACGGCCAAGGACAAGGAAAAAGCCCGGCAGGCGTTTCGCAAATATTGCTCGGTTCTCGATACATCCGCCAAAAAAGGCGTTATCAAGAAAAATACAGCCATACGCCGCAAGCGTAGGGCCGCACTAAAGCTGGCAGCACTTGAGAAAGCGGTCTGAATCACCATCCTATTGCGGATTTCGGATCGCAGATCCTGCCGCTGGCGGGGCAAGCCACGCTGCAGGCGTAGTAAACTTGCTTGCCACGCGGGCCGCGTGGTCCCGCGCTTCGCAGGATTGCAAATTGAAACTCCCCATGGCAGCCTCCTACGCTGAAGAGTCTTGAGCACGTTTCACCTTGGCGCTCTTTACGGCTTGGCGAGAGACATTTCCGCATTTTGCCACTTATCCCGATAAATCGGGGCGACGGGGCAATTGACCGCGGCGAATCACCAGACTTCAACGACTTGTTCCACAATCCGCTTGGCCAGGTCTTCTGATGCCTTCGGAATGGCGCTGCGCTTGGCGCTCGCCAGATTGCCTCCAAAGATAAAGGTGGACTCGCCGATGCAATCCCCCTCGCCGATCACCTTTCCGGAAACTCGCCGCTTGAGAAGAAAACGCGCGCTCATAATCAGCCGGTACTCGTTCGGCTTGGACGTATCCTGACGGCTATAGCGCAGGGGCTCAAGAGTAATCATCGTTAACGTGGTTGTGAGAATCACGTCCGCTTCATTCATCCGGCCGATTTTCAAGGTGCCATCTTTCTGGAATTCAGCAATGGTGGCATTAGTGGCCTCGATTTCGATCATCGGCTCGTTACACTTATTGATGAACGTGCGGACAAATATGGACTTGATGTCCGGCGGCAGTGAACTGCCCAACTGGTAGCCGATACATCCCTGCATATTCGCCAGTATCAGCGTCATGACCATCAGGCTCAGCATACTTCCCACAACCGGCAGGATTTTCAGTCGGCACAGGCTGTTAACGAAATAATTAATCCATCTATTTGTCATGATATTGCTCCATTCGTTGATCAATCCGGCTGATTCGCGCGCGGGCGGTCTCAGCCCAGCGGGAAAGCGGATATTCATTAATGATCCGCTGATAGCACAACCGGGCAGCCGTCAGAAGCGTCCGCACCCGCTTTTGACCCGAGACTTCCCGGGAAGAACGATCATAGGTTTGCGCCTGCTGATAAAGGGTCAACGCCTGAGCCATTTGAAGGTCTTTCAAATATGTCCGGGCCAGACTGGCCGTATCACTGCGCGGATAGCGTTCGAGAAAACTCCGGAGAACCGCCTCCGCGTGCTGACGCAGTTCAATGGCGTTGGGATTTTCCTGAGAATATTCATAGGCACATTTCCCATGACCAAATGCCGCCGACTCCGTCAATGAATGCATCGGATACTTTTGCTGGAAAAAAGAATAGGCATCCATCGCCAGGTCATATTGTTTCTTTTTCTCGTAAATCCGCGCGATCCGGAACTGGAGTTCAGCGGAACGTTTCCATTGCGGACCGTTCCGGATCAATGTTTCAAAGAAGGGAATCGCTGTCTCGGGAGTTTTGTAGCTGAATATCAGGAAATGATGGGGTTCGGTAGCCAGACGATCCGCAATAAGATATTGACGCTCCAACACCTTGTCATAGGGCACAAATCCAGCGTAGGTTTCCAGGAGATACTGGTATTCCTCAAAAGCAGCGGTATCTTTTCCCCGCCGCTCCAGCAGTTGGGCATAAGCGTATTGGGCCTGCGCCGCCTCCGGCGACTGCGGCCAGGCATAGGTAATGGCGCGGTATTGCCGGCTGGCCTGGATAAGCCGACCGGCATCCTTGAGATCATTGGCATATGCCAATTGACCGGCTGGTGTCGGTTTCGACGGACGCGCGCTCTCCCACCATGAGAGCTGGTGTTTTTTATTAGCCTCCGGTGTCGGCTCCGCCGCCGGCATGGCGACGGCCAACACCAGAATCAGCGCGACCATTCCAGCCTTTCTGACCTGAGTCCATACACGCATGATCATACATTAGAAGTCCCGATTCCACCGGTCAAGCAAAGAAACATGGCAATTCTTATTATGGCGCCAGAACCCCGCGGACAAGCCGGCAGGTGGCGCGTCCATAATTAGAATTGCTTGATTCAAGATTGACAACCCGCGCTTAACCCATAAGAATACCATTCACTTCTTACCTCAGGCATGACGGTGCATCTCCAGGCCCGATTTTAAAAAGGAACAATACCCATGAAGAAAAAAGTGCTGATCCCAACCAAACTGCAAAATATTGCCCGCAAAATACTGGAGTCGCATGGCGGCTATACGGTGATCCAGGACGACAAGACGGCGCTAGTCGACCTGGCTAAACAGCACCCGGATATTTATGCGCTTATTGTGCGCAGTGAAAAAATCACGGCCGACGTCATCGACGCACTTCCCAATCTGAAAATCATTGTCCGGGCGGGCACCGGTTACAACACGATTGACATCCAGCACGCCCGCCAGAAGGGTATTGACGTCATGAACACGCCGGGCGCCAACTCCAACGCCGTGGCCGAGGAAGTCATCGCCCTGATGCTGGCAGATGCCCGCCAGCTTATTACGGCAGACATCTCCACGCGCGCCGGCAAGTGGGAAAAGAAAAAATTTATGGGCCGTGAAATCACCGGTAAGACCATCGGGATTGTGGGCCTGGGTAATATCGGCCAGCTCGTGGCCAAACGCCTGTCCGGGTTCAACGTCCGCATCCTGGGGTACGATCCCATGATCTCACAGGATCGGGCCGACGCCATGCGCGTGGAGCTGACGGATCTGCCTCAGCTTTTCGAGCAGGCGGATGTTATCAGCCTGCACATCCCGGAGAACGACGAAACCCGCGGCATCATCAACGAGAATCTGCTATCCCGAATGAAGCCAGGCGCCACGCTGATTAACTGCGCCCGGGCCGGCGTGCTGGATGAGGCCGCTTTGCGCAAGATCAAGCCCTTGAAAGATCTCCGGTTCCTGAACGACGTGTACCCGGCCGATGCCGCAGGCCCCAAAAGCGTCGCCGACATCGCCGACATCATGGCGCCGCATCTGGGCGCCAGCACTGTCGAGGCCAACACCAACGCCGCGCGCCGCGCCGCCGAGGAATTGATCGAGCTGGACGACAAGGGCATTACCAGTTTCATTGTCAACCGCAATGTGCCCGAGGGCTTGGATGAAGCATACGGTCAGCTGGCCTACACAATCACCAAGCTCTGCCGCCACCTGGTTGAACCGAAAACGAAACTCAAAACCCTGGAAACCAGCTTCTACGGCTCGCTGGAACCGTTTGCCGACTGGTTGATGATCCCGATCGTTACGGCGCTGGGCGACAAGATCGAGCGCCCCTCGGATTATAAAATGGCGCGCCAGTTCCTGAAAGACATGGGCATTAACGTAGTCAACCGCGAGCCGGATCCCAACAAGGGATTTGAGAGTTCCATGACAATCGACCTGATCGGCACACTGGATGCCGACACCTTGCGGCGGGTCAGCATCCGCGGCACCGTGATCGAGGGCGTATTGATGCTCTCACGGATCAATGATTTTGATAAGCTGTACTTCGAGCCACGGGGGCCGACCATCTTCTTTATCTACGAAGACCGTCCGGGCGTTCTCGGCCAAATCGGCGTTGCCTTGGCCAAGGTCAACATCAATATTGAAGACGTGCGCAATCCGCATCACACCAAGCTCAACCAGTCGCTGGTCATCATGCGGGTGAATAAGCCGGTGCCGGACGCCGTCATGGCCAATATCAGCCGGCATATTAAGGCCATGTCCTCGTTCTACTACGATTTTGGATAGGCACAACAATAGAGCGCGCCGGTCAGCCGGCGTGCTCTCCGTTGAGACTGTCGAAAAACGCTTTAAAGAACGGCCACGACAAAGCCCTTCGACAGGCCGTTTCGACGGGGCTCAAGGTCTCGAGCAAAGTCGAGAGACTCAGGGCCTTGAGCGAAGTCGAAACGGCGTGGCCCTCCAAAAGACCCAAAAAAACGGGTGTTATTAGTACCTCATGCATCAGCAACCGCTATAAAAAACAAGAAAAAAATGCGTCACA
>CAYQNY010000187.1:0-6568 GCA_964418925.1 uncultured Verrucomicrobiota bacterium
TAAACATCAAGCCTTTTACGGAAAATATGAATTAGCCTTGCGTTATTGGTGATTATTCGTTCAACCAGGTGAATATGTTCTTCACCAATTGGCCCCAGCCGTCCCATTCTCACCAGGCCGTTTCGCCTTTTGCCCCTATCCCGGTCGGACCTAATGTCAAGACCGCCACCTGATCGCTTCATCTTCGCTTCACCCTTCGTTATTTGTTCACCGATGGCCGGGCCGGCAGATCCTGGCTGGCAAGGGAGGCACGCCGATCATTCGTCGCATGGTAGAAGAGCAGACAGCAGGAGCGCGAATCGGGGAGCGACACTTCAAGCCCCGTATGCTCGAGTTCCCCGGCCGCGACGTCGCGGCGCTGCCGGCTGTCGGCATCTTCAAAACGATAGATTTGTTCCGGCACAAGCCCCTTCAAGTGGAAAACCGCAGTTGGATGGGGACTCTGCGACCGGCGAAAGGCGACCACGAGCCCTTGGCCAAGGTCAGACCGATGCAACTGGTAGGCCAGCCATGCGTCCGGCAGCGGCGTGATACTCGTCAGTGGGTAAAAATCACCGGAGAACAGCGGGCGGGCCCGATAGTAATCGGCCAGCATCCGACGGTACCACTCCCAGGGATAATCACCCGTGCCGGCGATGAACTCGTCCACACGGGTGGCATCCCCACAAAAACCGGCCTCCGCCAGGGCGGCCGACAGGTTGCTGCGAAAGTAATAAGAATCACCCGGCGGACAAATGCATCCGCCGGCGCTGAGGGGCACCCAGCAGGCCAGGCCGGCGGCATGCACTTGGAGGCCATCGGCCTCGGCCTCGGCAAAGCACCCGTAATCGCTGCGCCAAAGCGGAATGCTGCGGCTCACCGTCTCTAAATCGATCCGTCGTCCGCCGGAGGAGCAATTGTCGATGACCAACTGCGGGAACCGCCGACGCAACTCGTCCCAGAAAGCGTACAGGCCTTCGATGTGGCGGATCTGCGTCATCCCTTGGCGTTCTGGCCCGTCATGGGCCCGCCAATACTCGATGGGGCCGCCCAGGTTGAAGTCCTGCCGGTACCAGTCGACCCCGCCTGTCTTGATCAGCCCTGCCACTGTTTCGATCGCATAGGCGAGGGCTTCCGGATGGCCAAGATTGAGCAATAACCCATCGCCTTCCTGGCGGGGGCCGGCGGTCTTGCTTAAAAACCATTCCGGATGCTCAAGGGTAGCCGGCACCCCGTGCAAGGCGCTCTCCATGTCGATCCATAGCAGAAACTTCATGCCGGCCGTGTGGATGGCATCGCTCAACGGTTTCAGCCCATGCTCGTGGTAATGGCGGTTGATGCGCCAGTCGCCGACCTTCCACCATTCGCCGCTGAAGACGTCCGGGCAGGGCGTTGCCGCCGTGCCGTACCAGCCGGCATCGACCCAGTAGCAGTCGTACTTGAGATTCTGTTCTCCCAGTCGCTTGATGCACGCCAGGTGCTTCGGCGTAGGCTGACCGCCCCAAGTGGCTAAGCAGGCCGGGGCTTCCAACGGACGGCCGTCGCACTGCGGCACGCAGTGCGACAGGAGATAACGGCGCAGGAGGTTGTTGCCGTCGATGGGTTCGCCCTGCCAGTGCAACAGCAGGATCCGGGGCGTACGGATGCTCTCGCCCGGATGCAACCGCAGACTTACTCCATCCATACCGGCCCGGAGACGCATGGCTCCCGTCTCAGCCTCTCTGCCGATCTCCGCGCTCCACTGCCCGCTCCAGCCGATGGCCAGCACCAAGCCCTCGTTGACGGTCGCCAGGTTCATGAACGGCAGCCAGGCGACCGACGAGCGGCCGACACTGCCGGAAGTCAGGCGGACGGTTCGCAGATCGGAACGGATCGTTCCCAGTTCTTCGACGACAGGCTGGAAATCGTCCGGCCGTTCGTCGGAACCGCGGGCGCAATGCAGCCGTGCCGGCGCCGGCGCCGGCCAGGCCAGGTCCAGGGCGCGGACATTCTCGAGCAGCGGCGATTTGTGGTCCGAGTCGTTGGTGAAGTGGGCGATCCACTCCACGGCGGGGAAATCGCGATACTGCCAGGCCTCGAGCCAGCAGGTCAAGCCGCTGGCGGCATCATGGTAGCGCACGGTGCAACGGCGGCGCCCGTCCGCCCAGTCACCCATCGACGACTCGCGTTGACAGGTCTGGAAGAACTCCGCGCAGCCGCGTCCGTCAAGGTTAAACGACAGGGGCGGTTGGATGGCCTGTTCGAGGCGCAGTTCATCCAATGTACGCGCCACCGTATGTGCAGTCCCGTCGGCCAGTTCCACCATGGCGTCCGCAAAGTCGGCATGAGCCCAGTAGTTGCTCAATGCCCGTGCCGATTCGCTGACCATGACGGCCTTGAGTACCAGGCAATGAACACCGGGAAGCGCCAGATCGACCGTCTGCGCACTGTCGGTCGGCGCCATCGGCAGACTGCGCCACAATTCGCGCCCTTCCGCCTCGACGGAAAAAACCACCGAGGTCAGGACCATGCGTCGGGCCACGGCATTATCGTCCAGCCCGACCATGGCCCGGAAATGGATCATGGGGGTGGCACTGCAGATTTCAGCAGCATCGTCGGTAAGCAAGGCCAGGCCGCTTTCAAAAGTACGACCGCCGATCCGGATCGGCCGGTTGGCAAAGGACAGGGTTTCCTTGAATGGCTTCTGGCAGTGAATCGTGAGGCGGCGTTCTTCGCGACTGCCGCGACACAAAGCCTCGAGCCAACGCTGCATGAAGTCGGATTTCATCTGTCATTCCTTCCTGAAAGGCCAGACATGGTCTATATGGTTTTTTGATGGTATCAGTTTCTCTGCTCCACGCGGAATACCACCATGGTGTGGTAGCGGAACGGCGGCACGGTAACGGTGATTTTGCCCGTCCGCACGTCGGGTGAAAGAATCTGCGCCACGGTTTGCTGCGCTTCCTCGAAATAGTAGGGCCGGCAGGCTTGGGCAGTCTCGAGTGTCGCAGCGCCCACGTCCGCGGTGATCGTTGTCCCCGCCAGTGGCAGGGGTTCGTCGGCCCAGTTGAAATCAACCTTTTCCGTCGGCGGTATGCGCACCAGATGGACGATCAGGTCATACCCCCGATCCGTTTTGCGCTGATACACCAGCCGTTTCCACCAGATTTCTTCAGGAGCGGTCACCGCCAGCGTCTTTTCCACTTCATTCCCGGGAACCGTCTTGATATCCGGCGCCCAGATGAACCGGGAGTACCGTGTCATGAACTGGAGGCTCGGCCGGTAGCTCGGAATAAAGAACGATGCCATGTGCGTTTGCGAGGCAATCAACTGGGCCAGGACGTAATTCCACGTCGGCCAGCCCCATTTTGTCGGCCCCGGCTCATTCATATCCACACCGTTGCCGAAATAACCTTTGATTATGCTGGCGCCGTACTTCTGGAAAGAATGGTCACGCTCCGGAAGCAGGTAGCCTTCCAGCAGTTCTTGATATTTAAGCCCGCTGACGGATTGGAGTTCATCCAGAATCATCACATTCTTTCCCGTGGTTGCCGCGCGGAACGCATCGTTAAGCGGGTCACCTTTTACCCCGGTGCCCAGCCAGATCTTAATCCCCGCATTTCTCGCCCAATCACTGGTACTGACTCTCGATGCCCAATTCAACCAGGTGCCGAAATTCGGATTGTTGCGCTTGAGGATTTGATTGAAGAGACGATGGTTGCGGGCGCTAAGGGCCACGTAATCCTCGTATTTTCCGGACGGAACGTTGGGTTTGCCGTCGTAGCCGTATCCGTCCCCTATGCCGAGGGACCCGTCCCAGTAGATGCCGTCAAAACCCCACTCCCGGGCATAGTCTCTTATACACTCCGTCGCATAGACAACAGCCTCCTCCATGGCCATATTCATCCCGACATGCTGCCAGGGGGTATATATGCGGTCAAGGTAAGGCTTTGTCTTTAAATCTTTTCGCTTAGGACCTACCTCCAAAGGCGAAGCAATTTCCATCGGGTTAGGCCAGCCGCCATAAATTGGGTCAACAGCAAACTGGCCGGTCTTCTCATAGAGGACGTATTCGGGATGCTTGCGTACTTCCTCGTAACCCATCTGCCCGCAGAACGCGCCGGTCTGGTAAAAGGTCGTTGCAATTCCCGTCCTCTTGTTACCGGCTATCTGAGCTTTCCTGGTGGGCACATTGACGCGGTACCCCGGTTGACCGCTTAAATAGACCTCGGCATCAAAGGGTTGAATACCCAAATCAGTCGGCTCGTGGGCGAAATAATGCGATTGATTAAAATAAAAAATAAAGACGTCGGCGGGCCAATATTTGGTTGCCGTCTGGTAACTGTGCTGATGCACACGGAAAAACTCGGCAGCGACGGCGTAATACTCCTGCCACTTATCGAGCGTCTTCCCGTCACCGTCAACAAACTCAACCTCGATTGACCGGCCGTAGGTCTCGGGGCCGACGTTGTAAGCAAAAGACCATTTCTTCGTCTCGCCCGGAGCGATGGTAAAAGGCGCGCCCGCAAGGTCGCGGACCGTATCGAGGTCCAGAATCATCCGTGCCTTGATCGTGCCGCCGACCGCGGCGGCCTTCTTATTCACCAAGGTCGCCGTCGTCGTCGCCGCCTCGTTTTCGACATAGCGGACTTTGCTCGAGCGGACGTCCGTGATGGTCACGGTGTCCGGGCGTGCGTCGCGCCGGCCGGGATAGAGCCCCGGAGTGTCCGCCGGGACGGCCGCCACAGTGGCCGTCACCGGTTTAATGGCGTCTTCTTTGCCGCCGGACAGTCTCCGGCACAAGCGCGTGAGGACCAGCATGTCGTTGTAATGCTCGGCCAGGACGGTTTTTACCCCCTTCGTCAGCACGTAGGAGTCGAGCGTCGTGATGGTTTTTTCCAGGCCTTGCACCAGTTCCGGGTCGAGTGTAGCCGCCTTTGCTCGCAAGGCACTCACGGCATCTGTATACGCGGCGACACGTTCCTGGTACGGCGCGTCAACTGCCACCCAACGCAGGTTCTCGACCAAGGCGCCGGTGCCGTAAAGCTTGTTCTCTTCCGCGACGATCGAATCAAGGACGGGGTCCGAGTCGATAATATCCACATCGTCAAAATCTATTATGCCTTCAAGCGCCTGAAAAGAAGGATGGCCGTTTAATTCGTAATCGGGTTTTTTCATGAGATAGCGGTAACGAACCCACTCGGCGCTGTCCACTTTGATGTCAAACCCAGGCACACCGCCGCCCGGCAGGATCTCCTTATGGTCATCGGAAAATTTATAAGCCATGAGCCCCACGCGCAACGTTCCTTTGCCGCGTGCCTGGAAGGTGAGGATCTGGCTGGCCTTGAAAAACTTACCCCAGTAGCCGTTCACATAGCCGGTGATGCCGCCGCTGATTCGGCCATAACGGTCGTTGTTCACGCCTCCTGTCGCCGGCCATTCGATCTTTATTCCGTCCCCCTGGCCGTCCCACGACCAAGGCCAGTCCTTGGCATCCGGGCAAGTCCAGCCCCGGCTCCTCAGTTTCTGCACCTTTTCCTGGAATTGGGCAAGGTCCGCCGGTGCGGTGACCGAACGGCCGAAGTTTCCGTTGCGCACCGAACCGCCCTGCGCCGCAGCCACAACCAGGCAAACAAAAGCCAGCAAAACACCGAATGTCTTATTCATCGTTTTCCTTTTCATTTTCTTTTCTCAATTCGTTGTCAGCCAAGCAAATATGTTCTTCACGAGAGGTCCCCAGCCGTCCCAGTCCCACCAGGCTGTTTCTCCTTTGGCGCTGATCCCGGTCGGACTTAACGTCAAGACCGCCACCTTGCCCTGGCCGTACTTGCCGAGAATCAGGACCGGTTGGCCGCCGGCTCCAATTTCCATGATTTGCCCTTTCCCGGCCCATTTCAGATCAAACGGACCGGATAACTCAACCGGCAATACATCCAGAAAACGCGTATCCTCAAACTCGCCGTCACCAAACGCATACGGCCCGCCCGTCACCAGTAACCGGCCGCCTTGCTCCACGTAGTCGCGGATCATTTCAAACCCGATGTCGCCGACCGCTTTATAATTCACGTCCGACAGCACCACCGCATTATAAGAGAACAACTCCTCGTATGTGCCCGGAAACGTCTCGATCGCGTTCGGCGGACAGTTAGCCCACGTGAACTCCGGCGCCGGCATAAACACTCGTTGTCAGTACCAATGCTGCTAATACCAATAATCCTGCTCTTTTCATTGCTTTTTTCCTCCTGTTTTATGCATTAAATTAGTCCCGAGCGCGCTTCGCGCCTCGTGAAATTTTTACAATATTCTGCCACTAAGACTCAAAGACACGAAGAATAAAAAGTTTTTTATTATCCTTTTCCTTTGTGTCCCCGCCTTGCGGGGCAAGTCCCGCGCGGCGCGGGATAAACTTAGTGCTTGTCCCGCGCTTCGCGGGATTTGCCGTTCTATCCCGCCTTTGGCGGGACAAGTCGAACGGCCTCTACAACAATTCGGTGTAGAGGCGGTTCGAGACGCCTCTCTGGGTGTCGAGAACTGCAACGGATTGTCAGCCATAGGCTGATCCGCCTTCCGTCTTCGCTGAAGCTACGCCGGACAAGCTGGCGGAAAATTC
>CAYQNY010000188.1:0-6536 GCA_964418925.1 uncultured Verrucomicrobiota bacterium
TCAGATAAGCTTGACAACCGCCGCCTGCCGGGGTCAAATAATGGGATTCGGCGTCCTGAGTCATGAACTGGCGCTGAAGGGATTGCTTGAATTACTTTCATCCGTCCAGGTCAGGAAACAACGCAAGAGGTGAGTATGAATCTCGATGATATTAAAGAAATTATTGACTTGATGTCCGCGCACGGATTGACCGAATTTGAGAAGGAAGAAAATGGTGTGCGCATTTCAATTAAACGTGGAACAACGGCTCCCGTGGTGATGCAGACAGCCGTGGCGCCGGCGCTGGATTCGGTTCATGCGACCGCCGCGCCGGCGGCGGCTCCGCCCCCGGTGGATGATACGCGTTTTACGATAGTGAAAGCTCCTTTTGTGGGCACATTTTACCGGTCGTCTTCACCGGATGCGGAGTCGTATGTCAAGATCGGACAGGAAGTCACCTCCGATGCCGTTTTGTGTGTTGTGGAGGCCATGAAGGTCATGAACGAAATCAAGGCGGAAGTCCGCGGGGTGATTCTGGAAATTTTTGTCGAAAATGCCCATGCCGTGCAGTTTGGTCAGCCTTTATTCAAGATCGAAAAGTTATAACGATTATGTTTAATCGCATTTTGATAGCTAATCGGGGAGAGATTGCGGTGCGCATCATTCGGACCTGCCGTGAAATGGGGGTCAAATCCATCGCTATCTATTCCGAAGCGGATGAGCATTCGTTACATGTTCAGATGGCTGATGAAGCCATCTGCATTGGTCCGGCGGCGGCGGCCGACAGCTATCTGAAAATTGCCAATGTCATCAGTGCCGCCGAGGTGGCGGATGTTGATGCCATTCATCCGGGGTATGGGTTTTTAGCCGAGAACGCTCATTTCGTCCAGATTTGTGAAAGCTGTAATATCAAATTTATCGGTCCGACGTCGGACAATATCAAAAAAATGGGGGACAAAGCCGTAGCCCGTGAAATGATGCGCAAATGCGGAGTACCGACGATCCCCGGCAGTCAGACAATTGTGAAAAGCCAGGAAGATGCGCTCGATATTGTCCATGACGCCGGTTATCCGGTATTAATCAAAGCGGCGGCCGGCGGCGGTGGCAAGGGGATGCGCATTGCTCATAACGACGTCAGCCTGGTTCAGGGATTCCTTATGGCCGGCGCCGAAGCGGAACGCGCCTTTGGACGAGCCGATGTCTATATTGAAAAGTTTATTGAGGATGCCCGCCATGTGGAAATTCAGATTATGGCGGATCATCATGGGAACGTGGTTCATCTGGGCGAACGGGATTGCAGTATCCAGCGCCGTCATCAGAAACTGCTGGAGGAATCCCCCTGTCCTGTGTTGACCGCTGACCAGCGGAAACGCATGAATAAACTAGCCATCAAGGCCGCTGAATGTATTGGGTATCGGAACGCCGGGACAGTTGAATTTTTGCTGGACGCGAAAGGAAATTTCTATTTTATGGAAATGAACACGCGCATTCAGGTGGAGCATCCCGTGACGGAAATGGTGACCGGCGTTGATATAGTCAAGGAACAGATACAGGTGGCCGCCGGCGAGCGACTTTCGTTCGAACAGAAGGATATCATTCCGCAAGGGCATGCGATGGAATGGCGGGTCAATGCGGAAGATCCATGTAATGATTTTTCGCCGGCGCCGGGGCGTGTGGAATGGCTTCATTTACCGGGAGGGATGGGAGTTCGCGTGGATTCGGCCGTTTATAGCGGCTATGAAATTCTTCCGTATTATGACAGCATGATTGCCAAAATAATTGTGCAGGGGAATACCCGCGAAGAGACCATCAACCGCATGTCACGGGCCCTGGGCGAATGCCTGATTGACGGTCCCAAAACCACGATTCCGCTGGGCCAGGCGATCATGAACGATTCGTTATTCCGGCGCGGCCAGTATAACACGTCGTTTCTGGATAATTTTTTGAAAGATGGACTAGGATTAGTGGCCATGGCTGATTTTAATCAATGGAGGACCGGCAATGAGTGATGGTAAACAATCTGCTGAACCGGAACAGCAGAAGAAACCCGGAAAACAAAATGCCAAGTTGGCAAACAACCGGGTGGGCGAAGGAACAGAGCTGGGAGCAATTTGCGTGCATCATAGTGTGATCGCGCTCATTGCCCGGCAGGCGGCCCTGAAAGTTCCCGGGGTGGTGGACATGAGCGGTTCATTTACCGACGGCATTGCCGGCATGATCGTTAAAAATGCCGGCGACCGTGGTATTAAAGTCAAGGTGGAAGGTCAAAGCGTCAGCGTGGAAATGAATGTTGTCATTGAGTATGGTGTCCGTATCCCGCAGGTGGCTTGGCGCATTCAGAATGATGTGCGTCGCGCCATCGAAGAACTGACGGGTAAGAAAGTCAAGGCCGTGGATATCGTTGTCCAGGGCGTCAGGTGTGCGTCGGAAACAAAACAAGAAGGAGAAAAAAAATGAAGATACTGCATGGTATTATCGGATTTGTAATGTCGTTGGGTGCTCTGGCAATGGGGTGGGTGTTAGTGGCCGGTGTCTTTGGTATTCATTATGCCTATGGGGATATTCTGCTCAACAGCCGGACGTGGCAGTTAGCGCTGGGAGTAAGTCTGATAACCATGGTGCTTCTGTTCTGGCTGTCGGGGTTGACCATCAGTAAACGGGAACAGTTTCTTTCTTTTGACAGCGACGGCGGCATGGTCAGTATCAGCGTCAATGCCGTCAATGCAGTCCTGGCAAAACTGAAGAGTGAATTTGCCGGCATTGAGACCTTGCGTGCCGATGTGTCGGCTTCCCGGAATGGCGCGGTCGAGGTCCGCCTGGATATGGCCGTCAGAGCAGGCATCCATATACAGCAATTATCGCAGGCCTTACAGCAGAGGGTCCGGGACCACATGCGCGAAAGCCTGGGTATTGCGGAGGTGACGTCTGTAAAGGTTAATGTTCAGGATATCATTTCCGCTGAAGGCGATGCCGGACGTCGCCAGTCTAAGTCCGGGGAATGGCAAGATGCCGACACGTAATCGAAAAACAGCGAAGACGATATCAGTCCAATAGGATCATTGCGCGCCGTGGGCCGCACAGGCTATGCGGCCCTACCATTTTCGGGTTGCCACGCCGCTTGCCACGTCTGCGGCAAAGTGGCCCCCATGCCTAGGCGTGGTGAACTTGCTTGCCACGCGGTTCGCGTGGCCCCGATGCGTGGCGACGGGGCGGAGCGTAAGCGTAGTGACGCGGCGGGCCATAGCTTGCCTTAAAGTTCTTGAACCAGTTGCTCGAGTCGGGCGATGCTTTGCTCGGCAACTTTGCGCTCTTTCATGAAGTAGCGCTTCATCCTTTCAATCAGGCCGCGTTTCTCCTCGGCGCTATCGAAATGCCGGAGAAGCCGACGCGTCCATTGCAGATTTGCTTCGATTTCCTGTGGAATGCGCTCGCTGTCATGGCGCACGGCCTCCTGCGGGCAAACATCATGGCATCGGCCGCAACGAATACAGTTTTCTTCATCGATACTCGCTTTCCCCTCGCTTACCGACATGGCATCTACGGGACATTCATCCACGCAAATGCCGCAGCCGGTACACATCTCTTGTTTTACCCATGGCATATATTTCCCCTTTCTTTCTTGAAAATGCCGTAATTTTTTATAAGTTTTAGCTCTTGACGTTTCTTCAGGTAATAGACTAGAGTTAAGTCAATAGAACTTTAAGGGGAAATATGCCCTAATTTTGGCCGGAAACAAATGGTTTCACGGCGGCTCAGTGCGGCGGTTGTTGCACTGAGACGGTAAAGAAAAACACCAGAATGCAGGAGGATTAAAATGGCAGGTAATTTGGTCGAATTGACAGACGGTAATTTCGAGGAGACGATCGGAACGGGGGTAACGTTGGTGGATTTCTGGGCGCCGTGGTGCGGACCTTGCCAAATGCAGGGGCCGATCTGCGAGCAGGTAGCCGGAAAAGTTGGTGAGAGAGCCAAAGTGGCGAAGTGCAATGTCGATGAGGGCATGCAAGCGGCTGCCAAATACGGAATCCAGGCAATTCCGACCTTAATCCTTTTCAAGGACGGAAAGTCGGTCCAGCAGTTTGTCGGTGTTCGGCAGGAACAGGAGCTTCTTTCGGCGATAGAGCAGGCGCTTTGAGCAAGCGGCGCCAAAGGATTGGTGCCGTCCATATTTAGGAAAAAATGTGTGTTTTCATTCATGGAGGGACGCAATCCTTTGCGTCCGCAGCTATCTTGCAGAAGTCTCGGTACAGGTATTTTGAGTTTTACAACTTTTCGCCATAGGCGTTCGCCGCGGTGAATACCTTTGGCGCAAAAATCTTGGCGGAGAAGGATGTAATGATTTCTGCGTGTTGCAGAAATCATCAACAGATAGGAAAGGAGTAGATCATGTTTATTCGCTTACTAATCGGTATAGCCATCGGCGCCCTCGCGGGCGCAACGCTGGGCTATTTCGGTAAATGCTCGTCCGGAACATGCCCTTTAACGGCCAATCCTTTTCGCGGCGCGATGTTCGGGGCCTTGTTGGGAGTGCTTTTTGCCGTTTCAACGGGACACGCAAAAAATAAAAATGATCGGGAACGCGGGCAATCACAAGTCTTGCCTAATATCTCAGAGCAAAAACAGGAGACCGAAAAAGAAAAGGGAAAGGAAGCCTTGGTTCATGTCAATAGCGCAAGCGATTTTGAGAAGCAAGTGCTGAAGGCAAAGCTTCCTTGTCTGGTTGATTTCTTTTCACTTAGATGCCCGCCCTGCAGGATACTCGGTCCGACAATCGAGGAACTGGCAAAGGAATATAAAGGGCGTGCCGTCATCTGCAAAGTATCTCTTGACCATGCCGAGACACGGGATCTTCCACGGCGCTATGAGATCAGGGGAATCCCTACGGTAATTTTTTTTAACCAAGGCGAAGAAACAGAGCGGCTCGTGGGACTGATGCGCAAGCAAGCATATTCGAAGATTCTTGACGAAATGATCGAGACAAAAACACAGTCAGCAAAGGAGGAATAAGCCATGCCTATATACGAATACCGTTGTCAAAAATGCGGTAAGACGTTTGAGCACCTGGCGAAAAGCTTCTCGGAATCTGTCCCCAAGTGTCCCCAGTGCGGGGTATCAAATCCGAAGAAGCAGATGTCGACTTTTAGCCATGCCGGTGGAAGCGGCGGCAGTGATTCCCTTGCGTGTCCGACCGGCACGTGTCCGACGGGAACATGCTCGTTGGGGTAAAACAGGAAGGACAAAAGAATGACAGATGCAGGGAATATTGTAGTTGTCGGATGTTCAGGATGCGGAGCGCTGGCTGCGCGCACACTCCAAAAACTGAAACCGTCATTGAATGTTACCATTCTCAGAGAAGCCGATGAAAAGGGGCTCCTGACAAGATGTGCAACCCCGTATATATGCTGTGGCCATGTTATGGTGGATCCTTCATACAAGAATGATTCGATTTTTACGGAGCAGAATATAAAGCTGATTAACGTGAAGGCTACGGAGATAAACAGAACGCGGAAAGTTGTAATTACAGAGGATGGTAATGTATATGGTTATGACAAACTTATTCTGGCTATGGGTGCGCAACCCATAGTCCTGCCTGTTCCCGGCATCAATCTGCCGGGTGTGTTTACGCTTCGGAAAAGTGGCGATGCCGTGAATATACAACATTGGATCAACACAAAACGCGTCAAAACCGCCGCCTTAATAGGCGCAGGCCCTGTTGGCGTGGAGGTCGCATACTTGGCGGCTCGCCATGGGATTAAGGTGCATCTTGTGGAAATGTTTGATCATATCTTGTCGAAAGCGCTTGATGCGGATATGAGCGGCCAGGTTGAAACGTATATGCAACAGCATGACATTGACCTTCGATTAGGACAACGCATAGAAAGGATCAATGGGAACGGGCAAGTTGAGAGTATTACGCTTTCTTCGGGTGAAAACATCCCGGCGCAAATGGTGCTTCTGTTTACAGGAGTCAGACCAAACAGCCGGCTGGCCGAACAAGCGGGACTCGAAATGGGCCAACTGGGTCTGCACGTGAACAGCTATCTGCAAACATCCGACCCTGATATCTATGCAGCAGGTGATCTTATTGAGTACGCAAGCTGGATTACTGGAAAACCTATGCTTGGCCAGTTGCGACCAAACGCCGTAATCGGCGGGAGAGTAATCGCGAAGAACATTCTAGGAAAGAAAATTAAGTATCCCGGCTTCATCAATAGCTTTGCTACAAAATTCTTTGATAAGTCGATTGCCGGAGCAGGCATTACCGAACTTCAGGCTCGTGTGGAGAATATGGATGTGATTGCCGCGGTACAATCGGCGGCCAGCCAACATTCAATGATGCGAGAACGCCAACCATATACAGTCAAGCTTATATTCGACCAACAGACCCACAAGCTTGTTGGAGGACAAATAGTCAGTGATAGTGAATGCCCGGTAAAACACATTGATGCGTTGACGGTGGCAATAAGAGGCAGTCTGACTGCTTGGGATCTTGCTACGCTGCGCTGTGCCGGCCAACCGGAATTGTCTCCGGATCCGGGAATGGAACCAATAGCCTT
>CAYQNY010000189.1:0-6493 GCA_964418925.1 uncultured Verrucomicrobiota bacterium
CGGATCGAAAGACAACTGGCATGTTAATTGCTGATTCAAGGGCTGACCCTATTTCCTCTCCTGACCCTATTTCCTCTCCGCGATAAACGGCACGAACAAGCGGCACTGAAAGGCTTCGACAAGTATCGGATTGCCTTTTCAACCGTCAAAATGATTTCATAGTCACAAGTCAGGTCGGCAGGAGAATCTACCTCCTGAAAATAAGTTTTTCGACAGTCTCGTTCGCTGAGAAATGAATGAAAGGAATGACGAATGAAACTTGGCATAGTGGTTTACTCCGATAAAGCAGAAAACGTTTGGAACGCGTTCCGGCTTGGTGTCTTCGCGCTCAAACAGGGCGACAGCGTGAAAACATTCCTGCTGGCCAAAGGTGTTGAGTGCGAAAGTCTCGACACGCCCAAGTTCAAGGTGACAGAGCAGATGCAGGCATACGTAGATGCCGGAGGAGAAATCCTTGCCTGCGGCAGTTGCCTCAAGATCCGGAATTCCGAGGGATCGGAGATGTGCCCACTTTCAACAATGCAGGATCTGTACGATCTGATTGACGAGTCAGACAAGGTAATCAGCATATAGAAACAGCAGTGGAAGTAGGGTCAGCCCTTGAATGAAGAATTAAGCTTGTACGGCCGGGGCTGAGGGAGCGTGGGGTCAGCCCTTAGAATAAAGAATAAGATTTGTGTGAGGATGGCAGGCATCTATAGGGATTCAGGGAGATTCGGTGATTGAAAAACCGAATAAAATTGAAATCAAAAACGAGAAATGAGGAGTGTGCCGAACCATCGGATTCAGAGTATTTTCGCTAGGCCGCGAAAAACTCTGATCCTTATCGTTCGGCCAAACACAAAGCAGGCACTCCCGGGCGGTGCGGTGGCTTGGTGGCAATAAGGGATTACTCGATGATGGTGAAACACTTCTCCTTTTGGTTGAGTTGGCTTGTGCCGCTGCCTCTCCTGCTCGCGGCGCGCTTGTGCTATGCCTCTCCCGGCGCGGCCGTGCTGGACTTCTCAGAATGCCTCTTTAAAGAATCAAAGACACTTGGGGCCACCGTGGTCGGGATCGATCGCAAGAGCGGCCATGTCGAGTGCAACGGCGGCGACAGCGCGCGGCCCCGGCAACCGTTCACTTGGGACTGGGGCGACGGTACGAGGAGTAGAGGGCTCTTTCCGCAGAAGCATTTGTACAAACTTCGGGACCGGAACTACACCATCAAGGTGACGGCACACTATCCCGGCGACAAGAGTGATACCGTAGAGGTGCTCGTGCTCTTTGTCCGCATGTCTCTCTTGCCCAATCAGGCGCCTTTGCCAGAGGGTGTCCGCACGGTCATCCCGTCCGAGATGCCTCATCTTCGCCCGTCCCGCGCTCCGTATGGCGTGTCACCCAGTCTTACGGTGTTCGATGATAGCTTCTTCCACGTGTGCACGCGGGAAACCGTTGAGTACGTATTGACTCAAGCCGCGGCGATCCAAGTGGACCTCGCGAACAACGACGTGTGCAAATCCGACGGCCGGTTCGAACAGGTTCTGCTTCGGGACCCGAAGGCCCGTGGTATGTACTCCGTCTGGTACACTGATCCCATATGTGTCGGAGTAGGCGACCACGGATTTATAGGCGACATCCAATGGACCTCGTTCTTCCATGAAATGGGGCACAACGTTACCCTGAATTCTCCCGCTGAGTTCTACTGGGGATTCAAGCAGGACGGGCCGGCCAACTGCATTTACTCGGAAACGATGGCCCAGATCTTCCAGCACGCGACGGCCTACGAACTGGTGAACAATTGGTACAAGTGTGGGATCAGCCGCGATCTGGCGTTCGACATCGCACGGAGTGCCCGGACCTCCATGAACGTCGTGCGACGCTCATACGAGAGATACCGGAAGAACAGCGCCCGCTGCTGCTCCTGGAACGACGCCAAGACAAAGCAGGACGACACCTTCGACACGTTCATGACCGTCGCTTACAAGTTCTTTGAGCATGCGGAGCAGAATGGAGATGGGTACCGAAAGCCGGTGAAGCGGCTCATGACCTTTCTGCAACGGTTCAATCCCAAGTGGAAAAAAGGCTTCAGCGCACGCAAGAACAGCCCGCAAGCGGAACAGTTCCGGGCGACACTCATGGTCGCCGCGCTGTCCCACGCCTTTGATAAGGATCTGCGCAGAGAGTTCCGTGAGCTTCGTTTCCCAATCGACGACACAACCTTCCGGGAACTGATGGCCTTCGCTTCCGAGCAAGGAAACAGGGCCGAACCAGACGCTCCAGCGGACGCGGACAAGCCGCGCCACTGAGCTCTAACGTTCGATTGAAAAGAAAATTATTGACGGTGCACCAATCTGATACTATTGTATCACTTGATATGAAAACAGAACTCGTTACAACTCTTAAACGACACGCCACAAAACTGATTTCCAAGATTCAGGAAGATGGAGCCCCTATTTTGATTACAGAACATGGCAAACCGGCGGCGTATCTTGTTGACGTCGCAAGCTTTGAATTTCAGCAAAACCGGATAAGAATTTTGGAAGGAATCGCACGTGGAGAGCGCGCCCTCCAGGAAGGTCGAATTCTGACTCATGCCCAGGCTAAAAAGAGGATGAGAAGATGGCTCGCCTGATCTGGACAGAACCTGCACTCAAGGACCTCGAAACCATAGCTGAATATATCGCCCTCGACAAACCGGATGCAGCCCAAAGATATATCCGGAAAGTTTTCGATTCTGTCGAACGCCTCAAACGATTTCCCGGTTCGGGTTCAGTGCCACCCGAAATCCGCAATTTGCCCTATCGCCAAATTGTTATTCCTCCCTGCCGAATCTTTTACAGAGTTGAGAAGGAACATGTTTTCATCATTTATGTAATGCGATCGGAACAACTTCTTCGGGAAAAAATATTTGGGGAAAGAGAGAAGGCAGCAATCGAACAAAAGCTTTCAACGCACACCGCTACGCGCCGCCGCTGACCTTTAACGTTCCCGGCGTGCCGTCTTATGTGTCTCGCGCTCAGCTCGCCGTTGGCATAAGGAAAAAGAAATGAGTAACGGTCGAGAGAAAGAAAGACAACATGGGGCATCAACTTCACCCCATCCGACGGTGCAGGAGAGTGGATTCCAACCCGTGTTGAGATTCCGCAGGTCGCATTCCCTAATAGGGCTACATGGGTCGAAGAAGATGTAGACAAAGAGATTCAGAATCCGTTGCAGATCAAATACATCCTGATCCTCATGCGACAGGGTTTGCCCTGGCAAATCGGACTCCGCAAGATGACGATCAGGCTTGATCCTGAATCATAACAGGGAGAGTGCCAATCGGCTCGCCGGGGACTGACCCAGTAGGTCAGCCCCGGTTGCCACATCACCCCGGCATGCGGGCTTGCAGGGGCGTAGCCTATGGCGAAGACCTGTCCGCACCGGGCGGTTCCGAACAGCCTTCGCCAACGGCTACGGCCGTCACGTCAGACACGGGCATTTGGCCCGTAATGTCGTGCCACACGCAGATCCGCCTCTGGCGGAAAGAACAATCCATAACGCGCGCATGTCGGGAACGCATTATTCTTGCAGCCAACGGTTGTTGGAAGCATGCCCGAGCCTTGGCCCGTCAAAAAAATCGGGTTGACGTCCTGCCGTAATCTGGCTATATTCTTCCCAGATGAAATATGAGGTCATTATTGCCGCAAGCGCGGAAGCGGTTTTTCGTGGGCTTGACGCACGTTGGCGTTGCACGCTCAAGGACGCTATGCGGCAGTTCCTGGAGTATGAGCCAAAAAAGAAAAGCAAGAGCCGTATTAAGCGGCTCAAAGGTTTGCGCCAGCCGCAATATCGGCTGCGGGTTGGCGATATACGCGTGTTTTATGATGTGAATGATGACTTACGTCGAGTCGAGGTCGTAGGTTTTGTGTTAAAATCCGCAACCGAAGGATAGCTTAAACAATATGGGGTGCCGGAATGAAAACTCACACAATGACCGAAGCAAAAAATGACATTTGCAGAATCATTCGCGAAGCCGAAAAAGACCGGGTCCTCATCATACGTCATGGCAAACCGGCTGCCGTTGTCATCGGTTTTCAGGACGAGGATGACTGGTTCGACTACCGGTTAGAACATGATGGGACGTTTCTTCGGAAGATTGTGAAGGCTCGCGAAGAAATCAGGCAAGGCAAGTTTGTTGCATTGGACAAGTTGCCAGACTAAAGGGCGGCCAACAATTAAATCCACTCCACTGGTCTTGTCAGGAACGTGAGCCGATGCAGCCATCATTTTTCAATCTCCGCCCGTTGTGGGACCCCCTGAGCGGTTGGCTCCGGGGCTTTCAACAACAGGTAAACACCTTCTGGAACGCATTGCTGAAAGACATCTTCAAGGGCAGGATCAAGCGCGAGCCCGTTACCGGCCTCTGCCTGCGGGGAAACGTTCTGGAATGGACCACCGTGCGCGAGGAGAAATCCAGCCTGGAGACGCTGGCCGAACGCCAGGTAATACTGGAGGTGGATGAGGCCGTGCTGTCCGATCCCGACCAACTGGCCGCGGAAATCCGCCGGCACTGTGCGGAGATAAGCGGGCGCGTCTCCATGGGGCTGTCCTCCGAACACATGCTACTGCGTGTTGTAGATTTGCCCTCGACCGATCCGGATGAAATGGCCGGCATGATCAAGCTGCAGCTGGATAAGTTTTCGCCCTTTCCCGAGGAACGCATGGCGGTTTCCTATGAACGGCTGCAGATAACTGCCAGCGGCTGCCGAGTGCTGATAGTGGCTGTCCAGAAAGAGATCATTGATTTCGCGAGCGCTGTGTTTCAAAAAACCGGGATGAATCTCCAGCGCATGGATGCCGACGTGCTGGGCTGGTGGCGGGTGCTGACTGATGCCGGCGCGGTACCCGCCGCCGGCCACCGCATTCTGCTTCTGCTGGAGTCGGAGGGCGGTATCATGATCGCGGTTCAGCAAGGTGTGCCTACTGCCATGAAGGCCGTTGGATCAAGCCGCGGCTTATCGGTCGAGGATTACACCGCTGAATTGGTCCATGAATTGGGCGCGTTTATCCTGGCGCTGGACCTGGAACAGGAAGCGGCGCCGGTGAGTGGTCTGGATTTATGGTATCGGGACCCGGCGCCCGCAGCGCTGGTGGAACAACTGCAGGAAGAATTGGGCCAGGAAGTTCATGTCCATAATCTGGACAATCTGCCGTCCCTGAGTGCGGGGCTGGCCCGGCGGATGCTGAACCCGCCGTTTGAAGCTTCGCCCGCCCGGGACCGGGAAGCTTCCATGGTGGTGGATCTGATTCCCACGATCTGGCGTACGGCCGAGGACTCCTTGCGCATTAAGCGCCGTCTGCTGGCCGCTTCGATTTTGGTCCTGGGACTTTGGCTGATTATTGGGCTGAGTTTCCTGGGATGGTATGCATTTGAAAAACGCGGCTTAAAAGAACTGGGCCGGCGCATGGCGGCGGTCCAGAAATCCGCCGATGAAGTGAGAGCCATGCAGAGGCAGTCCCGCTCGTTTGAGCAATACCTGGATCGGAAACGCTCGGCACTGGAATGCCTGCGTGAGGTCAGTCAGGCGCTCCCCCCCGATGTCTATATTACGGCGTTTCAACTCAAAAAAGGCAAAAGCATTGTCTTGCGCGGCGAGGCGTTGACCGTTAATCCGATTTATGATTTCAAGCAAGCCCTGGACAAGTCCGCACTGTTCAAAAAGGTGGACATGGGCAGTACTCAGCCCAGCAAGCGCAAGGCCACAACCGTCCAGACTTTTCAGATGATAATCCGTCTCGCGGAGGAACAACCATGAAATTCACCAGCCGGGAAGCCGTGTTAAGCTGGATCGTCGGCATGCTTGTTTTGTTCAGTTTTTCCTACTGGTTCGGCGCGCCGAAAGTCAGGATCTGTAAGGAAATCATGGAGAATCAGAAACAGCTGACAGACCGTATCGCGCTGGCGGAGCGTCTGATTCAACAACGCGATCCATGGCGCCGGCGCCTGGATGCGTTGAAAACCAAGGTCTCTAAATACGCCGCCGATAAGGACGTCACTGCCGATTATCTGAAAACTCTGGAACGTGTCGCCAAGGATAACAACCTGAATCTGGTTCAACGCCGACCTCAAAAGGAGAAGCGTCACGGCGACCTCTATGAGTTGGCTATTGAATGTAGCTGGGAAGGAGACCTGGAAGGACTGGTTCATTTTCTATATGCCCTGGAGCAGGAAAACGTCACCATGGACATAGATGAGTTGACGATCGCGCTGATACGCGGCGGCCAGGACCGGATGAAAGGTAATTTTACGCTGATGTGTATTTACGCCCGGAATGGAACGGCGTCAACGCCTCAGGAACACCCCGTATCCTCTCAGGAATCCGCCCAGCCGCGAACATAATGAAATTGGATAAAAGCGCAATGTGTTTTTTATGTCTATCCCGCAATACCCCGAACGAAGCATTGCTCTTTGGATAAAAATATGCAATAATGCCTGACAAATCCGGGGAATTTACTAGTTCATGCGTTA
>CAYQNY010000190.1:0-6488 GCA_964418925.1 uncultured Verrucomicrobiota bacterium
CCGCATCGGTCACGCCAGGCGCATAAAGGCACCTTTGGTCATCTGCTGATCATTGGGGGCGCCGCCGGTTATGCCGGGGCCGTGACCCTGGCCGCCCGGGCCGCCTTGCGGTCCGGCGCCGGCTTAGTGAGCGTGGTCACGCCGCAGGGGATAACACCCGTGGTGGCGGGTGCGGTGCTGGAAGCCATGGTGCACGCAGCTCCGGAAACGGAGACCGGTTCCCTGGCCGCGGAAAGCTGGGATGCGTGGCGCGATAACCTGCAGTTGTTCAGCGCTGTGTTGGTGGGCCCCGGTTTAACCCGCCACCCGGACACTAAAACACTTGTTGACCGGCTTTTACAGGATTGTTCCGTTCCGCTGGTGCTGGATGCGGATGCCTTGAATGTTTTTGAAGGTCGTTTGGATGATCTCAGCCGGCGGCACGGGCCTTTGGTTATCACGCCGCATCCCGGCGAAATGGGCCGATTGATAGGGCGCTCTGTTGCTGACGTGCAGGCAGACCGGTTTGCCGTGGCGCAAGAAGCGGCTTCGCGTTCCCGGGCCGTGGCGGTATTAAAGGGGGCGGGCACGCTGGTGGCGGAAGAAGGCCAGCCGTTGCAGGTGAACATGACCGGCAATCCCGGTATGGCCACCGGAGGAACCGGCGATGTTCTGGCCGGCCTGTTGGCCGGCCTGCTGGCGCAGGGTCTGCCACCGTTTGACGCGGCGCGCGCGGCCGTGTTCCTGCATGGCCAGGCCGGGGATGATGCCGCGGCCGAGAAGACCGAATATGGCCTGACAGCCGGCGATGTCATTGAGTCTTTACCCTATGCCTTTCAGCAAGTGGCGCCGCGATGAGCAGGTATTGAAACAATGAAACCACAATTATGGCGATTCCTTCTGATATCCGGCTTGCCGGTGCTATTGTTGGCGTCCGGATGCCGTCCCCAGGCCGATAATCAGCCTGCATTGCCGCTGACTGTCTCGGTGTCAGACACCTATATTGAAACCGGGGATCTGGATGCCCTTAAACAGCGGGGCTTCCTGCGCATTCTTGTCCCGCGCTTTGATCAGACCTATCTACCGCGGGAAGGCAATCCTTTCGATCATGAACGGGAATTGGCCGCTGGGTTTGCCCGCTCCATCGGTCTCAAGCCGGAGCTGGTGGCAGTACCCAGTTTCGATGAACTGATCCCGGCCCTATTGGCCGGACAAGGTGATCTGGTGGCCGCCAATTTGACGGTCCTGGAATCCCGCAAAAAAGAAATCGCATTTACGGCGGCGGTGGGTCGTTCCCGCGAACAACTGGTGGGTCGCGCGAATGAGAAGGCCATGCGGACAATATCCGCTCTCAAGAACCGGACCATCGCCGTCCAGGACATGACCTCATTCGCGGAAACCGCGCAGAACCTGGCCCGGCGCTGTCCCGGTCTTGAGATTCAGAAGCTGTCCGGAAAGTTCAGCCCCGATACCATTCTGGATCGGCTCGCTGCCGGCCGGATTGATCTCACGATCATGGACAGCAATATCCTGGATATCAGCCTGGACTACCGTTCCGATATCAAGCCCATCCTCAATGTGACTGACGAACGCCCGCTGGCCTGGGGGGTACGGTATGGCAATCCGCAACTCCTGGAGGCGCTTAATGGTTACCTGAACCAGGAGGGAGCAACCCGCCGGCACGAGAAGGTGTACCAAGACGATTGGCCCGGCATTCAACGCCGCAAAACACTGCGGGTTTTGACCCGAAACAATGAGGCGTCATATTTCATGTGGCGGGGAGAGTTGCTGGGGTTTGAATATGACCTGGTGCGGGAGTTTGCCCGTCAAAACGGTCTGCGCCTGGAAATGGTGGTTGCCTCAAGTGTGCCTGAATTGATCAGCCTGCTGGTGGCCGGCCGGGGCGATCTGATCGCCTCAGTGCTGACGCCTACCGAGTATCGCACCCGGAAAGGACTAGTGTTCTCCAGGCCCTATGGTTATGCCGCGGAAACTGTGGTGACCCGGGCCAATGACCGGAAACTCAATAAGCTGGCTGATCTGGCCGGTCGCATTGTTGTCGTGCGCCGATCAAGCACTTACTGGCAGACGCTGGAGACCCTCAAAAAAGGTGGTTTGAATATCAAGCTCCAAGCGGCGCCCGAAACCATGGAAACGGAGGATATCATCCGTATGGTGGCCGACGGTGACTATGACCTGACCGTGGCTGACAGCAATATCCTCGGTATTGAACAAGTCTGGAACAGCGATATCAAGGCCGCTTTTCCGTTGGGTGATCCCCGACCTTATGCCTGGGCAGTCCGCGCCAAGGATGTGAAGTTACTGGCGGCCGTCAATGCGTTCTGGAAAAAGGAATATCGCGGCACCTTCTATAACCTGACATATCGGAAATATTTTAAGAATAAGCAGAAAGCGCGAATGTTTATGAAAGATCAAATGGATATCAAGCGGCGGGACCGGGTTTCGCCTTACGATGATATCGTCAAGCATTATGCGGGCGAATATGATTTTGATTGGCAGCTGATTGTTTCCCAGATGTACCAGGAAAGCCGGTTCAATCCCAAGGTCAAGTCATCGTCGGGCGCGCAGGGCTTACTGCAAGTGATGCCCCGCACGGCGAAAGAAATGGGGTTTCAAAACCTGGACAATCCCAAAACCGGTATTCATGCGGGTGTTAAATACCTGGATAAGATGCGTGGCAGGTTTGAAACGGATACTGATGCTCAGGAGCGGATATGGTTCGCACTGGCCGCCTATAATGCCGGGGCCGGGCATGTTAACGATGCCTGTCGTCTGGCCTCCCAGAAGGGATGGGACTCCCAGCGCTGGTTTGAACATGTTGAGCGGGCCATGATATTGCTCTCCAAGCCGCAGTATGCCCGGCGGGCGCGGCATGGCTACGTGCGCGGCGAGGAACCCGCGGCCTATGTGCGGAAGATACGCGACCGTTACTGGGCCTATGCAGCGATGCTCACCAATGGAGCCGCCCGCCATTGATTCCCCGGAGAGAAGTTTTTAACAGATAGCAGGATTGACGGGATGCAGATAATCCTGGCCAGCGCCGAGCCGGCAGGATGGTACAGGATTGATCAATCAGAGAGTTTTTTCCTGTGAATCCTGTTATCCCGTCAATAATCCGGATGGTCCGGTCTTATGGAATCTGGAGCTTCAAGGTATGGGCCAGCCGATGCCACTGAATAACCGATAACGATTCCGGTCGAGCCTGCAGGTCAAGATCAAGGTCTTGGAAGGCGGCATGGATGTGTTCCGGGGACAGATTCCATTTGGCGGGCATGGTTCGTAACACTGTCCCCAGCTGTTTCCGCCGCTGTGAAAACGCGAACTTAGTCAGTGCAAAGAAAAACTCGTGATCATCAGTCGATGCCGTCTCCATGGGCTCCCGTCGTACCATCTTGAGGATCGCCGACCGGACGTTGGGCGTAGGGTAGAAACAGGAGGGGCTGACGATTTTACGGATGCTGACGTCGTAGGTCAATTGACTCCACAGGCTCAGCAGTCCGTAATCCGCACGGCCGGGCCGGGCGGCCAATCGGCGGGCCACTTCCAGCTGAAGTGTCAAAATCATTCGCTGCGGCAGCGCCTTGGCCTGCAGAAAATTAACCAAAATAGCACTGCCGACCGAATAGGGGAGATTGGCGACAATCTTATTGATGCCGGATGCCAGGATTGTGTTATGATCCAGGCTCAGCATGTCCGCGCAGATTAATTCCACGTTGCGAAATTGTTGCAGGCGTTGTTTCAGAAAATCTCCCAGCCGGCGGTCCTTTTCCACGGTCACGACGCGCCGCGCCTTTGCCGCCATCGGCTCCGTCAACACGCCCAGGCCGGTGCCCACCTCGAGGATTTGATCTTGCGGTGTAATCGCCGCCGTATCGAGCATGATCGCCAGAATGTTGGCGTCAATGAGGAAATTTTGGCCGAGGGATTTCAACGGTCTGAAATTGAGTTCCTGCAGCAGATCACGAACTTCGGATGGACGTGTCGGTTTAATCGGTAATTTAACACCTTGTTTTTGCACGAACATCAACCCCCTATTTTTTGTATGGAGGTCTTGGCATTAGGGCTTGTAGGAAAATTATCTGATAGTATCATATAAAAGATATACACACAAGGGACAAGAGAAGTGTATTATACAAACCTGAATATGGAACTGATATCGGCTCAAAAAAAGGAGCGAAAATGAATGGACGTGAACGAATGTTGTCTGCTCTTAGAAGGGAAGAGCCGGATCGTGTGCCGATTTGGGAATTGATTGTAAACCGGCCGGTGATACTTGCCTTGTATGGAGATATCTCGTACGAAGAATTTGTCGAACGAGAAGATCTTGACGGTGTGACCATCTTTGAGGATTCGCGGGTAGTCAAACGGATTGACGCCAACACATATGTGGATGAATGGAAGATCACATGGACCATGGATTCCAACGGCATATCATATCCTGTCGGACACCCAATCCAGTCTGAGGCGGACCTCGATCGATGGACCCCGCCCGACCCGGATGCGGACAACTGCCTGGACAGCCTGCGAAGCGCGATCAAGCGTTTTAAGGGCGAGAAAGCCATTGTATTTCTGACCCACGAAGGCTTTGAATTTTCACACTACCTGCGCGGCATGGAAAACTTGTTCATGGATTATGTGATGAACCCTTCCCTGGCAAAACGTATGGCTCGGCTGGTTATGGATTACAAGCATCGCCAGATAGAGAACGCAATTGAACTTGGCGCCGATATTATCTTAACCGGGGACGATTACGCTCACCGACAGGCCCCGCTCATGTCTCCGGAGCATTTTCGGATCTTTGTTCTCCCGTACCTGCAAGAAGCGGTTGAGGTCGCCCATGCCCGCGGTGTTCCGTTCATTAAGCACACGGACGGCAATTTATGGCCTATACTTGATGACATCGTCAATACCGGGATTGATGCGCTCGATCCGTTGGAACCGATCGCCGATATGGATATCGGGCGAGTAAAGCAACTGTACGGTCATCGGATAGCATTAGCCGGTAATGTGGATTGCGGCATGCTGCTTTGTCGCGGTTCCGAAGACGAGGTGCGAGATGCGGTTAAAGAAACTATTGTCAAGGCTTCGCCTGGAGGGGGGCATATCCTTGCTTCCTCAAACAGCATTCATCCGGCCGTGAACCCGCAGAATTATAAAGTCATGGTGGAGACAGCCAGGGAGTATGGGCAGTATCCGATCGCCAGCGAGTTGATTGAGTCCTATCGGAATAAAAACTATATAGAGCGATACAAGGATTGAAAGTAATGCATTATTGATAAACAACATGAATACAAGAGAACGATTTCAAGCAGTCATGAATTTCAGGCCATTTGATCGCTTGCCGATTCTCGAATGGGCGGGATGGTGGGACAAGACTATTGAGCGATGGCATGGCGAAGGGCTACCTGCAAGCCTGACTGACAGATACTCAATTTGCGAGCATTTTGGTCTTGATGTTTACAGGCAAGACTGGTTTGCGTCTTGCGGACCCGAATGTCCGCAACCGCAATCGCATGGCGCGGGCATCATCTCCGGCGAAGAGGATTATGAACGGCTTCGGCCACATCTCTACCCCTCAAATTCCGTAAACACAGAGAGATGGCAGCGGTGGGCAGCGGATCAGTATCAAGGCAATGTGGTCCTGTGGTTCACTGTTGACGGGTTCTTCTGGTTCCCGAGGCGGATACTGGGGATCGAGAGGCATCTCTATGCGTTCTATGACCAGCCTGATCTCATGCATCGCATCAACGAAGATCTGGCCGAATGGATCCTGCTCGTGATCGAGCAGGTTGGTTCAGTCTGTACTCCCGATTTTATGACGTTTGGTGAGGATATGAGTTACAACAACGGTTCCATGCTGTCGAAAAATCTGTTTGATGAATTCTTAAGACCATACTATGACCGGATCATTCCCGTTCTGCGGGAACGAGGGATCATTCCGATAATTGATTCGGATGGGGATATTACTACCCCTGCCCATTGGTTTGAGGAAGCCGGTCTTGAAGGCATTCTTCCCCTTGAACGTCAGGCAGGAGTTGATATCGTTTCCCTACGGAAAGAGCACCCTCAGATGCGATTCATTGGCCATTTTGACAAGATGACGATGGACAAAGGCGAATATGCAATGCATGCAGAATTCGAACGTTTGTTGCCCATAGCCGTCCAGGGCGGCTTCCTTATCAGCTGTGATCACCAAACGCCGCCAGGTGTTTCCTACACTGATTACCAACTCTATTTATCCCTGTTCAGAGAGTATGCCGAAAAGGCCGGTCGTGCATCACGAAAAATCGACATTGCCAAACCGGGGGATGGAACAGACACTTGTGGACCTGATGACAGATGTGCCTTGAAAATTGAACTGCCGCATAGCGTTAATTGAACCACGGCATGCAGGCTATCACCTGCCTGTGGCGGGTTCAGCCTGGTGCCGGTTCGCTAACCTGGATTATTCGCGATCAGTCGCGAATAATCCACCCACAGGGCCGTCA
>CAYQNY010000191.1:0-6488 GCA_964418925.1 uncultured Verrucomicrobiota bacterium
GGGCTCCGCAGACAGGGCTCGAACCTGTAACCTAGTGGTTAACAGCCACCCGCTCTACCATTGAGCTACTGCGGAACAAGATGGAGTGACAACGTACAGAACAATACCATGAAATACGGGTGTGTCAATTCCTGTTGTTTGCTTTTCACAGCGCCTAGCCTTAGCCCGGGGCGCAGACCCCCATGTATCAATATGCCATACATTGGGTGTGCAATGCGCCATGCGGTTATCGTCTTGACGAACATAATCCCCATGGGTAGTGTTGGTCGGCACAGATAATGCCACCACGTTATCGTATTATGGAGTCGAGCATACAGGTCACGACAGTCACTGGTGTTGTTCCCAAAGCGGAACTAGGCATTATTCTGCCGCATGAGCATATTTTCATTAATCTCATGAACCAGTTCAAGGAACCTGTCATGAAATTATCCATGATGGCTTATACGGATCCCCAAGACAGTGTATGGGGGCAACCCCAGGCGATTATTAATCTATGTCAGCAGGCCCAAGAGGCTGGCATTGACGTTATTGACTGGATCACGACCAGTGGTGTGGCCCCTGAAGAAATCCGGCGGATTGCTGACGACTACGACATCACGACGGTATGTTATACTTTCTTTTCGGTGGACCTGAATTTTCCGACAACACAGGAACGCCAGGCGGGTCTTGATATCCTCAGGAAGGAAATGGAAACGGCCGTTATTCTTGGCGCGAACAAGATCATGTTGCCTATCAGCGGCAAAGCCGGAATGGTCCGGGCAGAAAGCCGGCGCCATATTATCGCGGGATTAGGAGCGGCGGCGCCGCTTGCCAAAACAATGGGTGTTACCATCACGATCGAACATTTGGGAGACATGCGGGCGCCATTCATCGTTTCATCGGATGTTAATGAAGCTGTACGCGCGGTGCCGGAATTAAAAATAACCTATGACAGCGGCAATGACTGGCTGGGCGGCGAGGATGCTACCGTGGGCTACAAAAACTCCCGGGAACATATCGTTCATGTCCATTTCAAGGACTGGGTGCCGGCAACCGACAATGGCTGTGTCGGCGCGGACGGGCGTTCCTATGTTATGGTTCCCATCGGCATGGGATTGGTGGATCATGTCAGCATTTTGAAAGCCATGCATGCATATGGATATAACGGATGCATCAATATGGAATTTTTCGGTGATAATTTTGACCATACGGATGCCAGGCTGCGATCCATGCGCTATCTTAGCGAGCAAATGGATACACTGGGCATTCCCCGTAATTAGCGGATTGTCGTCAGCCGGCCGCCCGGCAGTGAGTTTCTCAAGTAAGCCTTTTCCCGGACTAGGCTGGGAAAAAGAGTTGGATACAATAAAGGGAGGGGCGTCCACGTTGGACTGTATAAAGGCGGTTATTACAGTAACTGGTGTGGCAAAACTGCAGGCGTAATGAAAGGAGACGGGTAATGCAAACATTGAAGACATTGGCGGTGATTATGGGTGTGACGGCGATTTCCAGCTGTTGTTTGCTGGCGGGAGGGAAGGGAACAAAGTCCGCGGCCATTAAGAGCCACCGGGGCCAGCAGAAACAGGAACGGAAGTCCCACTTTAAACAGCAAAAGACGGAAAACAAGGCGTTTCGGCAAAGCGTCAAGGAGGTAAAAGGCGCGGAGAAAACGGATGCCATCGTTCAGCACCGTGAGACTCAATACCAGGAGAACAAAGCGTTTTCACAGACTCAGCACGCGGAGAATATGACGTTCTTGCAAGAGCGGCTGTCCAAGAACAAGAAACTGACCGATACGCAGAAAAACGAACTGACATCCTTCTTTGAATCGCAATATCAGGAAAATGTGTCCTTCCGGGATACACGGCACAGTGCCAACATCGCCTATTTCGAGTCGGTGGCCAATGATACGACGCTGACCATGGCTCAGAAGAAGAAGAAACTAAAAACCTACATGCAGAAGCAAAAGGCAACGACCAAGAGCCATATCAAAGAGCAGACGGCAGAACGCAAGGCACAGCGCACAAAAATTCACTCGGAAGTCCAGCAGTAAAAATCCGCTTCAGATACCGGCCAATAGGAGTTGTGGAATCGGCCAATAATTCGGTCCTGCCCGAGGGTGAAGACGTCACCCTCGGGTTTTTCATAAACCGACATGTTCATGGGGCGCAAATAATTATTTGAACGAATCTATGCGGCCAAAGGTCATGATCTTTAGACAGGTGTCCCCAGAACGTGCTCATCCGCGTTAGTTGATTGTGAATACATGGATCAAAGGCCGATCGTTTTCTACGTCCCCGCGATACTCCACGATATAAAGCCGGCCGTTGGAACGGTCAAACGCGCAAGCTCCCAGACGATACTTGTTTTGATTAACGTTGAAGTCCGGATGATTGATTTTATCGATATGCCATAGATAGGGATCAAGATTTAACACGGCGTATGGTTGGGGCTGATACGATGCCAGCGTGCCGCCGGCAACGGCGGCCAGGTCCTCCGGACTGTAGAAAAGCATCTGGGCCTGGAACGACGTACTCCACCATCCCCGGTCATTATTGGGGTATGGCGGCGGCGCGGGACCTTCCGATCCGTCGGTCGGGTAGACCGTGCCGTCCGAGTAACCGTACCAACAAGCGCCCTGCCCCTTGGTGCCGATAAAAATAATAGCCGCGTTACTGCCCGCGGTCAGCCACGCCCCGCCCGACCACTCATCCGCATGGTGATAGTTGTTCATCGTGAACTGGGTTGAATCCTCACCGCGCGTATTCGAATATAACAATAAAGGCATTGCCGCCAGGGTTGTGCCGGCCGGCGGCGGATTACCGGATTGCCAGGGGGCAATGGCAAAAAGCGCCGGGCCTTGTCCGGACCACCCGCCGTCACGATAACGGCCCGTGGCCAAATACCTGCCGGAGGTACTGCTGTTGGCGTCAGCCCAGGACGCCGGAATTTCGAAGAGATAATCGTTCACACTGTACAGGGATTGTGTGCTGATCCACCAAGCGCCCTGATTATCACCCAGCGCGAGATCGGTCCACATGTGCGAAGGCACATATTGCGGACCGTCTGGTTCATGAAAATGAGCGCCGAAACAGGCATATAACCGGCTGGAGGATTGCGTGCCTTGTGCCGGCAGGTATTCCAGGCCGGCATAGAGCAGTGTACTGTTGTTGTATAACTGCTCCAGCGCGGGGATGCCCGTGCGAATATTGCCAAAATCGCGTAATAAAGGCGCTATGTTCAAGTCGGCCAGGTTCGTGCCAGCCGATATCACCGGCGCCGGGATCCCGATTTCCGCTGCCCGCATACGCTGATTATGGCCCATACCGTACAGCGATCCGGAATAACCGTCTGTACCGCCGGAAGAATCGCCGGCGGGATAATAGGTGAGAGCGTTTCCGCCCCATTCCCAGCCATATTCCGGGTCCGCGGGATATTCGGGTAAACGGAAAGCGCCCAGGTAAACCAGGTCCGCAGGCTGAATCAATGCGCCCGAGCCGCTGTTGTTGACGACAACCGTGACGGATTGATATACCAGCGCCCCCACATCAAGCTGTCCGTTGACCACAGTGTCAATACCGAAATAAAACGTATATGTGCCGACCGGCAGACTGCTCATCCGCAGCACCTCGTAAGCGGAAAGCGATTGAAGCCCGCCCTGGTAGGACACGCCAAATCCGGGGCCGAATCCCGCGGCAATATTATAAGTGTACCAGGTGCCCGCGGTTTCAGCCAGGATCCACCAATCGGCCGGCATATCCGTATAATCGCCGGCATAGATCTCGATCGTTACCACCAGGGATGCTGAGGGAGAGTTGGTGACCACCCCGGTATTGCCGTTGGCCTTGATGGACAAGTATTCACCCGCCGCCCGCACGGGTGGCGCCGCCAGTCCCATGAGGATGGCCAACGCTAACATGCTAAGGTGTTGGGTCATGAGGGATATCTTTCCTCTAAACGGAATCAAGCATCCAAACATCGTTGTTGTTTATATTATACATTGCATGGTTGGAAATACAAGCTCAAATCACCGATAGATAGGGCTGATTTTTACCAATTCTATTGATTACCAATCCACCGAGTATTAAACTTATAATTAATTTATAAAATCAATATTGATGCCCAGGAAGAAATATCATGAAAATTATGAAAATACCAGTTGCCTGGTTGAGTTTAATGTTGGTCATGGGGCTGGCCGGGGCGGTGCGCGCCGCCACGGAATGTTACACCAATACGGTCTATTTTGGATGGGCAGGGTGGATTCAGCCCGGCAATACATCCCGCTGTTTTCTTCAGTGAACGGCTATGCCTATATCGACTGGGGTCGCACGCTTGCTGAAAATGCCTGGGTCAATCTAATGATTCTGTATCTTCCCTAGCCTGACCTGTGCATGCAGGCAAGCTGGAGATCAAGCCTGAAGCAGCCGTTGAAAAACTCTTCCGGCTGTCATTCAGAGCGAACCGCCCACCTGCGTTCCTTCGCGGCTAACTACGGAGGCAAGCCCGATCAATCAGCGCAACGTGCCCGCCCGCTAAGGCTGAATTGTCGAATATTGACCCTAATTTACAGACACCCCCTCCGCCTGATCCGATGTAAGTTCACGGTTTTTCTTATCAGGTAAGAATTTCTTACCTGATGAAATATCGGGCGAATGATTAGGGGTCGAGCCTCGTATTTCAGGATTAAACGCTCTATCGTGATAGACAATGGCAGCCGCAAATTCTTGTTTTACCGGAAGCAGGCAGGAACGAGGAACAGAAACCTTAAATAAAGATAAGTTTATGCCAAGGGCTAAGCCCCTCTGTATGTGTCCATTTATGTGTTTGAGGGTTCCTTGCCTTGCTCGGAGTGAGACCACCAGAAGCCACAGGGAATATCCGGAGAGACCAGATCACGGGCGGCAATATCAGCATCATCGATAGGAAAATTGCTACAATTCAGGAAACGAAAACGGTCGTAGATGGTGCATGACGGAGTATCATCATCATCACGAAAGAAACAGCACCGACAAACCAACTGACAACAGGCTCCGCACCGCCGGCACTCACCGTGGCGCAGTGCCAGGCTCGCGCGCACGTAACCGGGACGGAACACGTTCATAAACAACCGGCGCACCGACCCCCCAAGCTGTTTCAGCCACACTCTGAATGTGGTCTTCGTAAAACTCATAGTGTACAATCTAATCGTTAATTGACGGAACGTCTTGACCTGACAACCTGATATTGAGCATGTTCAATATGACCGATCAACGTGCAATTGATCTTGCCCCGATAATCAGGCCATGGCAAACCACGCATTATTACTCGCCTAGCTTACATGTTCTGGTTTTATAATCAACGGCAAACAGCCCACGCCCGGCCGGCCACTTAGCGTAGCTGACGTTACCTGCGGAGGGCTTGCCACGTTTACCAAGCCGGAGGCATGGCACCGTTGCGTGGTCAAGACATGATCCTAATTCTTGCTTTATTCTAAGGACCCCTCGTTCCATGCCTGGTAGACGTGAACAGCAATACTTTGCCCTGCAGCGCATCCAGATTCAGTAAAAATTCACCTGATTCGAAAACTTTGCCATCCGGCCGGTCGGCATACAAATCATAAGCATTCATATCCTTTAATTCGGCCAGCATTACGGTTTCCTGAACTGGTTTGCGGGCGAAATTAAGAGCTGTCATTTCGATCCCGGCTTTTTCAGGCAGACGATGGATCATGATAACCAACCCCTTGTTGGTCAGATCAGGAATCGCCAACTGTTCCGCGAGAGCCAGCTTGTATTTTTTCCGAATTGCGAGCATGCGTTTCAGTTGCGATGCAAAGGAATCCTTGTCCTTTAATTGCACAGTCAATGGCCCGTAGATTGTCTGTGCTTTAAGCAATCCGGTGGGTGACGCAATCAAGCGCGGATCCAGGCCGGTAATATCATAGGCGCCGCGGTTGACCCATCGGTAATCTCCATCTGCCACCAGTGCGGGGATCTTATCGGTCGGCAATGGCAGCGCGCCAACCAGGTCCCACCCGGAGATTGCGAAAACGCCGGGCTGCATGGCGTTGAACATGGCCATCAGCAGATGCCCCTTTTTGACACGTTCAATGTCGGCGGGCGTCATTGAATAAGGATCTTTGATGCCCAACGCGGCGGCACAGAATCCGGCATACGTTGTACAGAGCCCGTTGCCCGATAACTGATTATACGGCGCCTGGGGGCCGAGCGCGAACGCATGCATTTCCTTGATAATCGCAGTTCTAAGTTTTTTGCCGGTAATTTTCCCGTTATGATATTCAAACAGTTCATCCGCGTGTTCAGTAAAATGGACCAATTCATACGTGATTTCATCATGATTCTGGAGCGCATGAATCAATTGCATAGGCTTGATGCCGGACTTTTGCATCAGGTGCAGACACAGCCGTAAAAATGAAGCATCGCCGGTAAGGAGCGCGTGATTATAAGCCGGCCGCGTAATGAAATCATAAGACAAATCAGGGCCATATTTTGAGAATTCCTTGATGGTCT
>CAYQNY010000192.1:0-6486 GCA_964418925.1 uncultured Verrucomicrobiota bacterium
AGTGACACATAATGCGTATCGGCCCGGAGCGTGAGGGCGCCGAACCAGAGCAGGCCGATAAGTATCAGACAAAAGCGCATAAAATATCCATTACTCATGCTCATAATTCTATCCTCCTTTTTTTAAACAAATCATTTTTTTATTTTACTGTGATTGGAGAGCGCGTCTCGGCGTAGCGCTTTTTTACTTCATCGCCGGTCAGCGGGCGCGGAATAAAGAACCAGTTCGTCAATTGACCCGGCAAAATATCCGTAATTAAAACCGCCACATTTAGCAACCTGTCGGGATTTGGCTATGCTAAATCCCGACAGGTTGCCAGCGCACTCTCTGCACCTTCCTTTTCCGAAAGTTCAGCCCTGTTGGCCGTTTCCAGGCGGGCAGGAAAAGCCAGATGCCCGGGTTCAAACGTCCGTTGCTCACAAACCACCTGCATCAGGTATCGGATCATTTCATCCTGAGGCTTGCGCAACGCGTCAATTCCGGGATTATTATTTTGCCAGGTCTGATCGTTGTCAAAACCAATCACCCGGATCAACGAGCTTCTGGATGGAAACCGTTGATTTAATACGTTCCGAATCCGGCGCGCTGCGATCTCCCTCGTTGTAAATATCGCATCCACTGACGGCGCTTGACGGAATAACCGGTCAAAACAATCCGCGAGATCGTCATCCGAACAGGGCCGGTTGACACCGTCCTGCAACGAGAACCTCATTCCATTCCGGCGGCATAGGTGCGCCAGCCTTTTGAAAACGGGCGGCCATAAACGGGGGTTTTTCCACGGATTGATAATCACCGCTGCCGGATGGCGACAACCATGATGCCGGAAATAGTCAACCAGAGTTTGCACCATCTGGAGGTAATCAACATCAACACTCATCAAGGACATGCCGTCGGCAACCAGACCGGTACTGGCCGGATTATCACTGAACATAAGACAGCGGCATCCCCGGCGCGCCAGTTTCTTAATGACATTCCAGTACTGAACTCCCAGGAAAAGCGCGTAGTCCCCCTGCCCCAGGTGCTTCAGCAACGTCCAGTTGATCTCATGATTATTCAACGGGGAGATCGGCAGGACTTTCAATTCCACCTGGAGTTCATGGGCCGCGCTCAACAGTTGTTCCAAAGTATGAACCAGTAGGAAACGGCTGGGATTCGTTGGATCGGCCAGGATTTTATGGCCTGGAAACACAAAGAAACACTCGCTGACCACCGCCCCTTTGAGCGCGGGGTGGACAAATACTCCCAACCCCTGGCGCGACAATATAACCCGCTCCTTCCGCAAAGTACCCAGGGCTTTATCGATCGTCTTGAAATTGACATGGTATGAACGCGCCAGTTCCATACGGGCAGGCAAGCGATCCTTGAAACTGCCCCGCTTGATGCGCGCGCGCAGCGAGGCGGCAATCACAGCATGTCTGGCAATTGAATTCGGTTGTTCAGGACACATGAGAAACCCCATACCTATCCATGGTTATCCAGAGACAATATCATTCCTCAGATCCATGTCAAGCACGAGCGGAAAATATCAGCGGCGAAGAATCGCCGCAGGGAACACAGGGTCAAACCATAAAATAGGATTCTGGTGAAAAACGCTCATTAAAAACGGCCACGACGGCTCGTGCTTCGTAGCGAAGCTACTTCGCAGAGTAGCACTGGAGCGTTACTAATTTGATTGTCTGTTACAAATAACATAATTCCAGCCATTCTGTTATGAGGTTGAACCGTGGTATAAGCAGACAAATCAACAAAGCCTGTCGAGGAGGACACCATGAGCCGTCAGATCGCCCTGGATACCATCTGTCTGCGTCCGACGCCCCGCATCGCACACACGGAATATTCCATGGAGTATCACCAGGAATACATCGCCAAACTCAGACAGCCCCTGAATGATGCGTGGGATATTGACTTTCTCTGGCGTACGGATAACGGACCCATTAACTGGGAGGCAAAGGGCCGTACCACGGATATGGGTCATGCTGTCTATGCCGCCGACGGCAGTGACCTCCATCAGGCGCATCTATGCCCCTTCTCGGACCCGGAAGAGGTGTACGAGTTTGATCCGGTCCGCGAATACGGGATTCCCGCGCACCGCGATCTGGTCAACTATTATGAAGAGCACTATCAAAAGGCGCAGTCCGACAATCCCAATCAGCTGGTCCCGGGCGGATATTATCCAACGGTCATTTCCGGCGCCATTGCCGCGTTTGGCTGGGATATGTTGTTATTGGCCGCCGCAGACGAGGCACGTTTCGCCAAGGTGCTTGACCGATTCGGCGAATACACGCGCCATTACGTCCTGGCCCAGGCTGAAACTGCCATCGAAGTGTTCATCCAGCACGATGACATGGTATGGACCGAGGGACCTTTCATCAGCCCAACATTCTACCAGGGCGTGATCTTTCCCATTTTCAAACGGCTGTGGGACCCTCTCAAAAAGGCCGGGAAAAAGATACTCTTCTGCTCTGACGGCACATTCGACATGTTCATGGAGGACCTGGCGGCCTGTGGGGCCGACGGTTTCATTTTTGAGCCGACTAACAATCTGGATTACGTGGTGGAACACTTCGGCCAAACACATTGCATCGTGGGCAGTAAAGTTGACTGTCGTACGATGACCTTCGGGACATGGGAACAGGTCAAGGCTGAAATTGACGCCACGCTCATGCTGGCCGGAAAATGCCCGGGCTTTATATGGGCAGTCGGCAACCACATTCCGGCCAATGTTTCCGATGAAATGTGCGCCAATTATATTCGCTACTTGAAGGCCAACTGGAAACGGTAGCCAAATATCGGCATGGTGCAAAGTTCCGAGTTCAACGGTCCCGCCAAAAGCGGGACCGTTGAACCATGGCCAAAAAATATCTACATATTGTAGTTGCACACGCCTGAACCCCATGCTATTGTATGATGAGTTATTTCATGGGTTTGTTCAGGCCTCGGATCGCGAGTGTTGCGTCATGCGAATAATGATGCGCCGAGAAGTGAAACTGTCATTCCGAGCGAAGCGAGGAATCTCCGCGCGGCGCAATGGACTGAGATCCCTCGGCAGGCTCGGGATGACAACATCGGACCAAAAAATATCGTGTTGACACGGCACTAGTAACGGTCCGATCAACACTGCAACGTGAGGATATTGTGCATCTAAAAAGCCTGGAAATGATCGGCTTCAAAAGCTTTGCGGCGCGCACGCTCCTGGAATTCGGTTCGGGAATGACTGCCATCGTCGGCCCCAACGGATGCGGTAAAAGCAATATCGCCGATGCGGTCCGCTGGGTCCTGGGCGAGCAAAGCGCCAAGCTCCTCCGCGGTTCCAAAATGGAAGACTGCATTTTCAATGGAACCGACAACCGAAAACCTCTCGGCATGGCGGAAGTTAGTCTGACGCTCGCCGATTGCGAAAAGAATCTGCAAACCGACTACCATGAAATAACAATGACACGGCGCGTCTTCCGATCCGGCGAAGGCCAGTATTTCATCAACAAGACACCCTGCCGCCTGAAAGATATCCGCCGCTTGTTCATGGACACCGGTATCGGCACCACCTCCTACTCCCTGATGGAACAAGGCCGCATTGACCTGATTCTTAGTTCCCGCCCGGAGGATCGCCGCGAAATATTCGAAGAAGCCAGCGGGATCACCAAGTACAAGACTGACAAGCGCGAAGCGCTCCGCAAACTGGATCAGACCGAGGCCAACCTGCTCCGGCTGGCGGATATCATCAAGGAAGTCAAGCGTCAGATTATCTCCCTCCAGCGCCAGGCCGGCAAGGCGACCCGCGTCAAAAAGCTGAAACAGGAACTGCGCAGTCTGGATATTTACGTTTCCCGGGGACGCCTGCAGACCCTCCGCGCCGACCTTCAGCGGCTGGAGACCCGGATGGCGGCCCTGGACGACACCATTGAGGCGTTTCAAAAGGATATTGCCGATGGCGAACAGCAGGGACAGTCATTCCGCGCGGCGCTCTCCAAAGCCGACGCTGAAATGGACACGGCCCGCCAATCGGAAATGGACTTTAACGCGCAACTCCAGCAAACGCGCCAATCCATCGAAATCAATCAGCGCCGCGTAACTGAACTTCAGGATATGATTAGGCGGGATGCCGTCGACATGGAGTCTGCTATCCAGGATATCGCCAAACAGCGCCAGACCCTGGAACAGATCGCGCAGTCATTAAAAAAGGCAGAAGCCGAACTGGCCGCCAGCGAGGCAAATTTACGGGATAAATCGGCCAAGAATACGGCCCATGAGCAGATTCTGGACCAGGTCAAGCAGACGATCCAAAAGCTTCATACCGAATCCATGGAACTCGACGATAAAGGCGCCAAGTTTCAGAACGAACTCAGTAAATTAGAAACAGAAGGCCGGACCGCGGATCGGGAGCGGGAACGGCGCGCCGCGGAACAAACCAACCTGACTCATATCATCGCTGGCCTGGAAAAACGCCTGACCGGGTTTGCCGAAAACCTGCAAAAGCTGGCTGACGCCGTTGAGCAGGCCAAGGAACGGCTGGCTGCCCGCCAGAACGAACACGCGGAAATCACCCGCGCCATGAAAAATCTGGAACAACAGCACGCCGATGCCATATCACTGATTGCCTCACAAAACGCCCAAATCCAAATGCTGAATACTCATCTCGCCAAGGCCGGCGCATTCCCCGCGGGCGCACAACAGCTGTTGGACACTGCCAATCCACTGGGTATTGACCGCACCCGACTGGTGGGATCGCTGATCGAACAGGTGGAAACAACGGTCGAATTCCGAACCGCGCTTGAAGCCGCGCTCCGTTACTGGGCTGGATCCGTCGTGGTAGCAGACTGGCCCGATGCGCTGACCTTCGTCCGCCAACTGGAAAACGGAGCGGAACCGGTCCAGCTCTTAACGGTCCGCCTGCCGGACGACACTGAAAGCCGGGCACCAATTCACCCCGCAGCATCGGAACAAACGGCAGGGCCCGGAGTTCCACTGCTCGACCAGGTTGCATGTCCAGCGGCAGTGCGCCCCATGATCGAGCGATTACTGGCTTCTGTCCGGGTGATTGACTCGCTGGATCAACTGCCCGCGCGCTTGTCGTCACACTCAGTTTTTGTGACGCGTCAAGGCACCCTGGTCAACGGCGCCGGCGTGGTGGAACACGGCTACGCCGGAAACCGCCGGCAGTTCGATAATCCCCTGGCTCGCAAGCATACGCTGCAGGAACTTCAGGAAACGATCGCCCGTTTACAGACCAACGTTCAGACACTGGATAGCCAACGGACTGAACTAGCCGGCCGGCTGGCCGCCAATGACGAGACCGTCCGTCAATCCCAGCGCGACCTGGACACAAAACACCAGGCGCTGGCCCGCCAGGAAGGCGAAGGCCAGGTCATCGCCAAAGAGACCAGCAAATACCGGGAACGCCTGGAGACCGTGCGTTGGGAATTTCAGGAATTGGAAAAGCAAGGGAGCTCCGTGGAAGCCCGCAGTACCATTGTCACGGCGATGGATCGGATTCGCGCCCGCCGGGTGGAAATCAAGATGACGCTGGAAACCCAGAACCGCGAACTCCATCGTCTGGAGCAGGATCATAAGCATCTTTATGCCGAAGTAATGCAGGCCAACGTCCAAATGGAGACCGGGAAACAAAGCCGCGAGCATCTGCAGAGCCGGCATACGCCGCTGGCTGAGCGCATTGCCGAACAAGAACACCGGGCCAAGGAATGCACCGCCCGTATGATCGGGTACCAGTCGGATATTGAATCCCTGACAAAAGCCATGGAAAATTCCCGCGCAAGCGTTCCCTCGATCGAGGAGAAAATTCAAAGCACATCATCCCGACTGACGGACATCCGGAAACATCGCACAACGGCAGAAGCTGACTGGAAGAAGGCCGAGGTAAAACTTAAAACCCTGCGTGACGCCCTGGATGAACACCGGAACCAGCGGCAGGAAATCAACGGCCAGTGCATCGAATTACGCATGAAGCATCAGAACCTGGTCGAGCGGATTGTCTCGGAATATCGCATCGCCGCCGATGCCATCGCCCTGGAACCCGAACCGGAGTGGCCGGAAAACAAACCCGACGCGGAGTCGCTGGACAACACCATCGCCGAAATGCGCGCGAAGATCGAAGCAATCGGACCGGTGTATGAAGGCGCCATCGAAGAATACGAACAACTCCAGGAGCGCTTTACGTTCCTGAACCAGCAGCAGAATGACCTGGTCAAATCCAAGCAACAGCTCATGGATATGATTCGCAAAATCAATCAAACAACAATCGAGATGTTTACCCGCACCTTCGAAGCCATTAATGCAAATTTTCAAACGACGTTCAAGCAGCTGTTCGGCGGCGGTTCCGCCAAACTGATGCTGGCCGACGATGAAGACATTCTGGAAAGCGGGATTGAAATCATTGCCCGGCCGCCGGGCAAACGCCTGCAAAGCATCTCCCTCCTGTCGGGCGGCGAGCGCACGATGACGGCGGTGGCCCTGCTGTTCGCCATTTTCATG
>CAYQNY010000193.1:0-6426 GCA_964418925.1 uncultured Verrucomicrobiota bacterium
ATTAGATTGCAGTAGGGAGCGGGAACCCCTCCGTCATGCTACGCATGCCACCTCCCCTAAACAGGGCAGGAGCTAATACATCCTCATTAGCATCTTGAAAGAATTTTTACCACAGATTCCATAGTGTTATGGAGCAGCATAGCCGCAACCAAATGTGGTGTAAGACGTACTGTGGAGTGCGCAAGCCAAAGCTTGCGCTTTGCTTAGGCGAAGCTGGTGCTTCGCCCGTCTGCGCCGAAGCGGATTCGCGCCGGCCGGCCGGATAAAGCGGGAGCATAGCCCCCTGAAATTTTCTCAAGAAAACAACAAATAGATCGATCGTATTACAGATTTTACGGATATTTCCTGTTTTTATCAGCGGACAGCAGAATATTGTCCCTTCCTTCTGCTCCCTGGAAATCGGTGCAAGCGGAACGATATGCTCGGTAATGTGTCTTCGGTATGAATGGTCCACTACATAGCGCGCCGGCCGGCCGGCCGGTGCGGGTGTGTGTCACCGGCGGTATTGCCTGTGGTAAAAACCTGATTGGTGACTTTCTGGCTGAGCAGGGAGTGCCGGTTATTGATGCCGATCGGGTTTGCCGCGATCTGATGAAATCGGGCACGCCCCTCTTTACCCGTCTGATGGCGGTGTTCGGGGAATCCATCCTGGGAGCTGGCGGCGAAATTAACCGCAGTGCGTTGGGTTGCCGTGTGTTTGCGGATTCGGAAAAATTGAAGGAACTTAACCGGCTGGTGCATCCCGAGGTTATTCGGGCCATTGAGGCCTGGATCGGACAGCAGTCGGTTGGCGTCGGCCGACGATTAGTCGTCGCGGCTTTGGTGCCCCTGGTATATGAGGCGCAATGGGAAGGGGCATGGGACCGGATTATTTGCGTGGCTGCTCCGGTGTCCGTTCAGATAGAGCGCCTGCAGCGGCGCGGGCTGACCGGATCGGAGGCGCGGATGCGGATCGCCGCGCAATGGCCGGTGGAAGAAAAAATGCGGCGCGCCGATTACGTGGTGTTTAACGGCGGCACCCGGGCCTGCGCCCGCCGGCAGGCCGTCAGAATATGCGATGATGTTATGCAACATATGGAGAAAAAACATGGAAGAAACCCATAAACGGGATGAGGCTAAAAATAAGCGATTGCGGTCCGGTCGCGTCAAACCAAACAATCAAGGGAGGTCCCCGATGTCCAAAATATATACGAATTCCTCGTCGGTGCGGCGCAACGAGAATAACAGAGAATCGCCGGCGCCCGCGTCGAAAACCCCCGTGGCGCCCGCGAACGGCAATGGAAATAATGCCGGGCCTGCCGCTGCGGAAACCCGCGCCACTGCCGCCAATAATCAAATCATGTATCTTTCCGATCTCCAGCAGCAATCGGTGCCGGAGCTTCATACGCTGGCCGATAGCTACGGCCTGGCGGACCTGGGAGCTCTACGCAAGCACGAGCTGATTTTCGAGGTGCTGAAGGTTAATGCCCGCCGGAATGGAACGATTTTCGGCAAGGGTGTCCTGGAAATTCTTCCGGACGGATTCGGCTTCCTCCGGTCGCCGTATTACAATTATCTGCCCTGCCCGGAGGATATTTACGTCTCGCCGTCCCAGATTCGCCGCTTTGCCCTGCGCACGGGTGATTTGGTGGAAGGGGAAATCCGGTCCCCGAAGGATAAGGAACGGTTCTTTGCGCTCCTGCGGGTGGATAAAGTCAACCAGGACGATCCCGAAAAATCGCGCGGCAAAGTGCCGTTTGAAAATCTCATTCCCCTGTTTCCCCAGAAGCGTTTCCTGCTGGAACGGGAACCGGCGGAGATTTCCATGCGGGTTATGGATATCTTTACGCCGATCGGCATGGGCCAGCGCGGTGTCATTGTGGCGCCGCCCCGAACCGGCAAAACCGTGCTCCTTCAGAAAATCGCCAACAGTATTTCCGCCAATCATCCGGAGGTATATCTGATCGTGCTCCTGATTGACGAGCGTCCCGAGGAAGTCACCGACATGGTCCGCAACACCAAAGCGGAGGTGTTGAGCTCCACGTTTGACGAGCCGCCGGAACGCCATATTCAAGTGGCTGAGATGGTCATTGAAATGGCCAAGCGCCTGGTTGAATGCGGACGGGATGTTGCGATTCTGCTGGATAGTATTACCCGTCTGGCCCGGGCTTACAATACGATGGAGCCTCATAGCGGCAAGATTCTCTCCGGCGGTGTGGATTCCAACGCCCTGCACAAGCCTAAACGGTTTTTTGGCGCCGCCCGTAATATCGAGCACGGCGGCAGTCTTACGATTATCGCCACCGCCCTGGTGGATACGGGCAGCCGGATGGATGAGGTGATCTTTGAGGAATTCAAAGGGACCGGTAATATGGAACTGTGTCTGGATCGGCATCTCGTGGATAAACGTATCTTCCCGGCCATCAATATTGAAAAATCCGGAACACGCAAGGAGGAACTGCTCCTGCATCCGGATGAATTGAGTAAAATCTGGATTTTGCGCAAAGCGCTGAACGGCGTGTTGCCGGTTGAGGTGATGGAGCTGGTAGTGGCGCGCCTGAAAAAAAGCAAGACCAATGCCGAATTCCTCATGGCGCTTCACGAGTAAGGCGCTGACATTGACTTGCTTCCCGGCTTGAAGCGGCCGGCCGCTTCATGGTATAAATTATGTAATTCTTTAGGTATTCTGAATTCTGACTACTGACTTCTGGATTCTGAAGGTAACCGAGCGCAGCGAGGTTACCCGTAAGTTCGAGTAATCAGCGCAATTGAATGCGGCCCGTGCCGCGTTAAAAGGATAATGTGCTCATGAAGGTAAAAGTTGAAAAAACAGGGCCTTGCCGCAAACAGCTCACGGTAGAAGTGCCCGCAGATGTTGTCACGGCGGAATTTGCGAAAGTCATTGAAGCCTGGGCTCGCGGGGTCCGGATTCAGGGGTTCCGCCAAGGCAAGGCTCCCCCGGCGCTGGTGGCAGGCCATTATGCCAAGGAGATCGGGGAAGAAGTCAAAGAACGCCTGATTGCCGGCTCCTATAAAGAGGCCTTGAAACAGGAAAATCTGAATCCAGTGATGATTTTTGACCTTGACGTGACCATGAAAAAGGGAACACCGATGACCTATAAGGTCACGCTGGATGTGCCGCCGGAATTCAAATTGCCCAAGTATAAAGGACTCTGCCTGAAGAATAACCCGATCGAGGTGACCGATGAGCAGGTTCAAAGCCGATTGGACATGCTTCTGGATCAGTGTGCCAAGTATGAGCCGGTGGAAGGGCGACCGGTTCAAAAAAGCGATCTGGCGCAAATTGATTATAAGGGCATCTGCGATGGTAAGCCGGTTGGCGATCTGGATAAACAGGCCGCCGGATTGGGGCAAGGCAAGGACTTCTGGGTGATGGCCGATGAAAACGCGTTTTTACCGGGATTTGACACGGCCTTGCTGGGCCTGTCGGTGGGAGATCATAAAGAGATACCCGTGGCTTTCCCCGCGGATTTCAAGGTTAAGGCCCTGGCGGGCCGGACAGCCTTGTATCAGGTATCGCTCAAGGGAATCCGCGAAAAGCAACGGCCAACAGTTGATGCCGCGTTGCTCAAGGAATTAAAGGTGGATTCGGAAACGGCATTGCGGGCTAAGTTTCGGGAGATGCTCCTGGAAGAGGCGCGGTTCCGTGAAAAAGAGCGGTTGAAAAATGAAGTCTGCCGCCTCCTGCTGGCCAAGACATCCCTGGAAATCCCGGAATCCATGGTCCAGGAGGAAACGCGCACTATGTTTGCCTCCATGGTTCGCGAAAACCTCACGCGCGGCATGACCCGGGAACAGGTGGAAGGCCAGCGGGATCAGTTGCTGTCCGTGGCGACGAAGTCAGCCGGGGAAAAGGTCAAATTGGGATATATATTGCACCGTGTCGCCGAAGAGGAAAAAATTACCGTGGCGGATACCGAAGTGGATGCCGCGATTCAACAGATGTCGGCGCGCTATCGGATCACTCCGGATGAATTGAGAAAAAAGCTTGAAGAAAAGAAGGAACTGGAATCCGTCAGCCATGAGGTGCGTATGAATAAGACGCTGGAGATGATTCTGGAAAATGCCAAGATAGGGGAGGAAGAAGGTTTTTTTAAACGGTTGGTAGGCAGATGAATGGCGCGCGACCACGCGTTCCGCGTGGCAAGCGCGCCATTCATGGATTATGATGAACATGCGAGGAGAATATGAGTATTAAAAATCAGATGTTGGTTCCGATGGTGGTCGAGCAGACGGGACGCGGAGAGCGCGCCTATGATATTTATTCCAGACTCCTGAAGGATCGGATAGTGTTCCTGGGCACCGCGATTAATGACGAGGTGAGCAGCCTGATTGTGGCCCAGCTGCTGTTTCTGCAGGCGGAGGATCCGGCCAAGGAAATCAGCTTCTACATTAATTCGCCGGGAGGTGCGGTTACTGCCGGCATGGCCATCTACGATACCCTGCAGTTTGTCAAATGCGATGTCGCCACGTACTGCGTTGGCCAGGCGGCCAGCATGGGCGCCTTGTTGCTGGCGGCGGGGACCCCGGGCAAACGATTTACTTTGCCGCATGCGCGGATTATGCTGCATCAGCCGCTGGGCGGAACTGAAGGGTCGGCGTCGGATATCAGCATTCATGCGCGGGAAATACTCAGAATCCGCGATGTCCTCAATGCCATCCTTGCCTGGCATACCGGCAAATCCGTGGAGACGGTGGCTAAGGATTCGGATCGGGATAATTTCATGACCGCGGAAGAAGCTAAAGCCTATGGCTTGGTTGATGAAGTCATTGTCAGCCGCAAGGAGCCGAAAAGAAAGAAATGAAGCCTGCAAATAAACAGGAAATTGCCCGCAGTGCTGCAGCGTTGTGGCCGGGCATGTTGCGCGGGTAAATTCTTTGGATTTTGAATTTGGGTTGCCACGTCACCAGGCAAGTGGCCACTTGGCGCAAAAGGCGCCGCCGTGGCGGGCACCGCCCACGTGAATAGCATAACGGAGGTATAATTATGGCCCGGCGAACAATGAATCGTTGCGCGTTTTGCGGGCGGCCTGAAAACCAGGTCAAGCAGTTGGTTGCCGGCCCGGGAGTCTATATCTGCGATACCTGCGTCGAACTTTGCAGTTCCATTATTCAGGAGGAACAACTCTCCAGCCAGGGTGTTGCCGCCGGCCGGTCTCTGCGCGTGCCGCCCGCTTGTGAAATCAAGACGTATCTGGATGATTACGTGATTGGCCAGGAATTGGCCAAGAAGACCCTGGCGGTGGCCGTGCATAATCATTACAAGCGCCTGGTGCAGGAATCCCACTTTGCCAAGGATGATCCCCTGGCGAAAGTTGAAATCCAGAAAAGCAATATTCTGATGATCGGCCCGACGGGCAGCGGTAAAACCCTGCTGGCCCAGACGCTGGCCCGGGTGCTGGATGTCCCGTTCAGCATTTCAGACGCCACGCCGCTGACCGAGGCCGGCTATGTCGGCGAGGATGTGGAAACCATCCTGCTGCGCCTGATTCAGGCGGCTGATATGAATGTGGCTCGGGCGGAAAAAGGCATTATCTATATTGATGAAATTGACAAGGTCGGACGCCGGGCGGAAAACGTGTCCATCACTCGCGATGTGTCCGGCGAGGGCGTCCAGCAGGCCTTGTTGAAAATTATCGAAGGTATGATCGTTAATGTCCCGGCCCACGGAGGTCGCAAACATCCCCAGGAGCAGTTTATTAAAATCAATACGGAAGGCATTTTATTTGTCTGCGGCGGCGCCTTCATCGGTTTGGAAGATATTGTTCGCCACCGGCTGGGCGTTCGCCGGGTCGGATTCCGGAATCGCGAACAGGATGCAGACAGCCGGATAAAAAAGGAACTCCGGAGCGGTGATAGTGCTTCGATCTTGAGCGCCGTGGAACCTGAAGATTTGATCCGGTTCGGTATGATTCCCGAGTTTGTGGGCCGCCTGCCGGTTGTGACCGTGCTGGGGGATCTGACGGAAAACGACCTGGTCCGTATCCTGACCGAACCCGCGAACAGCATGGCGCGTCAATATGAGAAACTGATGGCCATGGAAGAGATTAAGCTGACGTTTGCTCCTTCAGCCCTGAAGGAATTGGCGCGACTGGCCATCCGGAAAAAAACAGGCGCCCGCGGATTGCGCGCCATCCTGGAGCGGGTCATGCTGGATATCATGTATGACGCGCCGATGAAGAAGCAGGTCAAGACATGCCATATTACCAAAGCGGTCATTGACGGCCACGTCTCCGCCCTGGATGTGAACGGCCCAGCGCCGGAAGACAAGAATCATAAATCCGCTCGCGTCAGCGCCGTAGAAGCGGCTCCGGCGAAGCCGTCCTCGGCTGACCGCGTGGCATGAACACTGCTCCGTGATTTTAATCAGGCCGGCCAGGCGGTAACTTTGCCGTTCTTACCTCATCAGCTCCGCGCGCGGCCAAT
>CAYQNY010000194.1:0-6365 GCA_964418925.1 uncultured Verrucomicrobiota bacterium
AAAGAAAAGACAAACAAAAATCAAAAGAGTCACTCAAATAGGTCCGCTTTCTATAACGACAAAAGCAAGAGTATCAGACAAACAAAAATCAGAATGGAGGATGCTATGAACTTGTTCATTGGATCAGGAAGGCTTACCAGAAACGCAATTGTAAATGGGACTGATAACAAGGCAGTGAAATTTACAATAGCTGCGAAGAATAGAGAAAATGCCAAGAACAGCAGAGTGGAGTTTATTCCATGTGTGTTGTTCAACCCGCCTGAAGAAATAGAGGAATTCCTCAAAAATGATGGAAAGGGCGTACCTGTCAAATTCGAAGGCAGAGTTGCCAATTCCAAATTTCAGGTGGACGGGCAAAACAGATATAAGACGGAGGTTATAGTGGATGAAAAAACATTCAATATTATGAAGAACTAGACGAGATTAGAACTGCAAGACAGCCGGGAAGTTAGTGGAGAGCCTTTTGGCTCTCTTTTTTTATTTCTAAAAACACAAGGAATAAGGAGCGAACAAATGGATTCAATATGTATTACTGAAGAAAAAATGCAATTGCAGTGTTTGCTTTGCGGCGATCAGGTTAGCGAGGATTTTTTAAGAGACCATCTGTGCCAGCACAATCCAAACGCTGCCGGAATGGAAGCAGAGGATGTGAAGACCATGTTTCGACTGGCCACTTGCCGCAGCCATTTGCCAAATAAACCGAGAACAGTTGTGGTAAGCGTGAGAGGCGGAGTTGCCGAGGTAGAGAAATGTCCGGATGACGTCATAGTTGAGATAACGGATTATGACAACGAAAGGAGATAGGGTAGCCAGAACAATATAAGCAACTGAAACAAAGACAAGGAGGCTGATTCCAATTCAGGAGTCAGCTTTTTTTATGCCCAAAACAGAAAGGAAGAACAAATGAATTATACAACAGCAATGATACAGCTTCCGCTGGTCAAGGAAGCAAAAAAAGTGATGGTAAGGACACCTGAGAATGTGTGGGATGTGTGCGAGGATATCAAAGACCTTGCTCAGGAGACATTCCATGTGCTCACTCTTACCGCAAAGAACCATCTCATTAACCGGCATATGACAACACTCGGGCTTGCCGATGCTTCCCTGACACATGCTCGCGAGGTTTTTCGGCCGGCGATCCACGACGGCGCTTCAGCAGTGGTACTCGTCCATAATCACCCTTCCGGGGATAACACGCCAAGTGCCGAAGACATGAGGATTACAAAGCAGTTAGTGGAGGCCGGTAGAATCATAGACATCAAAGTGCTGGATCACATCATCATCGGCAGAGAGGACAACAGCAATGGAAATCGCAGGCCTTTTCTCAGCATGAGAGAAGATGGCATCTGCAATTTTGCATAAACAGATGAAAACAGAAAGGAGGAACCTTATCCAGCAAAGACCCATAAATCAGTAAGAGCAGTTGGTATGCGGCAGGCTCCGACGCGAGGTTGCCGTTTTTTTATCTCAAGATCAAATGGAGAGCCTTCGGGCTCTCCTTTTTTTTCATAAAAACAAATAGAGAAGAGAGGTTATGTATGGCTTATTCACCACAATTAACTGATGAGTATTCCTGCACATTGCGAAGGATTGCGTGGGCTTGCCGTATGCCAATGACAAAGACATTGGACAGCATTATCGAGAGAATAGCTCAACAGCTTGACCATGCGAAAGTATGCGCCTTGTGTAGAGACAAATCAAAGTGCGAACAATGTGAATTCAGCAACAAGAATTAGGTTGTAAGGATGACAAAGGGGCAGCCTGTTCTGAAAAAGCATGCTGCTTCACAACCGAAGGGCAGTTCGGCGTCCTCAAAAACGCTAACTGCCCTTTCTTTTTTTTGAAAGGAGCGCAGTTTTATGCAAGTAGAGATACTCGGCTCTGAATTGGCCCCGTCTGAGACTGTTTGCGAAGGCTGGATTCATGCCTTTGGCGCATACTATCCGCGATGGGACATGAGTGAACATCAGCAGTCATCGTGGAGCAAAGCAGTCATTCTGGCTAAACGGAAATCAGAATCAGTCATAAACCATTTTGGCCGGATGATTGCCGCTCACCTGGAGCACTGCCTGATAGATGGAAGCGGTTATATCATAACGCATGTTCCTGCAGAGTCTGACCAGCAGCTCTCGCTGTTTTGCGGTTTTCCAGAATGCGCAACAGAGTGTCTGGCCTCTGCCATATATTCATGCCTGTCAAGCCGACAGAACATAACCCTGGAATCTCTGCTGATTCAGGTTATGCCAAAAAACAGGAAACAGCATCAGTGCCAGAGTGACGCTGAAAGGAAGAAAAACGTCAGCGGCATTTATGCCGTGAAGGACAGCGCTCAAATTATCGGCAAAAATATCATCATCGTTGATGATGTTCTGACATCAGGCGCAACCATGAACGAATGTGCCGATGTTCTGCGAAATGCCGGAGCCATTGACATTATCGGTGTTGCCCTGGCGAGAACTGTCCGGCTGCGGCCATAACTGGAAAGAGGGTTATATGAAAGGACTCATAAACAAAACAAAGACCAGAAACTTCATCCTGGACTGCGCGGCGAGAACCCGGGCACACAAGTTCACGCGGGTTGCTCCATCTGTATTTGACCAGTTGGAAGCGTCTATGCGGGACAAGTGCCGGGCAATCATTCAAAGCCAGCCGTCAAAAGGGAAGACAATCAGATAAATCACGGAAGCCTGTCCGGCAACGGCGCAGGCTTCTTTTTTAAGAAAGGAAACTTGCAGAATGAAGCAGTTAATTGAAGTCAGGCGCGAAATATACGGCCATGACAATAGGGCAATCAACAAACACAGCGAGCGATGGTATGAAGACAAGGCAGGTCGTCTTTATGTCCTTTCAAGGACATTGGATGGATGCCCGCCATTCTTTGAAGCCTATGGGCCTTTTGGCAAAGGCTACATGGGCTTGTTGCCTCGGTTATGTGTCAAAGGCAGGGAATACTGGGGTGACGGCTGGACATGGAAACAAGCCATTAACGCGATGTGTTCTGAAATAAACGCAGTAATTTCAAGGAGAAAATGATTATGCAATTCAAATGCGAAGGATGCGGCGAAATATTCGAGAATGAGGATTCACTGGAGGTCTTTGCCGATATACCGGCAGTTGTCCAGAAGATAGGCCATGATGGTATTACCTTCTGTGGCGAATGTCCGCTTTGCGGCGGAATAGTATATCCGATGGAAGAAGAAATTCCGGCTCATGCAGATAGTGAATGACAACAATATAGGGCAGACTTCCTGCAAGGGGTCTGCCCTTTTCTATAGAAAGGATGACTGTCCAATGAAAGAATTGTTTGGAGATGTTATTTATTCTTACACACGGGCACAGGCTATCGACGATGGAGTGTTGATAGACGTGACTGAGACCGCCAAAGAGGTCGGGAGCAAGTATCCAGTGGCCCTGACATCGGGCGTCTATGATACTTATGTGGTTGTGCCAAAGGCGCTCAAAGGCATTCAGGATGAACATGGCAGATTGTTCGACATTCTGTGGATGTATTCATGGGCAGTAAGAATCGGTGAAATCCGCGGCAATCAAGGATTTTTTAATGTCTCGTTCCTGATGTATGAGGCAAAGAATGTCAGCGAGCAGGCAAGAAATCGGCAGGAAAACATCACGCTCAAGGCTGTCTGCGGGCCGAATGATGATAGTTCACCATGCATTACGATCATGAAACCGGACGAGGACTGAAAGAATCAGGCGATAAGATATTAAAGATGGAGTCAAAGGCAGGCTCTGATGCACAAAGCCTGCCTTTTGGCTTTTCATGGAGGTGGTTATGAACAATGTGCTTCCAGAACTCAGGAAAGGGGATGTCATTATTCGCCTGAGGAACAACAGCATTTCGAACATCTTAACAGTAAGAAAGGTCGGACAGGGAGAAGAGTTTGATGAGCCTGTTTACTACCTGGCCGGCAAGTATGGCACAAAGCTCAAGAAATCATATACAGGAGAAGAACTTGCCAGCTTGGGCTACACACTGTTGGAAAATAATGACAATGCAAAACACCATGCAAAGGAAGAGAAATGTTGAAGGTGTTTATGGAGTGAAAGAGCGTTATAAAGTTGAAGGCAGGAATATCAGTGTGCTTGAAAATTAAAGAAAGCATGTTGCTGAAATTCAGATTCAGGGAGTCCAAAGCGTTCTCTCAGGACTCCCTGTTTTCCCATTCAGATCACCGAATTGAGCCACCAATACAGTATGCACAATTATCGTAATTATTGTTATGGGCTTCCTCAAGCGTATCCGGCACAAATCCAACACCGTGTTTTGCCCCAAGAATCTCATCGATCTGGCAAACGGTTTTTTCGTTCTTCAGATCATGGACCTCCATCTTACTGGCGCTGGAATTTCCCAGATAGTGCTTACCATTTCTCGTTGTAGTTGGATACATCGCCATTTCCTGTTTCTCCTATTTAGTGCTTCTTATCCTTAGGAGGACAAGAATCGTTACCGTAACTGTCCTTATCCCTGATCTTTCCATTCACACCGTGGATGACTACCTCACTTTTCTCTCTTCGAGCTGCTTCGCGAGCTCTCTCTATGGCATTAACCTGCGTCCGATGACGAGAGCTATCCCTTCCGCTTCCGGCTGGCAGGACAGCCCAGCCTTTGCCCCTTCTCACAACATGTTGATTCTTTCCCATGTTATATCTCCAATGTTGGGTAGTTAGTGTATGTTGCTGTCCGAATGATCTTTACGCCTTCATATATCACCACATCCTCCCAACCTTACGACACTATATAAGCGTACAGTGCATACAGATGTTTTGCAAGAAGAAAAATGAAGTTTTTTCAAGATCGCTGAATTAGCGGAAACGTGCCGAGATTTGATTAGGGGGGAGTTGAATTGTGCTACTGACTAAGAATTTCTTCAGTTTTTGCCGTGCAATCTCCTCTGGAAAAGTCATCACGTCGGGCGTTATTCGGCGCCCGCCTTTGGCGGCCGTGCAAATCCGTTCGCTGAGCTCACTCTCACATTTGCACTGCGCCGAAATGCGGTAATGCAATGAAATAGAAGAGGCGGTAGGCGGCGTGAAATGCTCATGGAATAAGATGATTGAGTTGTGGTATATTCGCAAGCGAAAGCAGAGAAAGAGATGTGCACATGAGATGGAAACCCATTGACATAAGGATTGTTCACGCTCCTACCGAGAGAGTCAGCCATTGCATATCCTCGTTTCTTAGAAATCGAGGCTTTAGCCAGTTTCCTTGTGACGAGGCAGGTGAAGTTCGTAACGAACGTGTGAGTTTTAGGGCGGTGAATTCTATCAGATCGTTTTGGTTACTGATCCGGACAAGAGCACCGCAAATATTGGATATTTCGCTATCGAATTCAAGCGACGCCGTAACTAAGGTCACAATAGAGTTCAAACTGTTCAAGAGCTTTCGAATGTATTCCTACGGTGTGCTAATGACATTGTTTGCGATGGCTTGCTGTACAGCGCATGTTGCGTCACCGTATACGTTTGGCTCAAGCCCCGCATCTTCATCCGTTGTTGTACTCTCATTAAGCATTGTCAGCCTATTCATCTTGCTCGCCTTGGGCTTTACAAGCAAGCTCATCGGGATTACATCAAGAAAATTCTCTGAAGGGCTCTATGAGCAAATAGAGACCGATACTGGGGCTGCTACTAGAGTCATGCAATCTTGGTCAGACTTCCCTGATATATTTATAATATTTACACTCTTTTTTGCTGGTGCCGTCGCTTTCGTTGCTTTCGCTTGTATAAAACCAATGTTCATAATAATAATTCTGGCTGTACCATACACTTTAATTTGTTTGCCATATTTCGTTCCAAAAGCGTTCTCCAGAACGGTGTTTATAAGTATTGGATTTGCGGCCTCTGTTGGATTGGCGATATATGCCACTGTACCGTTATGGTTTTCAACAGTGGTTAGGCCAACAACCAATTACATGCGTTTACAAATGATGAGAGAGGCTGTGATTGGAAGTGAAAACGCGGAGGTTGATCAGCTTCATGAGTCTCTACAGAGAGCATTGAATGCCCCAATCCCAGATGAAATCACACTGCTTGGAGCAACCATCTTGGTCGTGTCTGTAGTAGTGTTTTGTATCATCCTGGTTATAGTAGTATTCTTTGGAAATCTTGTGAACAATGTAAAGCAGATGGATGAGGATAGAAACCATGCTGAATTATGTTCGGGACTGGATTATGAAAGAGGTAGATTATTCCGAATATTTGTTGTGTTGTGGTGGCTTCTTTTGGCTGTGTTAAATGTTGTAGGCATTTATTTTGCTGCAAGTATTTTTGAGCGTGGCGTTTTTGGGGTAAATTTTTTATGCAAGAGTAAAATTAACTAGATCTCGTATATGACCAAAAAAGAACAA
>CAYQNY010000195.1:0-6274 GCA_964418925.1 uncultured Verrucomicrobiota bacterium
GGGCGTTGATATGGCGGTGGTGGGTGAAGGCGAGATACCTTTTGCCCAAGCGTTGGATCATCTCCATAATCCCGCCGCGCTGAAGCTTGTCAAGGGACTGGCGTTCAAGGATAACGGGGATATTGTCTTGACAGGCTATCCGGATCTCATTACGGACTTGGACGCAATTCCATATCCCGCCCGGACCCTTACGCCGATCGCAAACTATACGTCAATCCTGGCGCGGCGGGCGCCGGTCACCACGCTCTTTACGAGTCGGGGGTGTCCCTTTCAATGCGCCTTTTGCGACCGTCCCCATTTAGGCAAACGCTTCCGCTGCCGGTCGGCCCGCAACGTGGTGGAAGAGATGGAGCAGTGTCTGGACTTGGGCATTCATGAATTCCTGGTCTATGACGACACATTTACAGTAAATGCCCAGCGCGTTATGGATATTTGCGACGAAATAATTCGCCGCCGGATGGATATCAGCTGGGATATCCGAACTCGTGTGGATTGTGTGAGTGAACCCATGCTGCGGAAGCTGAAGACGGCGCGGTGCGAGCGGATTCATTACGGGGTGGAGGCTGGGACTGAAAGCGCCTTGCGCGTGCTTCGCAAAGGTATTACCTTGGAGCAGGTCAGGTCGGTGTTCCGAATGACCCGTCGTGTGGGGATTCAAACACTGGCTTATTTCATGATCGGCATCCCATCCGAAACCAGAGCTGATATTATGCAAACAATTGCATTCATGCAAGCGCTGAAACCGGATTTTGCCCATATTACGATTCTATGTCCATTCCCCGGAACGGAGATTTATGACCAGGCGCTTCGCCGGGGAATTATCAAGACCGATGTTTGGCGTGACTTCGCCGGTCGGCCGACAGCCGATTTCCGTCCGCCTTACTGGGAAGAGCATCTGTCGAGACATGAACTGAACGATCTATTGATGACGGCTTATCGGCAATTTTATTTAAGGCCCAGCTATGTCATACGGCAGGCTGTCCGGATGCGATCTCTTGGAGAATGGCGATGCAAGCTCAACGCGGGGTTGAAGCTGCTATGCTGGCGCTGAATAGCCGGCGCGATTAACATGATGCACGATGATAAAACGAGACGGCTGATCTGTCTTTGTCTGGAAAGCTGGAAGGAATATATCTGTCATGATTATCTGCTGGAACGGTCAACGATCGCGAGTCTATGAATACTCTTCTGTATGGCAAGTGCCGATTAGTGGTAATATCGCCGTTTTCTTTTGGGTCTGAACCAATTGTTCTGCTATGAAAGATTTGTGATTTTTCTCTAATATAGATTTGAAGACATTAAATATGTTAGAGAAGTGTGCTTGAATCTCAAAACTTTAGAGTATTTGCTCTTCCCTTGAAAAAGCGGACACAATGATGAAACCTCAGTTTGATTTCTTATTATCGGTCTGCATCCCCACGCATAACAGAGCCAGCCTGTTGAGGCAGACGCTGGCCAGCATAGTCCCCCAGTGTGACGATGCGATAGAGATCGTAATACTCGACAGCGCTTCAACAGATGGCACGAGAGATGTCGTCGTCGAATATCAGGCACAGTTTCCTGGAATATCCTACTTTTACAGCGACAAAAAAATGGGGATCGACGTTGATATGGCGAAGACTGTGGAATTGGCAAAAGGAGAGTATTGCTGGCTTATGTCAAGTGATGACGCAATAACGTCCGATGCCATAAGAATATTGCGCAACGAACTGGAACATGGATATGAAATACTGCTCTGCAATAGAATCGTCTGTGATCTGCATCTCAAACCTGTCAGGAACAGGTCCTGGCTCCGGAATAACCCGATCACGACGGTTTTCAATCTGCACAAAAGGGAAGAATTACTCAGCTACCTTCACGCGGCCGTTGAATTTGGCTCCATTTTCAGCTACATGAGCGCGCTCGTTTTCAAAAGGGAGGAATGGAATCGGACCGAATACGATGATGCATTCACCGGGAGCGGATACGGGCATGTGGTAAGGATTTTCGGTATTATCAGTAACGGTGGAAGATTAAAATACATCGAGCATCCCCTGGTGCTTAATCGTTCGTTCAACGACAGCTTTGCGGAAATGGGGATAACAAGGCGCTTCATGCTCGATATCGATGGTTATTTGAGTCTGGCCATGAGGTTTTTCCCAAAGGATGAAACTGTGCAAAGGGCTTTTTTAAGAGTGATGACCCTGGAGCATCCCTGGTACCAGATCGTAAAATTAAGAGCCTACACCGACAATAAAAAAGATTGGAGGGATATTAGGGGGAAATTGTCGCGTTGTGGGTACGCTGATGCCTTGCTCGGAATTTGCGGTTTCTTGGCGAAGGCGAAGATATTGGTGAAAATCGCGGTGAGATTTAGATATATCTACAACACGTCGATTTTTCATAAATATATCTATTTATTTAAGAAACTGGTAAAGGGTTAGGTTAAGAAATAGTATGGAAACGTTCCAGATAACGATAGGTATCCCGACCTTCAACCGGCCGCTTATGTTAAAAGGACTGCTCGAGAACATTTATTCTGAACTTGAAGCATATGGAAACGCAAAGGATGTGCAGATCGTGGTTGTTGATGGCAATGCGGGTGACAATACCGAGGAAGTCGTCCGGCAGTTCGAAGACAAATTGCGGTTAAAGTACTTTAAAAGGGAGGAAAGGGAAGGGATTGACAAAGACATCTTGAAGTGTGTCGAACTATCCGACGGAGATTATTGCTGGTTATTCAGTGACGACGACCGATTTACGCCCGGGGCGATAAGCCACCTCCTGAATATGTTGAGAAAAGAGAAGGATCTGACGGGTTGCTTCTGCAATAGAATGCCGTATGACTTTCATATGGAAAAAAAAGTTGCCGAGATAAGAGGCTGGCCCGGAAAGATCATTAAGGATAATCGCAGTTTTACGGACAAGGCGGAATTATTCAAATATATTGGAATGGATTTCGGATTCATATCATCACAGGTCGTAAAAAGATCAACCTGGCGGGAGATTGTGGAGTCCGAGATATTTGGCGAGTTAGCCAACACGTATTATTTAATGGTGCACGTCATCGCCAGAATGATGGACCGGAAATTCAAGTGGTTATATATAAGTAAACCTTTGGTCAAACAGAGAACCGGTAACGACTCCTTTGTGAAACAAGAAGGAATCATGAAGCGACAGCTGATCGAACATAACAGCTTTCAGATGATCCTTGACAAACATTACAGTAGAGATAGTGAAATAAGAAAAGAATTCTTCAGCAAAATGGTTGACAGGCTACCCCGTGTGATTGCGAACTTAAAGTCGCAACATACAGGATACAGCCTTCAATATCGCCTCCTTAAGCTGTATTATGAAAAATACAGGCATTACCCTGCATTCTGGCTCAAAGTAATCCCGGTGTTTTTATTGCCCAATACAATTTTCAGTATTGTTAAAATGGTATATTTCAAATATCTTGCGCGTTGCTGATCCGAAATATGGGAGAATGCCGGCGTCGGCCTATAGCGGGTGCTCCTTTTAACCTTTTTTAATAGATATCAGAGGTGATTTATGAAAATTGTGACCCTTAATCCTCCGTATTTTCCGATGTTTTCCCGGGCGTCGCGAAGCCCCGCGGTTACCAAAAGCGCAACGCTTTATTACCCCTTTTTTATGGCTTATGCGACCGGAGTGCTGGAAGATAAAGGTTTTGATGTTACGCTTATTGACGCCCCTGCCGCAGGACTTGACCGGCAAGCCACTATTGCCAGGATTAAGCAGTTAGCTCCTGGTCTTGTGATCTGCGAAACATCCACCCCGAGCATTGAAAATGATATGGAGGTTGTCCAGGAACTGAAAAAGGCGGGGGTGCCTTTTGTGGTTGCTGTTGGGACGCATGTATCTGCCCTGCCGGATGAAACGTTAAAGGAAAATACTTTTCTTGATGCTGTGGCCCGTCGGGAATACGAGTATACCATTAGAGATTTGGCTCAAAAACTGGCTGATGATGGTATGGAAGCGGATCTTGGCGGAATTAATGGCCTGTCTTACAGGCAGGGCGAGGTAATCAGACATAATCCGGATCGAACGGCCATCGAAAATCTTGATGAACTTCCGTTTGTGGCGCGTGTCTATCGTGATCATCTTCGGCAGCATATCAATTCCTACTTCTATGGTGATACCTTGTATCCGGTTGTTGCAATCCTTACCGGGCGGGGCTGTCCACACCGGTGTGCCTATTGTGTTTACCCGCAGACAATGACCGGACATCAGTATCGTCTTCGCAGTGTGACTAATGTAGTAGCTGAACTTGAATTTATTAATAAACAGCTCCCGGAAGTGCGGGAGGTCTTTATTGAAGACGATACGCTGACGGTTGATCGCAAACGTGTACAAGCGATTTCGCAAGAGATCATCAGGCGCAAGTTACGAATCGCTTGGACCACTAATTCTCGCGCCGATGTTGATTTTGAAACGATGAAAATAATGCACCAGGCCGGTTGCCGGCTTTTGTGTGTGGGATTTGAAAGCTGTTCGCAGGATATACTTGATAAATTAGGGAAAGATATCGGGCATGAATCATATTTAAATTTTAGAGATGACGCGGCACGCGCCGGCCTGCTGATTCATGGTTGCTTTATGTACGGCAATGAGGGCGAAACACGCGAGACCATGCGAGCAACCTTGGAGCTCGCGAAAAAACTTAATTGTGATTCGGCCCAATTTTATCCCATTATGGTATATCCGGGCACCAGGGCATACAATACCTATAAAGATAAGGGGTATCTCACAGCTAAATCTTACCGTGATTGGCTTACCCATGATGGCATGCATAACTGTGTTGTTTCACTTCCGAATATATCAAGGGAGGAACTCGTTGCATTTTGCGATCATAGCAGGCGCGAATTCTACCTGAGGCCAAGGTATATATTATCCAAGGCTACCCAGGTTGTTTTTCATCCGGGAGAATTTAAAAGGAATTTCAGGGCCGCTCGGACACTGCTCAAACATCTGTTTTGATCTTTTTTGAACAACTTATGTAACCGCTCAGGTTGTCTCGAATAGAACCGGCGGGACAAGGCTGTCCCGCCCTACCCAAAAGGAAAACAATATTTTGGCAGGGCCGCACAGCCTGTGCGGCCGCTGGTATAATTGGGCCACCTGAATAGTTGCAAACTTATCACAATTAATCGGACCGACAAGGTTGAAGGAAGTAAGGTCTAAATGCTAAATTGTTCCCTTATTATTCCTGCTTATAATGCTGAAAAGGTAATCGGATTATGTCTAGACAAAGCATTAAAACAGAGTGTTTCCAGAGATGCGTACGAGATTATTGTTGTCGATGACGGATCTATTGACAATACCGCTGAAATCATTTCAAGATATGATTCGGTAAGATTAATCCGTCAGAGAAATCAGGGGCCTGCCACAGCCAGAAATCATGGAGCAAAAGAAGCTAAAGGAAGTATCCTGATTTTCACTGATTCTGATTGTGAGCTTGACGTTGACTTTATCAGAAACATCCTTTCTCAATTCGACGAATATCCTCAAGTTGTAGGCGTTCAGGGTCGCTACAAAACAAAGCAGAAAGAGTTTATTGCTCAATTTGGCCAGGTTGAAATTGAAACCCGATATATTAAAATGGAGCAGAACAGGTATATTGATTTCATCGGCACCTATGCCGCTGCCTACCGGGCAGATGTATTTCAGAAGTACGGAGGGTTTGACACAAGCTTCCCAATGGCCTGCGGTGAAGATGCCGAGTTTTCATACAGGCTGAGCAAGGATGGTTATAAATTGCTTTTTTGCGGGCAAGCGTTTGTTTGTCATCAGCACCCATCTACATTAAAGCAATATTTACGCACAAAATATTACCGTGGATTCTGGCGTGTAAGACTTCATAAAAAACACTTTGCTAAAACATTTAAGGATTCATATACGCCTCTTTCCTTGAAATTTGAAATATTGATTTCGCCAATTTTGCCATTATTTATGATTTTGTCTTGTTGGAATGTGTTCTTTTTGATCCCTGCCATTTTCATTATTTCATTATTCTTATTTTCATCCATTTCCTTTTTAAGGCTGTTTTGGAAAATGAAATATAACAAGTGGTATTTTGTTCCTTTTATGTTGTATCTCAGAGCTATTGCTATATTTACAGGTGTATGCCTTGGGACGATCAATGAGCTAAAGAATCAGGATATACAGGGTCAAACCATAAATTAGAATATAACGGTTGCATTCTATTGCTAGATCTGACAAAAGGGGGGCATGCCAAGACATTTAAGAGTTGAATATCCCGGCGCGATTTATC
>CAYQNY010000196.1:0-6252 GCA_964418925.1 uncultured Verrucomicrobiota bacterium
AAATCTTCAACGGATGGCTTGACAAACGATAAGAAAACGAGGAAATTTCATGCCATGGAAGGCAGACCTGCCCGCAGTCGCTGCGCTTCAGGCGCTGCAGGCGGGTCCGCCTCTGGCGGAAACAATCAGGAATAATATTGTCTCGGTACGTGTAGTGTAATTGTTTCTAAATCGGCCAGGCTACGCCGAAGCGCTTCGCCCAGGCGAGTGTCATTGTTCGAAAAACGCGGCGGCGGGTCAGTCCTTGGACCTGGAAGGTCCTCCGGACCTGAGGGGAGGGTCCTATGGACCCGAGGGCCTATGGCTGACAATCCGTTGCAGTTCCAGCCTTCGCAGCCAGAAGCATTGCTCCTGGCTACGCCGGAGCGCTTCGCCAAGGCGAGTCGGCGGAGTAGGCTCTCGACACCCAGAGAGGCGTCTCGAACCGCCTCTACACCGAATTGTTGTAGAGGCCGTTCGACTTGTCCCGCCAAAGGCGGGATAGAACGGCAAATCCCGCGAAGCGCGGGACAAGCTTGTCCCGCTTGCCGCCGGATCTGATTCATCTCTTGCCGGAAGTGGAGGATATGTACAAATTAAACCAGGGAGGGCACCCAAAATGACTTATGTTCAAGGCGCTGAAAAAAACAACTGCCTATTACCTGCGGATTTCAGAAGAATGGCGATCGCGGCGGTCTGCGCAGCGGTTTTTGGTGTGACCGGCCTGGCGGCCGAGGTGAAAAATGGAGGTTTTGAACAGACGTACGTCCGCGATCCGAACGCTCCCGAGATTGCGGCGCTGCGGAAGGTTGGCTGGAAGTTGCAGTCGCCCCTGGTCTGGCCTGAGGAATGGGAAGGAACCCCGACGGCCTCCAATGTAGACTTTGCCACGGTCAAGGACTCACCCCATGCGGGAACGAATTGTATTCTTCTGTGGGGCCAGGCGGGCAGCAGCGGGTATCTCTCTCAAGAAGTGCAGGGGCTCAAGAAGGGCATCTATAAATTGTCCTTCTGGGGCAAAGGCAATCCCCAAGCCAAGGCAACTTTGATCTTGGGAAACGTACACATTGTTCTGAATGCGCACATGACCGGTCAATGGACCGAATACTCCGGCATCTATCGAAATATCGCCGCCCAAGAGGCCGACCTTACCCTGCAGGGCCAAAAAGGGGAGGTTTTCTTCGATGACGTGAGTATTGTGGAGTGCGACGTCCTCGAAGCCGCCCTGGTTGAGGAATCGTTGACGATGCGCAAGGAAGGCAAGTGGCTGGCCCCGGGCGCGAAACCGGACGCAAAGGTGTTTCAAAAAAATGTGCGGGAAGTGGCGCGAGTTATTCCGGAGCTCAAAACCTATGTTGAAGCGGACCCGATCCCCGCTAACGTGAAGTTGATCCGCCTGCTGGAAGCAAGGGCCGCGCAGTTGGAAAAGATTGCGGCCGCGCCGACGGTCGCCCAGGCGAATGAGGCCGCCGCCTGCGCGCGGCTGGCGCAACGGCTGGTTATTGAATTGCAGTTTGAAGACGTGGAAAAATAGGAGGAACCGGTAATGAAACGCATTATAGCAATCGGCGCTGTTTCTTGTCTGCTCGTTGCGGCCGGGGCGAACTTAACTTACGCAACGCTGCCCCATCTCGATGTAGTTAAGGACGACTCGGTCTTGAAAGTGGAGGCGCCGCCGCCCGGGCCGGCCGAACTGGCCACGGTGGTGAAGCTTTTCGTGAAGGCCTACGGCGACGGGGAAAAATGGGCTTACAAGGTGGAGGTTTTTCAAAAAGATGGAGCGCCAAAGCCGGAAGGCGTGCTGATAGTGCGGCGCTTGCAGGAAAAGAAAGAATTATTGCGGCGCAACCTGGATGGTCTCGCGCCGGGCCAGCCGGCCAGCGGGGAAATTGACCTGACCAAGTGGGGGCGCGGGGCTTATGTTGTTGAGGTTGGTGTTACCGAGGCCGGTAAAATTGCGGCCATCGCGCGCGATACCATCTACTTCCTGGACGGTTCCTGGAGAAAGGCGGACTATTCGGCGAGCAAACTCCTTCCGCCGTGGACTCCAATGCGCGTTCGAGAGGACGGCGCGGTCGAATGCTGGGGGCGTTCGTACAAGTTCGGAGACAACCTGCTTCCCGCCGGCATTGTGAGCCGGGAGACTGAACTTCTCAGCCGGCCGGTGGAAGTTGTCGTGAAGCGCCAGGGCAAAGCGCTTAAGCTTGGGGCTTGTAAAACAACCGTCCATAAAAAGAGCGCGACCGTTTACGACGCATCTGCCACCGGCTCATTAGGCAAGGATATCAGGTACTCAGCCCACATCACTCTCGAATACGACGGCTTGGTTATGGTTGATATTTCGCTTGAAGGCCCGGGGCTTTCTGATGTTACAGCGGTGGATGTGAATATCCCCGTTCGCGGAGAGCTCGTCAATTACATCTACCGCACCGGTCGGCAGAAAATGTGGGTTTTCGGCAAGACCTTCATTCGTGAGCGCCCCGGCGTCGGACACTTCGGTCTGGCGCCGCTGCTGCCGAATCTCACCGGCAGAGTAGAACTTGATGCGCTCCCCGGAGCGCTGACCTCGGCCGACTTTATGCCTGTAGCCTGGGTGGGCAACGATGACGTTGGGCTCTTCTGGTTCTGCGACAGCAACCGCGCCTGGCCCCACAGTCTTGCGGGCGGCGAAGACGCGGTAGCTTTTATTGATGAAGGCGATGCGGTGGTCCTTAGAATGCGCATTCTGGCGCCGCCGGAGAAGCTGCCCGCTCCCTGGAAGATTCGTTTCGGGATCATGGGCACCCCTATCAAGCCCGGGGGCAGCGGAACCAAGATACGCCCGCGCGGCTGGGGCCTGACAGCTACGGCCGGAAAACGCCTGGCCTTTGTTGAGGGCTGGCCAAGGCCGAAAGTTGTCTGGGACAGCTTCTGGCCTGACCCAGTCGATCCTGATGCATGCCGCCAGGCCGTTAAGACATCATGGCAGAAAGGCATTATTCCGATATTCTACTCGTCTTTTGCCCTCAGCGCCGCCCGGGCCGATGGAAAGGTCTACGGTGAGGATTGGCACCAGGACGGGGGACAGGACAATTTCTGGACCAACGCGAAGTACCGTCCCGGGATGGATGCGCCCTTAATTGCAACATGCCCCGGCGCCGGTATGGGCTTTGGTGAATACTTTGCCTATTACCTGGGCGAGTTTATCAAGGATTACGACTACGGCGGGTACTACCGCGATGGGATGTGCATCGGCCCCTGCGCCAACCAGGGCCATGGTCACGGCATAGGCGGAGCGCAAGACTACCATATGGAAAGCCTGCGCCGGCACTTCCGATACCTTTACAAGGTGGTAAAAGAGAAAAATCCCGAGCAAGGATGGTTCTTTGGCCATTCCTCGGGAATGCTTGCGCTTCCGCTTTTCGCTTATTGCGACAGCGTGTTGCTCGCCGAGACGCTGAGCGCGGTAAACACGCACGGCGGCGACTACCGCAAGGTAGTGAGCCTCGAAGAGTACCGCGCCGAATATATGGGCCGGTCCAAGGGCTTCGTGAGCATCTACATCGGGCAGATTCGCGGAGAGAATGTCACCCGCGCCAATACGCGCCTGTTGATGGCGCTATTGCTTCTTCACGACCTCGTGCCATGGGAGACACAGATGGATTCGCGGACCTCCCGGGCCATCCTGACGACGATTGACAAAAAATTCGGCATTGCCGATACGGAATATCTGCCTTACTTCAAAGAAGATACGCCCGCGAAAATTGCCGGCAAAGACCTGCACGTCAGTCTCTACAAACGCAGCGATGGCCGGACGCTCGCGGTGGTCGTGAATCTGAGCGATAAGAATCTCCGGTCTTATCTGCGCTTTGACGCGCAAAAGCTCGGGCTCAAAAAGATCAGCCGCGCCCGGGACATTGAAAATGAGATGGATTTTCCGGTTGTAAATGACGCCGTCCGCGTGATTGTTCGCGCCAGAGATCTTCGGCTTATCGAAGTCAAATAGGAGGAAAATTTATGACGCGCTTATTTATGTTTATTGCGATTTTGACGGCGGCTTCATTCGCGATTGCCGCTGACTATCCCACGCTCGTCAAGGAGACACCCGGCCTGGTTGCGTACTGGCGGTTTGAGCAGGAAAGCGGCAGCACCGTAACCGACAGCGTTGGCGAGCACTACGGGCGCGTGGAGCTGGCCGAGCGCGTGGGTAACGGGCTTGTCGGGCGGGCCGTCAAATTCGACGGGAAGAGGTCGCTGGTCTATCTCTTTCGACATCCTGACCTTGAGGCCCGGACCGGTGACTTCACAATTGAGCTCTGGTGCCGGCCGGACGAGTTGGGCCGGAAGGGGCCGAAAGGGAGAAGAATAAATTACTTACTCGCGCATAAGATGTCGCCGTTTGCGCACGGAAGCGCCGGCTGGTACCTGACGCTTCGCAAGGATGGGACGCTGCATATGCGCATTACCGAGACGCGCGAGCGGCAGATTGTTGCCGAGAGCAAGACGCCCGTTATTTCCGCCGGAAATTGGAGCCAGGTGACGGCAGTACGCAGCGGCAACGTACTGCGGCTCTATGTGAATGGCAGGCCGGTTGCCGAGGGCACGGGATCGCTCGGCGTGGATACGCGCATCTATGGCGATCTTCTTCTGGGGGGATCCATTTGGGGAAATAAAATCCCGGGCTTGATTGACGAAGTGGCCTACTACAATGTCGCGCTGCCTGCGGGTGAGATAGGAAGGCACTTCCAGGCGGGTCGTCCGGCTCGCTAACAACAACCGGATGGGCGATGATATAAGCGGTAAAAAAATGAATCATTTTTGAAAGGGGGCAGATAATCATGGCTGAGTTCACAAATGCTTTTCCGAATCCCGAATCAACCCTTACCGGGCGGCTCGGCAAAGCAAAGTGGATATGGGGCGGCGAGAATCCGCGGCCGGTAAATGTCTTTCGTTTATTTCGACGCGAATTTGAGCTTGAGGAAGTCCCGGAAAATGTCGAGCTCTGGGCATTTGCGGAATTTCGCTATAAACTCTATATAAATGGGAAGTTCATACAGGTCGGGCCGACGCCCTGCCAGCCTGGAAATCGCCTCATCGACCACTTTGACGTGCGCGAATATCTGCACAAGGGGCGAAATTGCATTGGTGTTGTCGTGCATTGTCCGGGAGTGATAACCGGCCAGTGGACGCTCGTAAATCCTGCTCTCTTCTGTTATATCTCTTCGGAGGACGGGGCGCTTAAGATAGGCACCGATGAGGGCTGGCGCACAATACACGCCGATGCATGGGTCCACCCAACCCAGTTCTGTAGCTATGGCAAAGGTTTTCAGGAATGGCATGTCGCGTCGCGGATGCCGGCCGGATGGAATAAAGCCGGATTTGACGAAAGCAGCTGGGAAACGGCAAAGGTACTTGCTTTTTATAGTCACGGGGCGCCTGAAGATCTTCGCGAGAATTATGTCGGCTATCCGAACCTTGTGATGCAATATCCGGTAAGGTTTCTTGGTGCAGGGATTGCCGCTGGCAAAATAACCGAGGATATGCGCAAAGCGGCCGCCGGTTACTATACGCCAAGCCGCAACCGCAGACTCAAGCAGATGGGCCACTGGCATCTCTTTGATATGAATACGCCCTTGCCCGAATATGAGCCGATGCCTGAACCGATTGCATACCGGGCGCAGCAGGAGACGCACCGAAGCGCGTCGCCCGGGATGGTAAAATTTCCGGAAAAGGGACGCGGCTCCAAACCGCTTTCAGGTGCCGTAAGGATTCCCGAAGAAGGACATCCCTTTGTCGTCTTTGATCTCGGCATCGTGCGCTCCGGCCTCTTTGTGCTTGACGTCGAAAGCACGAGCGGCGGCATGATTGACATCGCCTGGAGTCATCGCCTTGACAAGGGACGCGTATGTCCTTTCGGCGCCGGCGTCCCCAACTGCGAGCGGGTGGAGGTGCCTGCCGGACGCACCCACTGGGAGGGCTTTTTCGAGCGCGGCGCCAGGTACGTACAGTTGATATTCCGCGGATTCGACGGGGAGGTTAAACTTCATAAGTTCGGCGTGCGCGAGACACTCGTGCTGGGGCGCGATATCCCCGAAGCGACATTTGAGTCAGACGATGATTTGCTTACCCGTATATGGCGCGCGAGCGTCGAGACGACCCGCCACTATGTCAACGGCTGCGGCTACGGCGACCCCGTGCGCGAACGCCATCACTGGTTCCACGACGATTCGATGGCGCTCAGGATGGCATTTTACATCTGGGGACACTGGAGCAACTGGCGGCGAGGACTTGAAC
>CAYQNY010000197.1:0-6213 GCA_964418925.1 uncultured Verrucomicrobiota bacterium
TCCATTCGCACTCTATAATGGGTCATTATTTATAACCCGGTGCATGGTTGGGTCCACCATGGGGCTGCAACCTATGGTTCGCACTCGAAGTGCAAGGCAGTTCTCGCAGTCACCCGGACGGGACATCCTTAAGATGCTGGTTTCCAGTGTTCGCGCGTCTTTCGCTAATCGCCTCTCCCCTATAAAACCGTGTTCCTTTTCATGCCTATTATGCCGCCAATGGCTGTGTGCGCTTCGGTTCGTATTGCTGCCCACTACGTCACAACGCATGCAAGAGCACCGCCGGATTCGATGATCAGCGCCCGGGCGTACAACAGCTCGCGGATTTCCTCCACAGGCCGATAGCGACCAATGTCACCGGTAATCTGAATACCCATGGCCGGCGTTATATCCGCCATGCCGGCGCCGGCGCGAATAGCATATTTTGAATCACTCATGCAATAGCCTCTTTCTTTTCCATCCATTATGATTTTATGCAAAATGCAAAAATCATTGCCAGAGATCATTCAGCACTTTAACTGTTTCCTCCACAATCGTCTGTCCGCCTTCCGGGCCGACTTCGTTGTCATACACTCCGCCGCCGTACCCCTTGCCGGCCACTGCCCGTTCCGTGGGCAGGTAGGTACCTACGCCGTTATTATCTGCCGCCAGCTGAATAACAAAGGTCTGCTCGGCGGGACTGCGCGCTTTGATGCGCAGTCCATAATCAAGGAACAACTCAAACCGGTTGGTCGTGAAAACAACATTACCCAGTCGCACAACATGTAATTCCATCGGGTAGTTCGGATTCTGTTTTTGCGCTGCATACCGCTCCAACGCACGCCGGCATCGTCCTGCGCCGGCATAATATTTATTATCTGTTTTATCACCTGCTTCCAACTGGGCCAGGTCCGCCCGCACCGTGGCCGCTTCCTTGTCGGAAATCATCCGGCGCGCCAGTTGTATTTCCTTGACCACATGCTTCAGCGGCGCTTCAGTCTGAATCGCCTGTTGCGCCAACGGCAGGACATCATCAACCGCATTGGCCACTCGGCGGCCGATCTCCTGCCGCATGGTGATTCCGCGCAACTGCAACATACGCTCTTCGGCCGCCTTATACCACAACCGATGCGGCGATTGATCCCCGGCTGATGAGCACTGCGCCAATACCTGAATTTTTTCACCGTGCCGTTTTCGGATTTCCTGCCGGATTTCATGCCAGAAATCGGCGGACACATAATAATCACCTTCGGTTTCCTGTGAAGGGCTGGCGAGATTCACAATCACTCCGGTCAACCGGCGGTCCTTATTCCAGGTGTACAACAAGTCCACATAATGATCCTCATAGCCCTCAATATGACTGAATTGGGGGTCATTCGTGTTGCCGTACATTCTGGTGACGCCATTAGTAATGATTCCGGGGCGGTGATCGGTCAATTCCTCAAAATATGTTGCGCGCCGGTTATGGCCTACAACCGCAGTTCCCAATCCCCAGCTTATCCCGCCGGGCTGACGGTTTTTCCAGGCTGCCAACACAGCTTCCACTGTCCCTTTCACAAACAGTTCCGCGTATTCCTCCGGCGTCATCACCCCTACCGGGACCGGTTGATACATGCCGCTAATCATATCCGGCGCAGTATGCGTATGGGTGGCATTGATGATGATTTTATTGACGTCAATTTCAGGCGCTCTGGCGCGCACCGCCGCACGGCATTGATTCAAAACCTGTCGGTTAAGGAAGGGCCGATCGCACGACACAAAGATAACCGCATCGCCCGCAGGGCTGTCACCGGATATAGCCAAGGCCGTGACCGTGACCGGGTCCTTGACGCCTTTCGAAATCCGCATATAAAACTGTCCGATCAGATTCACCGGCCGATCCGGGGTCACATCCACTGTTGCCCAGCCGATGTTAAGTATTGATTCGGTGTTTTGACTGGTCATTTGATTTCTTTTGCCTCCATAAGAAAACTATTTCGATCAATACCTGACGATCATCCGGCCCTTCGACGCCGCCATGACCGCGTCATTATTCGCCGATCCATCTTTCTTTGGAGTGCGGCAGTCATACTACCGCTTTCAGACCGCGAAGCCATGCTTCGCGGAAGACAAAGCGGGAGCTTTGCTCCCGCACTCCATATTCCGATTCCGCCCCTCCTTGAGAGTGCCACAGCCGGCCTGCTGCGTCTGAAATCCGCTATGCCTCAATTTCATCCATCAACTGACGCAGGTAAACGGCCGCACGGCGGGTGGCTTCCTCCGGCGGATACTTGTTTCCTTCATATTCAAGGTTAATATAGCCTTGGTAGTTCGCCTGCTGCATGGCGGCCAGGCAACTGCGATGATCAACAATCCCCTCCCCGATCAACGCGCCCTGGTAACGCCGGCCATCCAATCCCAACGTACCACCTGGCTCCGGGACAACATCCCAATCCTTAAAATGCGCATGGACGACATGCTGCACGCACTGGCGGAACGATGCGGCCGGGTCTTCGCCGCCGGTCAGCACATTGCCGTTGTCGAAGGTGAGTTTGAGACCCGGCACTGCCCGGACAGCTTCCATGACATCGCTGGATATAACGAACGGGCTGGTTGCGCCGGGAAAGTTTTCGATTGTCAACGTAAGGCCGGCCTGCCGAACAAAAGGCATGACCTCCTGAAACCCGTCAATCCACCGGTGCCGGCTGACTTCCCGCGGCACATCCGCCTGGCCGGGGGGAACAATCATCATCTTGTCCGTCCCCAGCGCCAACGCCGCGTCAATGCCGCATTTGACGGCATCAACTCCGGCCTGTCGGGCCGTGGCATCCGGATGGTTCAAGTCCGCGCCGAAGGTGTGGCAAACCGTTTTCAATCCGTGATCGTCCAGCAGACGGCGGATTTCACCAGGATCGCGGCCATAGGTCGTGACCATATCAATACCATCCAACTCTAATTCATTTGCCAGCTTACACATGGCCACCAGATCAAAGTCTTCCGTCTTCACACCACGGGCCAACGTATACGACATTACCGATAATTGCATGCGTTATTCCTTTCTTAACAGAAATTCTCATTATGGCGCCAGACCCGCGCGACCACGCCGCTGGCGTGGTAAACCATGCTTCCAGCGTGGTAAACCATGCTTCCAGCGTGGTAAACCTTGTGCTGGCCACGCGAAATGCGTGGTAGCGGGTACAGAGATTGTTGGGCAATGCACGCGTTGCCCAACAATCTCTCGTTCCTGCCGGACAAGCCGGCAGGTGACGCGTCCATAATTGGAATTGCTGCTTGCTTAAGCCGCGGCCTTATCCGAGCCATCCAAACGCCATGCCGGTAGTCACGAACGGACTCTTTCATTTCTTCTGATTGAGGATTTTATCCACATCCAATTGCCCGATATTCTCAAACACCTTGTGAAATCCCTCGGCCACGGCTTGCACCGCTTCCGGACCATTGGGCGCGCGCAACGGCGTAGTCATGCCGAAATGCGTGTCGCAATGGCGCTGGGCAACCGGGAATTCAGCCAGATCATATACCACCGGCCTGGTCAGGCGGCAATTCCAGGGACAGCCGCGGCCGTAGGCATTCTGGGCGCGGAAAACAGTCATGGCCGGCAGGATGAAACTCTGCCAGACGCTGACCGGCACGCCTTCCGCGTTAAGGGCCTGCATGACGGCGTTCCGGAACCGGTCCGGCTTGCCGTTCCACTTGACGGCCCGCATATCAATCCGGCTGGTAAAGTTATACCAATTGTGCGTGTGGCCGGCTGGTTCGGTCGGCAGGATCAGCCCCGGGGTACTTTTGAGCGTTTCGATAAGCAGGGCGCCATTTTCACGCTGGGTCTTGACGTAATGGTCCAAGCGGCTCAGTTGGGCACGCCCGAAGGCGCCCACCATATCACTGCTCCGGTACATCCAGCCCAGGGCATAGGCATGGTAATCGCGCGATTGCGCGGGGGTGGCGGTCTCACCAAACGACCAGAGCTGGGTGGCTTTCTTGTACATCCCCGCGTTGTTAGTGACAAACATCCCGCCCTCGCCAGTGCACATACACTTGTTCTGGTTGAAACTAAATGCGGCGCAGTCGCCAAACGTCCCGGTTTTCCGGCCATGGAACAACGCGCCATGCGCCTGGCAGGCATCCTCGATCACGGCCAACTTATACTTGCGGGCAATGCGCATCACCTTGTCCATATTAACCGCCAGCCCATGCAAGTGCACAACAATAATGGCCTTTGTTTGGGGCGTGATGGCCTGCTCGATTTTTTTGACGTCGATGTTGATCGTGTTAAAATCAATATCCACAAAGACCGGGATGCAATTGTGGTGCAGGATACAGGTGGCGCTGGACGACCATGAATAGGCCGTAACCAGCACATGATCGCCCGCACTCAGACCGCAGGCTACCATGGCCATATGCAGGGCCGCCGTGCCGCTATTGGTGTTGATGGCATACTCATTGCCGTTCCAGGCGGCATAGTCTTGCTCAAATGCCCGGCAGTTAGGCCCGTAAGCGTGCTGACCACCATTAAGCGAAGCCAGCACCATCTTACGGTCCAGTGCGCTAATGGGCGGCCAGTTCTTAATCAAACCGTCCGGCACCGCTTTTTTCCCGCCGTGGATTGCCAATGTGGTCATGAAGAATTCCTCCTTTTATTGGAGCGCGATAATTTCTACAAAATGCAGAAATCATTAACGATACTTATCTGCGCAAATTCAAGCGCATTAGGGAGGAAGGCACAAGCGGACGCAATTGCTATTGCTAGGATTTTTTTGCTTTGAACAACGGCCGGGAAATCCGGGCTTTGATGACGGTATGCGGGGCGAATCCAAAATGCCGGTGAAAGACGCGGGAAAAATAACTGCTGTCGTCATAGCCCACGGCATACGCCACCTCGGCGACATTCCGTTTGCCTTCCGTCAGCAAAGCCCGGGCTTTTTCCATGCGCAGGGTCGTGAGATAGGAAAACAGCGCAAAGTCGCTCTCCTCGCTGAAAACATGCGAAAGATAATACGCACTAATCCCCAGCGTTTTGGCGATATGATCGAGCGTTACCGGCTCGGTAAAGTGCTGTTCCAGATACTGCCGGGCCTGGGCCATCAGCAGGCGGCGCCGGACCTGGCGGGCGTCATCATGATTCCGCGCCGCTTTCCCGGGCTTGCGCTCTTCTGCCGCTCTTAAGAGCAGGATCAGCACGGTCATCAGCCGGGCACAGGCCACCGCCCGATCTCCCTCCATGCTGCCGGTAATATCCGAGCGCATACGGTCCACGATCATATTGATCTCAGTCTTAAGCGAAGGCGACAATAACGATAACGACCGGAGATCCATCCGCCGAAAAAATTCCTTTTCCGCCTGCCAGCGGAAATGAATCATAAAGATTTCAAGTCCGCTCCGGAGATCAAATTCATCGCGATGAAGAACACCCGTGGGAACCAACAGCGTGTCACCCGGTCCGGCATCCAAATGCACCTTGGGCAAGATCAGCCGCACACGCCCTTTAAGCACATGCAGGAATTCGATGGACCGGGGATTGGAGTGCAGGCGCTGCGACCAGATGGGGTCAAAAATTGTCACCCCCATCGAGTGAATTTGCGGCAAACAGGAAAACGCCGACCAGACCGATGTTGGCTTATGTTGCATAACCAAAAAACACTTGAGATTTTGACAGGATTAACAAGATTTACAGGATTTCCCGCCAGAGGCGGGTCTGCCTAAGGTACGATAAGGCGATTTCGGACGGTAGATACGGGTCTTACGTTTGAATTCCAAGCTGGCTGAGCCAAAGTTCAGCAAGAGACCCACTTCAATGCCGGTGGCGGTCAGGTAGTTCACCAATTGCACTTCGTGCCCCGCGACAAGGACTTGAACTGATTTATTTTCCACCATGACAGTTCCTTCAACCAGCATGTCAGCGGAAAAGTCGCCAACGATCACGTTGTCATAGAGAACCTGTATGGCCTTTTCGCATTCGACGGCAAGACCTGCCTTACAGAGTTCATGGACAAGCGCTTTCTAATAGACTGATTCCAGAAAACCCGGTCCAAGCGCTTGATGCACTTTCATTGCACAACCGATAATTTTTTCCGTCAGTTGCTTATATTCCATGACCCGACAATCCTGTAAATCCTGTTAATCCTGTCCAAAATCCTATCCGAGTATATCAGCGGTTAATCAGCCCTCCGGCGTCAGGCGCGTCCGCAGGATCGAGAGCGCCACCGTCCGGGCCGGATTACCGATCTCCAGGTGGTA
>CAYQNY010000198.1:0-6211 GCA_964418925.1 uncultured Verrucomicrobiota bacterium
GGCGGGGAAACCTGGCTGTCCCTGACGCCGCCCACCGGCACCAGCACCGGCACCAGCGACCATCAGCAGATAACCGTAACCTATAATACCCTGGGGCTGTCGCCGGGCACTTATACCGGACTGATCACCGTGGCGGGGAATGATTCCACGCTGGGCTTCACGGCCGGGAATTCGCCGACAACCATGGACGTGTCCATGATAGTGAAAGTGGAGCCGATTCTTTCTGTCAGCCAGACCAACCTGAGCCAGTCGATCCCGAAAGGCAGCAACCCGACCAATCAATCCTTTGATATCTGGAATGGCAGCGGCGCTCCCATCACGCCCATGTCCTATGGACTTTCGATGTCGAACGACACGGGCTGCATGAGCCTCACCGTCACCAACGGCACCAGCACCGGCGAACACGACACCATCGGCGTGGTGTTTTCCGATATGTCCACATACGCAGCGGGCACCTACACGGGACGGATTACGGTTTTAGCATGGGATTCGGAAACCGGATACGTGCCGATCGGAGCCGAGACGCAAACGACCGAACTGGTGGTGACGGTGCAGATCGTGGTCCCGGCGGCGCCGGGATGGATACAGGCGAGTGATGGGACATACACGAACTATGTGGCGGTGAACTGGTCGGGAATAACGAACGCGGCGAGCTACGAGGTGTGGCGGGGCGAGATGGACGACGTGGGGAGCGCGAGCCGGATTGCGACGGTGACGGTGACCAATTATAATGACGAACCTTCGTGTGCAGGTAAGAGCTATTACTACTGGGTGCGGTCAGTGAACGCGTATGGAGGCATGGGTCCGTTCACGGTGTCAGATGAGGGATGGCGGATGCTGGCCACGCCGGGTGATGTGAGCGCCAGCGATGGCGTCTATACGAACAAGGTGCGGGTGGAATGGATCGGGGTGACGGATAGGACGGGGTATGAGGTATGGCGGAACGTCAATGACAGCACGGTGACGGCCGTCCGGGTAGCGACGGATCTTACTGGAACAAATTATGATGACACGGCGCCGGAAGCGCTGGTGGTGTATTACTACTGGGTCAAGGCGCAGGGAGTATCGTATGACAGCGTGATGGGCGGGCCGGATAGCGGATATCGGGTGGAGTTGTTTACACCGAGCTCAGTGACGGCAAGCGCCGGATTATTTACGAACAAAGTACGGGTGACCTGGACCCGGGTGGAGCGGGCGACACGGTATCAGGTATGGAGGTGTGCCGGGGGGCCGTCAGCCATAGATAACAGAATAATGATTGGGGAGATAACGGGGCTTGGGTATGACGACTTCGACGTGACAGCGGGGGCGAATTATACGTATTGGATACGTGCCAAGAACAGCGCAGGGATTAGTGTATACAGCGGTTATGATGTGGGATATGCGGATATCGGGAAAGCGGATTTGGAGTTGTCCAGTCTGGTGGTTGCTCCGGCAACCTTGCGGGTAGGCGGCCGGCCGGTATCGGTGGTATTTGTGTTGAAAAACTGGGGGCCGCGCAGCCTGGTGGTTCCGGATACGCGGGTGAAGATAGCGCTGTATTTATCGCGGCATGAACGCTGGGGTATGGGGGGCGAGGTGGCCCTGGGGAGTACGGAGGAGGATGTAACAGTGTCGGCCGGGAGCCAGTTGGGTGTGAGTTTGTCGCAGACGGCGCTCGCCGGCCTAACGGTGTTGCCGGGAATGAAGGGGAATTATTACGTGTATGTGCGGGGGGAACCCATCAGTCCGTCAACCCTGGTAATGGATGCGGCCTGGAGCAATAACGTGGTACGTATGGAAGGTATGATTATGGTGGCGCCGATGCTGGCGTCTGATTTCGATGGCGACGGAAAATCGGATCCGGCAATATGTGAACTATCCAGCGGCCAATGGCAGGCGCTGTTGTCGGGGAGCGGGTATGCCTTGGTGCTGGCGAAGATGGCGATCACATCCCATAATCAACAGCTGGTTTCATCTGATTATGACCGTGATGGGAGAGAGGATCCCGGATTATACGAAGCTGTCAGCGGTCAATGGCAGGTGCTGTTGTCGGGGAGCGGATACACACCGGCCTCGGTGCAGTTCAGCAGTTCTGCCGGTGCGGCGGGTCTTTCTGCGGTGGGTGATTACGATGGTGATGGGAAGGCGGATCCAGGCATTTATGAATCCGACAGCGGTCAATGGCAGGTGCTGTTGTCGGGGAGCGGGTATGTACCGGCCTTGGTTCAATTGGGGGGCAGTCCCAATGTTCCGGCGCCGGCGGATTACGATGGCGATGGAAAAGCGGATCCGACTGTGTATGATTCATCCAGCGGCGTGCTGACGGTTCTGCTCTCGGCCAGCGGGTATGCGCCGGCATCGGCGCGCATGGGCAATCCTCAGTTCAATCCCCGGCCTGTTCCCGGCGACTATGACGGGGACAGCAAGGCCGACCCGGCAGTCTACGAGGAAATCGGCGGGATATGGAGCATCTTGCTGTCGGGTAGCGGCTATCAATTGGTGACGGTGGAAGGATGGGGCGGCGCGGGCTATCGGGCCGTGGCGGGGGGTGACTATGACGGGGATGGCAAGACGGATCCGGCTGTATACGGGGAGGCGGATGGCGTCTGGGCAGTCTGGTTGTCGGGAACCGGATATGCCATGACCTGTTTCCCGTTCGGCGGCGCCGGCTTCAGGGCAGTGGGTGAAAAGTAGCGATCCACCGGCAAAGTCGGTGGATTCACAATATCGTCTTCCTTGAATTGGGCCGCTAACGCGGCAACTTTGCCTGATGACACGTCTTGTCATCCTGAGCGGAGCGAAGGATCTCGTCAGCGGCACAGATCCCTAACGAGATTCCTCACTTCCGCCGTCGCTCAAGGAGCTATGGCGGACAAGTTGTTCGGAATGACAAAGCATCTTGAAAATTCCTATCCATTAATTATAGCTGACAGTGATCAATGAAGGCTGTGGAAATTATCGAATTTGTTGCCGCCAGACTTGGAATTCCGTCCGGCGCGTTTCCTGACGGCGGGTTTGCGGTCGGTTCCGGCGAGGCTGAGGTTAATGGCGTGCTGGTCACCTGGATGGCCACGACGGATGCCCTGGCAAAAGCCGTGGCCCTTGGATGTAATCTGGTGGTATGCCATGAGTGTTTTCGGTTTGATGAAATGCCGCAGCCCCCGATTTATCGTTGGACTTCGCCGCCGGAAGAACAACCCTCTGAGCGCCATGATCATCCCAACCAAATGCATTTATGCCTGGCAGAACGGAATAATCTGATCGTGGTTCAGATTCATTACGGGCTGGATCGTCTCTGTATTTTTGATGAATTTATGTCGCATCTGGGCATTACACAGGTCATTGCCGGCGGCGGCTATGAGCAAGTGTATTCACTTTCGGTTCCGGTCACGGCCGGGACGCTGGCCCGGCAGGTTGCCGCTAAAATGGGATTGGATTGTGTGCGCCTGGCCGGCGACTGCCGCAAGATGATCTCACGCGTGGGCAATCTGTGGGGTGGCGTGGCCCTTTCCTCCAACCGGTATTGGATGCGTAAACAGATCGAATATGGAGCGGAAGCAATTATCTGCGGTGAGTCGGATGAGTTCTCCGAATTGTTTGCGCAGGAATATAACGCGACGGTTTTGATTGAAACTTCGCATGCGGCCAGCGAAAATATCGGCTTGCGGCGCTTTGTGCGCATGCTGAAGGATGCGTATCCCGGACTTTCCTGTGCATTTTATGAAATCCGGCGGCCTTATCGTGTGGTATGCTCGTAGAATGGCTTTGTTTTTTTCACAGCCGTAAAAACGAGGAACAGTTCTTGAATATCGAATTCCCGACGGGAAAAGTGCCGGAAGCGCGCTATACGTCCGGACTCACGGTTTACGATGAGGTCTTGCTTGACGGCCAATGGGTGGGACGCTACTGGTCCGCGGCAGGGCGAGTCAAACCGGAAGACCTTTGCGCAAATCAAATGGCGAGCGTGAAAGATGCCCACACCTTCCGCGGTGAGGCATATCCTAAACCTATTCACGCCTTTGAACTCGAAATTGACGGACAGCGCCTGCACGATCACTGGCAGTGGGTGGCCGCCGGCGAGGAAAAGGAAGAGGCCTCCGGGATACGCCATGCGGTGGTTGAATTGGCGCACGAGGTGCGCCCGGTTGGCTTGAAAATTCACACCCTTCTCGACGGCACGGTTTTCTTTAAACGATGGCTCGAGATTACGAACTGCTCGGACCGTCCGGCGGCCCTTGGGGCAGTGAGCCCCTGGTCGGGCCTGCTCTGGACAGTGCACGGATTCCGTGAAATCCTTCCCGAAGGAAAAGAGCACCTCTTCAGCGTCGGACGATTTGTGCACAGCTGCTGGGGACGGGGAGGAGATTTCGGCTGGACGCCGCTTGGGCGGGATGTCGTGCGGGTTGAAGGGAGAAATGGATTTTCGGGATGGGGAATGCCCTTTTTCATCCTCCAAAACCACGTAACCGGGGAATACTTTGCGGCACACCTGGCCTGGTCGGCTAACTGGATGATGGAATTTTTCTGTGATCAGGAACCGGCCTCTATCGATTCCTTTCTCTTCTTCAAGATGGGGCCCACCGCGCCGGCGCCCTTGAGAGTACTTTCGCCGGGGGAGACCGCAACCAGCCCGCCGGTGCATCTCGGGCACATGCACACGGACCTGGACGGCTGTATTCAGGCTATCCATGAACATCTGCGGCGCTCAGTTATCCCGGCGCCTCCACAAGGGAAAAGATTGCGCGTTACGTATGGCTCGTCTCTATTTGCCGACGAGAAGCGACTCAAGGAAGAGGTTGACATTGCGGCTGAGGCAGGCTGTGAAATGTTTGATGTAGACGCTGTCTGGCATGGCACGGTGCAGGGGGCGTGGTCTAACAACGTCGGGGATTGGGAAGCGGGTGCATGGCTTCCCAACGGACTCGAAACGATCCGGGAGTATGTTAGAAAGAAAGGTCTCCTCTTCTGCCTCTGGATGGAGGGGGAATTAATGGGAGGCAACAGCCGCGTCCTCAGGGAGCATCGCGACTGGGCGATCCAATGCCACGGCCGGCCTGTGTATGGCGAGAGGGTAATTGACCTTACCATTCCGGAAGCCGCCCGGTGGGTGGAATCTGAATTCGTCCGCGTTATCCGGCGCTACGACCTGGACGTTCTGCGCATTGACATCAACCCCTGGGTATTTGAAGGAGGACAGCGGGTGCACAGCGGTTACGTCGAGAACACTTTTTGGCGCCACTATGAGGTCCTCTACGGGATCTACGAACGGCTGAGAAAGGAATTCCCTCAATTGGTGCTCGAGAACGCGGGGAGCGGCGCTTGCCGATCCGACATCGGAATGCTCAGCCGTTTTCACACTAACTGGGGGACAGATTACTACGCCGCGCCCAGGGGTCTTCTTATTGAGAACGGGATAACGATGGCACTTCCGCCCGAGATGTTTGAGTCTGTTTTCGGATGCCAGACTTATGACCAGGGGGTACGGGGTGATCTCGACTTTCAACTGCGGGTTCCCCTTTTCGGCCACTACTGGGTAGTTGACATTTGCCCGACGCTTCGGGAGAAGAACCCGGATTTTATGGCGCATCTACGGCATTATTTGGACATTTACAAGAACTTTGTCCGCCCGATGCTTCCGACGTGCCGGGTATTTCATCACACCCCCGTGTTGGAATCGTGGAAAGCCCATAACTGGTGTGTTCTTGAGTATGCCGCGCAAGACGCCGCCCGGGCGATGGCGGGGATCTTTCGTCTGACCGGGTCCGGCGGAACGGAGTATATCTTTCGGCCCCGGGGCCTGGATGGGACCGGCTGTTATTGCGTCACATTCGAAAACACGGGGGGCGTCGTCAAGCGGGACGGTCTGGAGTTGATGCAAAAAGGACTCACTATACGCCTTGAAAGCCCGCTCACGTCGGAATTATTGCTTTTCGAGAGAACCTAAACTCATCACTTCAACCTGATTCCGTGACAGGTTTTCCTGTCACGGAATCAGGTTATCAAAAAGGAGGCGGTAGAAATGGCGGACAGAATAAAGACAGTTTTAGTATATCTGGTGTTCTGTATTCTTTTTACAGCCGTGCAGGCCGAGGAACTGAAAACAGCGGGGTCGGCCAAAGCGTCTGGAGCAGGGAGTTATTACACGCTTTTTGAGGACGATTATAATGACCTGCTGACAGGGAAAATGACCAGCGACAAGTGGGATATTGCAACCAGAACAGGGGATAAG
>CAYQNY010000199.1:0-6167 GCA_964418925.1 uncultured Verrucomicrobiota bacterium
ATCTGCCTTGAGGCGGAATGCTCAGAAGAGCCGCATAGAACTTGGCTTCGTCCAGTTCGCCTGGATGACTTCCCCACACACCATTCAGAAAATCCTTCACACTTAATGGATCTGGTCGCACCATGAGATTGACAAAAGGCACTCCGTCAACTCGTGCCTCAGAATTGGCAGGCACAGCCCAAAATACAGCCTTGTAGTCCCCCAGCCACATGCTCGTGTTCTTGTCCTCAAGAAGCAGTCTCAGACCGGCCGCCGCTTTTTCAGCAGTTTCAACTCGCATCGTTGTGGTCTGGTTGCCGAGACCATAACTCGCAAACGGGGCGGCATTGAATGATGCAAGGGCGATATTCCCCGTGATACTTGGGAAGTACTCGGCAAGAGGACCGGCACTCTCGTGATAGGCGTCAGAACCGGTCGGCAAATGTCCCACTACTTGCTGGCGTTGCGACTGTACCTGTAATGCCCACCATTGCTTGAGATCGGAATCCGCCAGGGCTATTCGGCCATCAATCCGAAACGACAAGATTTCCTCCCCAGCACCGGTCTTGTCCAGGGATGTCGGGAGACCATCTTTGTTTTCCGTTCGCAAGAATCGCGCAAGATCCTTGAAGCTTGGGTGTTTCTTAACAAACTTGGCGATGGCTTTAATAGTTCTATTCTCAGAATTCTCTGTTGCTGCTTTCAGGATCATTCTGTGCCACAAACTGCATTTATGAAGTCGTTGCCGATCTTTGAATCTTCGCCCCTCATCTCTGATTGCCTTTCTGATCGCACGGAACTCATGAATCATGTCGTCATGCACACCACCGGGGAAGATCTCGGCAATCGGCCCGGACAGGAAATCCGGTAGCCAATTGCTATCGTTTGTGCAGACGCCTTGCACCTTATCATTCTTCCATTGCATGTGGTAGTTCGCTGAAGCCGTGAATGATTTCCCTCGGTTTTCCTTGGTCTGGCCTTTCCACGTTGTGAACCGTGCCGTTGTCGGACTGAAGCCGACGACTTGGCCTTCCGAATCAAGGTCAATAAACCAATGAATTTGCCGTAGCCGAGTTGGTTCACAACCCGTAAGGCCATTCAGATCAGCCAGCTTGATCAGTTCAGCAATCACACATCCTCCACGTCATCATCACTCTCTGAAATCCGTGCCATTGTAATCCATCCTTCCTTTGCCACAGCATGAAGTGGTTTCTTGGATACTGGATGGATGGTGTAATCATTTTCGTCCCGCCACGCCACTGGCCGGGGACATCCTTTTACATGTCCCCAATGATTCCAAACCTCATCGAACTCAAAATCTCGAAACATGATACCAAAGTCTTCGTTGATCGTAATGTCAGGTCTTGCATCCTTCGGGTTGTCAGCCAATCCCCATTCGGACACAGAGAATTCCCGGCATCCAAGAAACGGCTGATAGAAACACTGCCCCTTCAATGCGCGCCGAACAAACATGGAATGATATTTCGCCAGCAATCTCGAACTCCCTTTGCGATTGTCTAATCCATCAAGCTTGATAACCGCCTCTATGAGATATTCCACTTTCTTGAGAATCAAACTATGCCGTTGAGCCCTGTTGTTGGAATCACTGATATCATAACCCTTGGCGTTACCGTAGGAAGGATGCCTCTGGTACCCGAGTTCATTGCGGCGTATCGGCATGAGAAAGCCCTTCTCAACAATGCCGATGCGCAGGATATGCCAAGTGAAGCCAACATTGTCCGCTCGTCTGGCGGCTTCGGGTTTCTCCACCGGCTTCATCAGAATTGCTTCAAGAATACCCCTGGCGGCGGAAGGAGTCATCACGGGATAGCTCACCCGTTCAACATGGAATTCCGGCCTCGTGAAACATGCAAACGGGCCTTTGACGCGAAGACATATCGGGTTAGAGATCACAGTATTGTCCTCTCTGAATAATCCGGCGCGAAAATGACACCAACACCATTCAAACCGCCGGAATAAGCCGCCTCCCCGGTCAAAACAAATAGGCCATCATCTTTGGGCAGTGCCGGTTCAATCAGTCCTTTGGCTTGAAGGGTGCCGAGGTTGTATCTTGGCAAATTGATAATGTGTTTCTGAAACGTTCGCCAGTCTTCCCTAAGAAAGAAGCCCCTCTTCCTTGCTTCTTTACATACTGGAAGTGATTCCGTCTCACCGCGTTTTCCGTCTTGAACATAGTCGAGAATAAGCACCGGAAAGGTGTTGTCCTCGATAAAGCGGAACCGCTCACTCACGTTTTCAAAGTGTAACTGTCCGCGTTCACGCTGGATTTCGCAGTCATCGGGCACACTGAGTTGATAGAGCAAACGAAAATAAGCGGTAAATGAGTCAGGGTTATATGGGTCGGCCAGTCCTATTCTTCGCAAGAGGTCTGTCTGATTCGTAGCAGTTTCATATAATCCTCGCGGCATTTTCTCGTCTTCAGGCTTGAAAACACGGACTATTCCTCTGGTTGGATTCCCGTGTTCATCCTTGAGGTTTCCATTCCTATTACACCGTCCTGCTGCCTGTACAATAGAGTCATAGGGACCGTACGCCCTCCACACCGCCGGAAAATCAACATCCACTCCCGCTTCAATACACTGGGTGCTGATGAGGTAGCACGGCTCATTGCTGTCCAAGCGTCTCCTAACCTCGTCCAGAGCCTGTATTCGGTGGGCTGGATACATCCAAGTCGAGAGATGAAAAACGGCTTCTTCGAATTGCTTTCCCCCCTTCGTCTTCAAGGTGTTGAACAACTGCCTTGCGGCCTTGCGTGTGTTGACAACAGCAAGTCCTTGTTTCCGTGGAGTTTGCAGTATCTCATCTGCAACTGCTTCCCATTTCATTGACGGTATCTCGCCGACGGAAAACTTCGGATATTCCGTTCGCTGGAGCATATTGAAATGCTCCTTGCACTTCTCATCTGGAATGATCGGGCATGTGTCCGTAAAGCCAAAGGTAAAATCATCGTTTCTGAGTAAAGCCGGTTGCGTGGCCGTGCAGAGCACCATAGAACAACCATAAAAACGCTTTTTATTTGTCAGTTCCCCCAGTACATCCAGGATCGGTTGCATTAGCCTTGGCGGCAGGGTCTGGACTTCGTCGAAGATGATAACTGACTGGGCAATGTTGTGAAGTTTTCGGGCGTCACCCGGAGATCGTGAGAAAATCGAATCGAAGAACTGAACACTCGTGGTCACAATAATTGGCGCATCCCAGTTCTCTGCCGCATACCGGTGTCGCATCATTTCCTCGCTCCACCCGTCATCGTCTTTATTCTTCCCTGTTGTTTTGATTTCGGGGTCTTCAGCCTGGGAATGATGTTCCAACACCCAGCCTGACCCAAAGGCTTCTTCAAACTCCTTGGCATTTTGTTGGATGATGCTCAGATATGGAATAACAACGATAACCCGCCGGATGTTCGGATGATGCTTTGCATAGTGCAGAGCGAATAACATTGAGGCCAGCGTTTTCCCGCCACCGGTTGGCACAGTCAACGAACGAATGCGATGATTTTCTGCGCCCGTTTTTTCACAGGCCTGCCCAACTTCGTCTCTCACGGCCAGAACCAATGCTGATGCGCCACCCGTTTTGGCTTTCCGTCTTTTTCCCTCAATATGTTCGTATAGTTTGCAGAGCAAAACTTCGGCATTGAACTTATTCCATTGTGTCCTCGCTTCGACAGCTATCTTGGACTTTGGGTCGTTCCCTTCGGTATCCAATCGGTCCGCATCTACCAAGGCGCTGAACAGAAATCGTGTGTAGAGATCAACGGCTCGCCAACCTTCGCTTGTTTGTCGGGCGTCAAACTGCAGTTTGCCCAGCCAATCGGGCAAATACTCCCACTTTCCGTCTTCGGCTTTCTTTGTGAACTCAGTAATTGGCCACGATAAGGATTCTGCCTTTGCATCCTCACCGACCTTTGCCTCAGCAATCTTGGCCTTTTGCAGTTCTTTGCGATGCTTATCCACATCATACCGGTTGTGTAAACCGGCATGATGTCCGTTGATCGCGAATGCTACCGGCCAGATCGGCGCACCACGATCAGTATCCGCAAGAATCAAGGCTGCCCCATGATGAGCATGGGACTCTTTCCTGCCCTCTCGATCATCCGAATTCACCCGCTTCTGAAATTCCGCTTCCGCCTTACCAAGATCATGGAACATGCCTGCGAGTCGAGCTTGCTTCTCCCCGCCGAAATGTCTAGCGAACTCCGCGGCCTTCTCTGCCGTCGCGGCGAGATGCTTAACCAGAGTATGTCCCGGATGTGCGAGTAGTGTCATGGCGAATACCGGCTTCCTCTAGTACCAACCAAACGTTTGTCAGCAACGTTAAACATCATAGTCCTGACCTTGAGTGATTTCAATCCGAATATTCTCCTGAACGGTTCCGCGAATTCCTTTGTCAACTCCGCCGCGTTTTTCAAATGTTCCGCCGGTGACTACCACTCGACCTTCTCTCTTTCGAGTGGGCATAGGCGGCTTTTTTCATAATTATCTTCGGTGCAACCGGGCGTCTTGGCGGCGATAGCAATCGCCTTGCGGACGGCGAAATTACGCTGCTTGCCTATAGTGGTAAACGTTAGCATTGACCCGCGGGAGAGTCAAAGGAAAATGACAAGAAAAATCCCGGACAAAAAAATCGGCAGGACGGTAAATCCGTCGGCGTGTTCCCAGCGCTGGGCCGGAGTTTGAGGAATAGGAAAGCGCTATCCGCAGCGGTTGCGTCCGCCGGTTCGGCCCCGCCGATTTGCCGACAGCATGCCTGATTCGTCATAAGATGATATATCGCTATGCGATATATCAGTAACCGGGCCGGTTGTGTTTTGAGAGGCGGGTTGCTACGGGGATGGGAACTGATTACCGCTGGCTCGCGCGCGGCGGTTTCCAGTCGAGAATATCATCATCCCACCGCCGTCAGCGGGGCTTGGCGATTAGCTTGTTGACTGCGGTCTGGAAGCAGGTCCATTTGCGGATCAGGAATTTTAACCGGGTGTGTCCGCGCGATGTGAGTGTATAGACGATCCGCGTGCGCGCCTGGCCGATCGTTTCCAGCGTGCCTTTGATATAACCGCGGCGCTGCAGCGCCGCCAGCAGGGGGTAGAGCCGGCCGAAGCCGATCTGGATTCCAGGCCGGGATTTGTCCCGCAACTCCTGCCGCAGCCGATATCCGTGTGCGGGTTCCCTGGTCAGGGCGGCCAGCACGAGCATTTCGAGATTGCCATAAAGCAGTTTGCGATCCTGATCTCTCATGTCCGTCATGATATATCATCTCGCGATATATCACCAGCCCAATCAAAAAATAAAATTAACTCTTTATTGACTTGTATTTTAAATTTCGGTGAGATAAAAGCCATCGTTCAGATGTATTCCCGTTTTCATGTGTGACGGGAAGTTGAGCAGTGGGAAATCATAACGAATCATGACAGGAGATGCAGGCGTATGGCGAATCAACTCATGGAATTGAAATACACGCAAACTCACGAGTGGGTCCGGCGGCAGGGACAGCAAATCGAAGTGGGGATTACCGATTTTGCCCAGCATCAGCTTTCGGATATCACTTTCGTGGAATTGCCCGAGGTCGGCGAGCTGTTCGAGGCCAACGCGGAAATAGCGGTTGTGGAATCCATCAAGGCGGCTTCGGATATTTATGCTCCGGTCAAGGGCGTCATTACCGAGGTCAATGCCCAGTTGGCCAGCGCTCCGGAAGTCATCAATTCGGATCCTTATGGCCGGGGCTGGCTGTTTCGAATGACGCCGGATAATATGGACGCCCTGGATACATTGATGGATGCCGATAAGTACGAAGCATCGCTGCCCGCAGATCATTAACTTGAATTATTTGCCACCAAGACCACGCCCTAGCGTGGCAGGCTCCAAGCTTGTCCCGCAAGGCGGGGGCACGAAGAAGATCGAAAATAAAAGATATTGTTACTTGGTTGATTTAACAAAAAAAGACAGAAATATCAGATATATTACGATCTTGGTTATGCTCAGTTCCGCCTTAGGCGGATTTGTCCTTGGACCCGTCCTTGGACCCGTCCTTGGACCCGTCCTTGGACCCGGAAGGTCCTCCGGACCTGAGGGGAAGGTCCTCCGGACCTGAGGGGAAGGTCCTCCGGACCTGAGGGGAGGGTCCTCCGGACCTGAGGGGAAGGTCCTCCGGACCTGAGGGGAGGGTCCTCCGGA
>CAYQNY010000200.1:0-6155 GCA_964418925.1 uncultured Verrucomicrobiota bacterium
CATCAAAATATCGTTCAGCAGTCCACAAGGATGGATTATCCGGGCGGTCTGATTTTCCACACCCCAGTTGGTCATAGAAGATCACCGGGCGTTCATCAGCCAGGGCCTGCAATGCCACGAGATTATGATGATTACCGCCCGGACCGCCGTGCAGAACCAGGGCCGGGGAGCCACTGCCGGAGCCAATTCTGCCATACCATAATTTGTAGGTATGACCGTCATGGATGTAGTTGACCAAACCTTCATCATCATAATCAGGTTCGGTTAAGAGCTCTTTTAGTGATGCTTGTTCTGCAGGCATGGTCTTTGCGCCTTGTGCCATATAACCAATTGTTAATACTGCCATCAACGCCCGGCATACGGGCAAACATAACAAATGTTGATGCCTGATGTTTTTTACCATAAGCCATCCGTCGAACGTTGCAAATGCGGCGCTTACAATGGAGCGGTGAAGCCGCGGAATTGGAAATCGTTTCGATATTCGATGGCTCGGTATCCCTATAATGTTTTTCGATAGGCTAGCGCCTTTTGCATAGAACCACAGAGACCGGGATCCACTATGTAAGTGCCCATCATTGCCAGGGCGGCGTTCGCAGCATGCGTTGCGCAGTAGGGGCCGTCCCCATAGCCGCCCAGTTCAGCGAGAACGACACCTTCTTTAATATCTTGAATGGCCTCTGACATTGCTTACCTCCCCAGCCGGGATAATCCAATCGGGTACGTTGCCGAAATGATGTGGATCAGACGTGAACTATTGCGAGCCGCCTGCATCCGGTTGATGCGGTTCGTACGTTCCTTATTTGGACTCGCTCAGGACCTTCTCGAAATCAGTGTCAGGCCCGAAGGTGCCGCCGCTCAACTCAGGACAGGCTACGCGAGTGAGTTCCACGGTTGCCCGGGCACAGTCCTCCGGCGGCCGGTCATGGCCTTGGTCAAACGCGTTCTGGCTGGACGGCAGCCACTTTTTCCCCGCGGGTGTCTGTATCTGGAACTCAGTCATCTCGGTGCGCACGAAGCCCGGTGCCATGATGAACGCAAGTACCGCAGACCCTTCGTGTTTCAGTTCCTTGGCCAGCAGTTCCGTGAAGCGGACAACGCCGACTTTTGAGCAGCTGTAACCAGTGCCGCCTGGTATCTGATTACCACCGGTCATGTTGATGAGAATCCCGCTGTTCTGTTTCAGCATATACGGCAGGACCGCGCGGCAGCACAACATAGTACCTCGCAGGTTCACGGTCACGTCGCGCCACCACAATTCAGGGTCCACCTCCCATACTGCCCCAATCGCACTGAAGCTGCCGGCGTTATTGAAGAGCACGTCGATTCGGCCGAAGGCGTCCAACGTCTGTGCAACCATGTGCTTGACCTGGAGGATGTCGGTCACGTCAGTCTGCACGGCCAGGGCCGCGCCGCCATCCGCGCCAATGGCCGCCGCAGTTTCCTGGATACGGTCAGCCCTGCGTGCCACACAGACTACCCGTGCTCCCCTGGCAGCGAACTCCCGGGCCAGTGCCCGGCCAACGCCGCTTCCCGCTCCCGTAACAATCACAACTTTGTTCTTCATATCCATCCATTGCCTCCCTTGGGCCGAACGGCGCCAATCAACAGCGCGGCTGTGACGCATCCGCTGGAGTGACTCGGGCAACCGTCGCGGTCTATTTACTGATCATGTATTGTTGGCCTGGTTCGCACAGACACACCCTTAACGCGCTGTACTTCACCCGCATATAATCCATAAAAAGCTGTGGATCTACGGTGTTCGAACTGAACATACCAAAGTGCGCGGGAACGGTCAAACCTGGGCTCAAAACCCCGGCAAGGTCAGCCGCCTCCTGGTAGGTCATATTGCCGATGCAGCCGGCCGCAAGGCGCACGGCATCCCGGCCGTTGATCGGGAGAAACACCGCGTCCAGTTTCCAGGGTTTGAGCTTGGTTACCAGCCCCTCGTACATGCACGTATCGCCGGCATGGTAGATCGTCACTCCATTGGCTTTGATAATATAGCCCAGATAGGGATAATGCCCGCTGGCCCGGTCGCGATCCAGGAATTCGTGGGCAGCGGCTATACCCGTTATTTCAACACCGTTCACTTCCACCTGCCCGCCGTCGTCCATACCAATAAAGAGTCCGGGGTCAATGTTCAAGCCGCGCGCCAGATCGGTTTTCAACAGAGCGGGAACGACAAACTTGGCCTGCGGTGCCGCTGCGGCCATGGTGGGCCACGCTGGGCGGTCAATATGATCGGCATGATCATGGCTTCCCAAAACCAGGTCGGCGTTGGTCACTTCCGCCGGATCCAGCAGTGGCGGGATAAGACGATCGGGCAGGTTGGCAAGAAAAGGATCAAGCCAGAGAATCTTTTGTCCCAGTTTGAGTATGAAACCATGTTGCCCGAGCCACCAGAATGCGTATTCTCCTGTGCGCAGTGCGCAGGCATTCACATCCGCAATTAACGCCTCATGACACAGCATTATCGTGCATCCATTTCAAGACTACTTTGATCATTTCCGGTGAGTTGCGTGCCAGCTCCATGCCTTGCTTAAATTCCTCTGCCGGCACTGTGCGTGAGATGAGTTTTGCCAGGGGAATGGCGCCTTCCGTCGCCAGTCGCAGAGCATCATCCCACGCACCTGCGCTGGCATTGGAACCGATCAGTTCCAGTTCATGCAGGAGCAGATCGTTCAAAAGAAAATCGGCTTGTGCGCTGCCATAATCACCAATGACAAGGATCTTGCCCTTATCTTGCGCCACAGGCAGGCAAGCCCGCATGGCTGTATCGGAACCGGAGGCTTCAATCACATTCGCAAAACCCAGGCGGAACCGGCCATGTATTTTGGCAACCAGGTCAACGCCGAGTTCGTGGTAATTCAGCGTCATGTCGGCGCCGATCTCACGAGCCAGTTTCAGACGCGCGGGTCGTCCTCCCGCCAGCAGGATATATTCCACTTTCTGCAGGCGTAAGAGGCAGAGCATCAGCAGGCCGATGGGGCCGTCACCAAAGATCAGCGCCGTGCGCCTGTCCTCCAAACGCAGACGCCTTATCCCCCGCACGCAAATAGCCAGTGGCTCAATCAAGGTCGCTTCCGTCAGCGAAAAATTGTCCGGCAGAAACCGTAGATTGGCGGCATCGGTCACAAAATACTCGGAGTATCCGCCCGGATGCTCGAAGCCCACCTCACCGCCATCAGTGAGAACGTTCTGTGCCACGCAACGACGCCCTATCCACCCGGCATCCACCCCGCCGCCAACGGATTCGACGATGCCTGACCACTCATGCCCCGGAATGGCCGGGAACCCTGTCCGTTCCCAGCCCGCTATCATCTTGAAGTCGGTTGCGCAAATTCCGCAAGCGGCCGTCTGGATTCGCACCTGTCCGGCTTGCGGGTCAGGCAGCGGGAGTTTGGCCAGCTCAAGTTGATTCGGGCCCGTATTGACGATCGCTCTCATGGATTAACCATCACCTTGTTCCGTTTACCCAGGGCCATGCAATCAACAGCAGCGTGAATCTGGGCCAGCGGGAAGCGATGAGTAATGATCTTTTCGGGGTCAACCAGTCCGCACGCCATAAGTTTCAACGCACGCTGCATGGCCAGCGGGGTTGTGCCGAAGCTGGCATTCATGCGACCTTCGAGAAAATGCGTCTGGCCTCCATCCAGTTCAAACTTCTCGTGGGTGGTTATCCCGAATATATTCCACCTGGTGCCGCGCCGCCGCAAATCCACCATGAGCTTGACGGCATTTATCGGACCGGCAGCCTCCACCACAAGATCGGGACCCGCGGGGATTATGGTATAGATTTCTTTTCTGGGATCACACGTGGATGGATTGACGCCATGAGTGGCTCCCAGCGCAGAAGCATGCTGCAGGGCATACTCCGCAGTGTCAACGGCGATAAGTCGGCCGGCGCCGGCGGCTCGGGCTACCATCAGGCACAGCAGTCCGATACCGCCAACACCGATGATAACCACATCATCACCAACCTTCATTTCACTGGACTGAATAAGTCCTTTCCACGCGCCGGACAACGGCTCGGTCAGCGCGGCAGCGTCAAATGAGATTGCCGGCGGTTTGTGAAACAGACAGGTCGCTTGCGTCTTCATATATTCGGCAAAAGCGCCCGGCCACACCTCGTCAGGACCGTCGCCTCCGGTAGTAAAAGCGTGCTCGCAGTAATGCGGGTTACCCGCGCGGCAGGCCGCGCAAAGCCCACAATAGCCGGACGGTTGGACAGCGACCTCGTCCCCCTCCTTGAAATGTGTTACTCCCGGCCCGGTAGAGCAGACGATCCCGGCCGGTTCGTGACCGGGAATAAACGGAAACCGGACGTTGCGGCGGATGCCTTTTATGGCCTTGTAATCAGTGGCGCAGAAACCGCAGGATTTGATTTTAACCACTACTTCTCCCAGGCCGGGTTGGGGTATGGGAATATCTTCCAAAACCAAGCGGTCAAAATCTTTTAAAACAGCCGCCAGCATAAAGGCCTCCATACACTAAGTAAGCATCAAGTACACTTGGTTCACCGGTCAGTATGTTCCGTATTCCCTGGCCGCCTGATACATGGCAATAACGTTCTCAGTTGGCGAGTTGTCCTGCAACTCGTGGGTGGGTGCAAAGCAGTAGCCACCGCCTGGCATCATGGTTTCCAGTGTGCGCCGACAATACGCGATCGTCTCTGGGACGTTTCCAGTAGCGACGGGACCCGCGGTACTGATGCAGCCGTGGAATGCGAGCCGTCCGCCGAACGTCCTTTTCAGATATTCCGGCGACATGTTCTTGGCTTCGGGCTGCAGCGTATCGACGACGGTGATACCCATTGCAATGAAATCCTCATAGGCCCAGCTGCTGGAACCGCAGGAATGGATCATGACCGGCAGGCCGTATGTCTGGGCCAGGTCCACGAACTTCTGGTGGATTGGCCGGATCTGCCGTCGATACAGTTCCAGACTAATGAGCGGGGCAATCTGGGTGCCCAGATCTTCGCCCATCCAGAGGAAGTCAATTGCGCCGGCAGCGGCATCCAGTGTCCGCCGCAGAATCTCGAGTTGGATGTCCGTGCGGCGGCGGGTCAGGAGCATGCCTGCTGGATCAGCGGTGATTAGGTCCACGAGGGACTGCTCTGTGCCGCGCAGCATGCCGCCCTGGTTGATTACGTCGGCCTGGTCCGCGCCGCCGACAAAGAGGGCATAATCCTTGAACTGTTTACACAGGGCAGGGACAGCGGCATAGTCGTAATCGTCGGGTGAAGGCATGGGCCAATTGGCGATGGTTTCTTCATCGGCTTCACGCAGCGGAAAATCGCAGTAGTCCCAGTATCCACCCGTTTCGTGCTCGACCCAGCGACAGTGGATGCCCCAGTTATCCACTTTGACCCCGTGATCGGGAATGTCCTCGTGTAACTTCGCACCGCAGTAAGACGCCCCGATGCCGCGGAAATCCACGCCGAGAGCCTGTCGTAATCCCTCGGTATCATCTGGGTTGAGACCGAAATGCGCCTTGAGCCGGCGATCAATGCCGGCATTGGCCAAGTAATTGACTGGAACCCGGTCGGGTTCTTGATTGGCAAATGTCGTCAGTATTCGTTCTTTTGAATTCATGATTTTTCAGCGAACGCCCGCAATCATCGCAACGATTAGCCGTCGGCTGGATTGGGCGGTTCGAACATTTTTCTATTGCTTCTCAACGGTGAAACTTCCAGACCCTAGAACAAAAGAGAACTTGCCATCCGTTATGTTGGTAGCTTCTTGATTTAATTTCCCCTCCCATTTAATTTTGTAATTTCGATCTAATTTGTATTCTGTTTCGAACTTCACGATTCCACCTTGTTCTACACTTTTAACATTTGATTTAACTATATTGACCCCAAATGTTTTACCGGTAATCGCTATCTTTTTCTCTTTTTTATCCAGGAAGGTTAATTTGATTTTTTGAGAAAGTGCCTGCGAATTCTGTCCGTGATGTCCTTTGTCTCCTTTGGTAGTAATAAGCCTAGACTTCTGCGAAATGGTCTAAAATCGCGCCCACTCGGTGAGTGGGCCTACAAAAAACAAGGAATTTGTAGGCCGCGTGACCCCACGCGGCGCATTTCGCAGAAGTCTAAGTAATCTCGACAGTTAAAAGTTCTCGGTAACCATTAAACTATCCGAAGACGATTTTTT
>CAYQNY010000201.1:0-6102 GCA_964418925.1 uncultured Verrucomicrobiota bacterium
CCGACCAAATATCCTTCCTGGCCTGTGATCTTTGCGTACCGATCGTTGGTCTTGCCGCCTCTTTCACTTATTTCAAACCGCACGTTTTTACCCCGGGCACTCCACCACCTGGGCCAGTCCTTTGCGTCCGGACAGGTCCAACCATCCTTCCGGAGCTTTTCTATGTGGGCACAAAGATTGTCCAGGAACTTACCCGGCCCGAAGCCACGTTGCTGGAATCCATTGTTACGCACCCCTCGTTGGGCCGAATACAAAGGCGAATTCAGACAAAACAGGGCACATACCAGAAGAACCAGCGATACTTCTCTTGTAACTTTGGACATTTTCACCTCCTATATAACCTTTCACGATTCGGCGACAGGGTTGCTCCCGTCGTCACAAGAGCCGGCTGCTCCGCATTTAGCTATCTAGCCAGCGCAAAAGATTTTTTACGAGCTTGAACCATCCATCCCAGTCCCACCACTGGGTCTCGTTTTCTTTTCCCATTCCCGTTGGACTAAGCGTAAGCACAGCTACCTTACCCTTGCCATACCTTCCGAGGATAAGCGCCGGTTTGCCTGCGGACTCGAGTACTACCTGCGCCCCCTGCTTAGGCGTAACAAAGTGATGTTGGAAAACACGCGGGTTCCCGGCAAATGAGACGCCCTTCAGCACGGGGTGGTTTGTGTCCGCGGGGGTTAGAGGCCAGGATTTTCCCTTGCCTGCCCACTTCAGATCAAAGGCGCCGGAAAGGGTGACAGGCAGAACCTCGAGCAAGCGGGTTCCCTCATACTCGCCATTGCCGAAAGCATAGGGGCCACCTGTTACAAGGAGGCCTCCTCCCTGTTCAACGTAATCACAGATCATTTCAAAGCCTATGTCACCTATTGCTTTGTAATTCACGTCACTCAAAACTATTGTGTTAAAAGAAAAAAGTTCCTTATATGTTCCGGGAAATGTCTCAATCGCATTCGGCGGGCAGTTTGCCCAGGCAAACTCAGGTTGGTTACCATTGTGGGACCAGCCCTCGAGGGCATCATCGATGTTTAGGATATGCGTGAAGAGTCCAAACAGAACCAGTACCTTGAACTTGCCGGCAGCAGGACCGGCAAGTTTTGAAAAATCCGGCTTGTCGAAGATTTTGTGTTTTCGGGGCTGTTTTCTGAAGTATGCATCACCCCTGGAGCCCGCCAGGGCCTGACCCTTGGTAGCCCACGGACTATACCTTCGGTCATGCTCTTCCTTGTCACCTGCATAGTAATATTCGCAGTGATCCTTGAAGTCTGTCCCCTGGACTACTACTTTTATGACCACACCATCAGAGAGCTTCTTGGGGGTAAAACTGAACACACTTCGCATTTTGGTAAAGCCAAGACGCTCAATTGTCTTGGAGTGTTGGGCGATTTCTTCCTTACTCTTCCAGCCAATTACACTTATGTGGGCTTTAAGGTTGTGAAACTCATTCTTGACCGCGGCCATATCCAGTGTAACGGCAACCTGGCCGTCCTTTTCATCAGGTCTAATATCGACCACAATATTCTCTGACCCATGGACAATATCCTCAAAACCGCGAATGGGTTTTATTACATGGTGAAACTTGAAGCTCTTTCCGGGACCCACAGGGGTGCTGTCCATAAACCACTCGGCGGTAGATCCGCAGGTATATATCTTGTATGTGTAGTCATAATCAAACGCAAAGAGCATCCCCCTTTTGGTTTTTCGATCGATTACCCCTATCCAGCCGGCTGCTGGATTATTTATGTAGTTTGGCCCGATTGTCTTTCCACCCTTCTCATCCGGCTGGATATTCACCTCAATCCCGTTTATTGAGGGCAGGTACCAGGTGTCGTGATAGCGACTGCCGCCCATGCTTAAGCAATGCTGAATATAGGGGGCAACAGCCCGGGATTCTTTTGTCGGATTTTTGATCTCCTGTTCTACCACGATCACATTGTTCTCCGCGTTCAGCCAGATGGTCTTCTGTACGATAAGCCCTATCAGGTCAGGTGTTGTCGGCATCTTTACACTGCTTTCCGGACTCTTCGCGCCTCTGCCGCCACCCATCTCAGGCACTGTTACCCATAACTGCACGCCGGCCTTCTGCTTACCGTCCCCGACAATCTTGTACTCATAAGGCAGCCACATCAATCCGCTCGGCCAGGTGTATTTTGCCCAGTGGTCAATAAACATCCCAGAGAAGGGGCGATCTCCGATGATTTCTTCGTCATTATCTAAAAACCGAAAACGTACACACCTACCTCCGCGGCCAGGTTCAAAGGTCAGTTCCATGAACTTGTTTGCCAGGATAACGTAATTCTTGCCTGCACGCTCTTCCACCCGGCCGGAAACTCCCGGGCCGGCATATACACTCGTTGTCAACACCAATATCGTTGCTAACAATAATCCTGCTCTGCTCATTTCTTTTTACCTCCCGTTTGTATTTACCGATGATTTCTGCAAAATTACCGCCGGGGCTGCCCCCCCTTTCCCGGCCAGCTTGTTTAATACCTGCGTCAGCGCTATCATTTCGTTGTAATAAGGCGCCCGCACAGCCGAAATGTTTTTTGTCAATACATAAGGCGCAACCCTGTTTATTTCTTCCTCCATGGATTCCGCCAGGTCTTTATCCAAACTATCTTTTACCTGACGAAATGCAGCCATAGCTTCCCGGTATAATTTCAGTTTCTCCGCAAATGTATCATCCGCCCCGACTATATCCGTGTCTTCTATCAGCGCGCCGCTGCCATACAACGCCTCTTCGGCCGCAACTATCAGATCAAGCGCCGGGGTGGATGGCACAACATCCACTTCGTCAATATCCAACACTCCTGCTTCCACTCCCACCCACGGATGAAGATTCCATAAAGGCGGCGTCTTGATAAGCAAATGCCGGTAGCATACCCACTCTTTACTGTCCACCGGCACGCTCTTGCCCACCGCCGCTTCGCCTTTCTTGGTCAGCTGTCTGGCCTTGCCTTTTTCGGTCCTACCGTACGATATCACATGGAACCGCAGCTTGCCTTTCCCGCGCGCCCAGATGGTATAGACATAGTTACCTTCCAGAGGATGACCGTGGTACCCGGTAAGATAGACTCCCTCTCCGTCCAGCCGGGCATAACCATCCGCCTGCACCCCGCCGGTACGCGGGAACTCCACCGTGCCGTTCTTGCCATATACTCCCCACCACTGGGGCCAATCCGCAACATCCGGACACTTCCAGCCGTCCTTACGCCGTTTCTCAACCTTCTCCTGCGTAGAGTAGGGAGGATTGGCGCCGCGTTTACTAAAACTGCCATTCCTGACCAAGTTGCTTTTTCTTACAACCTCGCCTTGGCACAAAACCGGAAGAATCAATAGTAACGAGGAAACCGCTATGAGAGCCAAGAACGTACGCTGCATTGATCTCTCCGGCCCCAGAACTCCTGCATGTATGTCATTCATATTTATCTCCTAATGGTTTTTTATGACTTGATCATCGCGGACAGTTCCTCGGCATTCCGGCGGGTCTCAGCAACCGTTTCATCGTCGGAGACCTCCTTCCGCTGAGTGGTTTCGTACATAAATGGACCCGGGTAGCCACACGCAACAAGGGCCGACAGCCATTCCTTCCACGGGATAACACCACTGCCCGGTATCCAGTGTTTTTCGTTAATGCCGTTATTATCGGAAAGATGTGTGGTAATGACGTACGAACCAATTTGCCGTGTAAACGCAATAGGATTCTGGCCGGCCAGATTGATGTGATTGACGTCCAGGCAAAGCCCAAAAGAATCACTGTTGAGACGCTCTAATATGGCACAAAGGTCATAAGCCTTGCTAATCCAACTGGCAGGCAAAAGGGTCTCAAGCGCGATTTGAACAGGAACTCCCCGGCGATTTTCAGATCGCAGACTTTTAATGATCTTCTGGCACTGTTGCAGGCTTTCCAGACAATATGCGAGCCGAGCCTCCTGTTCGGTTTGTTCGGCATCCTGCATACCCCCGACGCTGGGATGAACTACAAGACACCGGGCATTCAAGGCCATAAGCCGCTCAAGACATAAACGGATAACACCAACGGTATTCCGTCTTACATGCGGGTCCGGGTGTGAAATATCCATCTTCCCCAAAGACGGCACTGTTTCACCATAGGGTAGATGAAAGGAGTATACGCGGATTCCATTGCGGACAAGCAAGTCCCGGAGCCTTTGAAATTTTTGCTCATCCTCAAGAAATGGGAAGTAGCCGAGGTTCAATTCCACGAGTGAGAAACCATACCGTGCAAAAAGAGCGAAGTGGTGCTCCGGTATAATACTTCCGACAATATGCGTTGATACACCAAATTCAATGACACTCATTTCTTCACCCGCATCACCACCATCGTATGATACCGGAACGGCGGTATTTCTACTGTTGCCTTATGGCCGGATACTTCTGCTTTCAACGCCTGTTGCACTACCTGCTGTTCCTCCTCAAAATGATAAGGCCGGCAGGCAGATACCGTCTCAACTTTGCCTGCGCCGATGTCCGCCGTTAGCTTTACGCCCGCAAGCGGCGGCGGCTCGTCGATCCAGTTGATATCCCATTTCTCCGTCGGTGGGATGCGGACCAGGTGGATGATTAGATCATACCCGTCCTTCGTATCGCGCCGGTACACCAACTTTTTCCACCATAACTCCTCCGGCGTCTTCACCGTTACCGTTTTCTCCGCTTCCGGCACCACCTTTATGTCCGGCGCCCATAAAAACCGCGAATAGCGCGTCTGAAACTGGAATGACGGCTCAAAACTGGGCAGCAGACCAAACGAAACAAGATGGTGCTGGGAGGCTGTTATCTGCGCTAAAAAATAATTTATGGTCGGCCATCCCCACTTAGACAGACCGGGCTTATCAAGGTCACGCGGTATAGGTATCCCGATATAGCCGGTTATCACGTTGCCTTCGTACTTCTGGACTATCTTGCGGTTTTCAGAAAGCAGATTAAGAGTACCTTGCGGACGACGGCCCTTGCCATCCCCCGGCCGGAAAGTATGTTGCCATTCCATCAGACAGGCAACATTCTTCCAGTTAAACATTGCCCGGATCCACTCGTCACTCACATCATCACCGATTCCTGAGCCCAGTAAAGCATAACTATTTCCCATCCTTCTACGCCAATCAGCGGCACGGAACGAGTAATTATACCAGGTGCCAAAATAAGGATTCTCTTCCTTAAGAATACGACAGTAGATATTCTGGATCCTGGCGTTCAGCCGCGCTACCGCTTGCTTGTCTTCAGGGATATTTATTTTGCCGTCATATCCGTAACCTTTAATCACAGTAATCGTGCCGTCTATAAAAACGCCGTCAAACCCGTGTAGTTTCGCATACTCCCTGATGCACCTTGCCCCATACTCTATTGACCCTTCCGCCGCTAAATTGACAATAGTATGCTGCCAAGACGTATATGTTCTGTCCAGATAGGGTTTCATGGGCGCCCGTTTGGGACCTATCTCTATCGGGGATGCAAGTTCCATTGGATTGGGATACCCGCCATAGACCGGATCAACCGCAAACTGGCCGTTCTCATCATACAGCACGTACTCAGGATACTTGCGCATCTCCTCGTAACCCATTATCCCGCCAAAAGTCCTTTGATAAAAGGTCAACTTTTTCCCCTTACTTTGGGCGGATCTGATCTGGCTTCGGCGTTTCAGGGGATTGATATGGTATCTGCCCCCATCTGCTATCCACATCTCCACATCCGTTGGTTGAACTCCCCAACCAGTCGGTTCATTGGCAAAGTAATGACGCATGTTATTATAACGGCTACGGGTATGCATCTGGACCCGAAACCACTCTTTTGCCGCCTGATAATATTCCTGCCAGCGGTCCAGCTCTTTGCCGGCAGAATCCATAACCCGCACCTCAAGCGCCCGGCCGTAGGTCTCCGGCCCCACGTTGTAATGGATTGTCCAGGTCTTCTCCCCGCCCGCCGCAATTGACACGCTTTCCCGGGCAACCTCGCGACTGTTGTCCAGGTCGGTATACTGGAATGCGGTCAGCGTCACTTTCTGTTCTATGCCCGTGGTGTTTTTCAGGGTTACCTTTGCAACGGCATCTTCCCCTTCCTCATACAGAATCTTATTCGGCTCTATCCCGGTCA
>CAYQNY010000202.1:0-6102 GCA_964418925.1 uncultured Verrucomicrobiota bacterium
TAACGGTAAAGAGGGCGTGGAATGCGGGCTGGTTAAGATTGCCTATCCTCTGATTCTTTTTGACAAACGCAACGATAAATTGCCGCCCCTCGCCCAGATGATGGAGATAATCGCCGGCGAAGCTATGTTCGCCTTTTCTTTTTACCAGGGGGCAAAAATCGTGGATATTGATTTGCCGCCCGTATTGCTTAAAAAATTTCCCGGCCAGCGCTGGCCGCATAAACGCATCCGCAAATACCTGCGCCTTGGACCGCATGAGCCGATGATCGGCACCATAGTCAAACCAAAAACCGGACTAACCCCGGAAATCTTTTCCCACTGCGTGGTAGAAGCCGCTCAAAACGGCGCTCATTTTACCAAAGCCGATGAAAACATGCACCTGACTCTGAAAGAAATTCCGATTTTTATCGGACGGGCAACAAGGGATCTTGTTTCGGCCGGATTTGATTTGGGCCGGGGGAACAATAAACGCGGCCAACGATTCCTTTTTGCCCCGCACATTACGGCCGACAATGACAATATTATGGACTATGCCGCGGCGGCCGTTAAAGCCGGTGCAAATGCACTTATGTTTTCGCCTTATTATGGAGGCGGCTTCTTAAAGATGGCGCAAATTATTAAAAAAATTGATATTCCCGTTTATGCGCATACCGCCGGAATGAATGTTTATAGCGGCAGCGCTAATTGGGGAATTAGCGCCAACATTAACTACCTTTTAAGCGCCCTTTTCGGCGCCGCCTTTATGCAGATAACCACTGTCGGCGGATATCTCAAACCGTTGGACGAGGAAAAGGCGACGATATTTGCCATTCTGCATAAATACGGATTGGACGGAGATAACGGCATGACCCTCGCCATCGCCGGCGGCATGGGACCGAAAGTCGCGGGCGAGAATCTGAAGTCCCTTGGAGAAGAGGGGAAAATGCTCCTCGCGGGAAGTTCTGTCTACGGCCATCCTGACGGACCGGCGGGCGGCGTTAAAGCCCTGATAACAGCCTATCGTGCTTATAATGAAAGAAAAATCACGCGGTTAAACGAGTTAATCTCGTATGGCCGGGAACTCGGGCAAGATGGGGCGGCTCTTTTACGCGCCATTGAATGATGGAGAAAAAAATGAAATTTGTTCTCATGAAAAAACTGATGCAAAAGGCCTTGAAAGGCGGTTACGCGGTTCCATCTTTTTGCGTCTGGAATCTGGAGACCACTGAAACGGTCCTGCGCACGGCCGAACGCATGGCGGCGCCGGTTATCATCATGAGTGGACCGGGTGAATTTCCGCTGGTAAAACCGTGGGCTTTGGCCGGAGCCGCAAGGGCGCTCAGGAAAAAATACAAAATTCCGGCCGCTCTTCATCTTGACCATGGCGATTCGCTTGACATGGTCAAGGATTGCCTGGAAGCCGGTTTCAGCTCGGTCATGCTGGATTTTTCCGCTAAATCTTTTCAGGAAAACGCCGGCGCGTTAAAAACGGTCGCCATGATGGCCGCGCCGCTGGGAGTAACCGTTGAAGGCGAATTGGGACATGTTGGCAAAATCGACAACGCCACGGTGGAGGGCGGTTATGGATCAACACTGACGGACCCGGATGAAGCCGCGCAATATGTGCAGGAAACCGGTATTGACGCCCTGGCGGTTTCCATCGGCAATGCCCATGGTAATTACACCCAACTGCCTAAGTTAGACTTCGAGCGTCTGGCGAAAATTCATCAGCTGGTGAAAATTCCCCTTGTTCTGCATGGCGGGTCCGGTACATCGGATGAAGACATCAAAAAAGCCATCAGTCTGGGAATTGCCAAGGTGAATGTGGCCAGCGAACTTGTGCGCGCCATCCGCGAATCTCTCAGGACGCAGTGGAACGCCGGTCAAAACATGTGGGTACCGGCGACGCTGGTCGAGGCCCGCAAAGATATGGAGCAAGTGATCGCAAAATGGATTATCCGCGTCGGCGCCGCAGGAAAGGCCTGAAATATAAAAAAATCAATGAGCTCCCGGGAACGCGTGCTGGCCACACTGGAAGGAAAAGCGGTGGATCGAATCGCTTCGGATTTTCGGGCCGAGCCGGAAGTGCGCAACATGTCAAAGAAACTGAAGTATGGTCTGATCGGGTGTGGCGGGTGCGGCGAACAGAAACATCTTGTCTCTTATGAAAAGTTTCAGGATGAATTAACATTAAAGAAACGGAGATTTCCATGACATCAGCGAAAGCAGGAATTGAATTGATAGTTTTCCGGGGCAGGGAAAAAGAAGACATGGATGGTGTTGTCAAAGAATGTTCGCAGGCGGGTTATGCCTGCATCGAAAGCGGTCTTATCAATGAGTTTCAATCCCCGGCTCACATCAAAGACGTATGCCGGAAGTATAACATCCAGTATGCCGCCGGCCATGGCGGCTATGGTACTTTCAGCGATGAGAAAAAACTTGCCGAAGCGGCGGAGAAGGTAAAAGAAGCCGGGGGAAAATACATCATCTGCAGCGGCGTGGCCAATGGCGGCAAGGCCATTGCCGACTACCGGGAATCTGCCAGAATTTTCAACCGTGCCGGAATGATTGCTGCGGATTACGGCCTGATCTTCTGTTATCACAACCATGCTTTTGAGTTTGTCCTCTTGGATAAAAATACCAAGGGGATCCATATCTTGGGCAAAGAGACCGATCCTTCCCTGGTCAAGTTCAATATAGACGTAGCATGGGTCCAGATAGGCGGAGAATCCCCGTCAGAATTCATCCGGCATTACCGGGAAAGGGCCGGATACTATCATTTCAAGGATGCTGTTATCAAGGGCTTTACCGATCTGACTACGGAAGCAGACTTGAGCAAACCCTTTGATATGGCAAACGTTACTTGGACGGAACTAGGCAAAGGCAATATTAAACTTGCATCCGCATATAATGCGGCGATTGAAGCGGGAGCCGATTATATAATCTATGAAGAAGACGTTTCTCAAATTGATGTGCGACAGGCAATTACCGACAGCCGCAGATTTTTACGAAAACTGGGAATATAGTGAAGTGCCCCGCAGCAAGCCGCGGAGCACTCTGGCGAAGGCAAGTAGAAAAACTTCTGAAGGCACAGGATGATTAACGTAGGAGAATGCGATGAAAAAGTATAACATAGAAGCAGAGCTTTTGGAAGCGTTGCTTGATATACCAATGATGGATACTCATACCCATTTGACAGTGGATAAGCTGGGCGCACGGGGACTTCATGATATTTTGCTCTACCACATGGTTATCAGCGACCTTTATGCCGCCGGGTGTCCCAGCGGCACCCGCTTGACAGAATTCCCCGGATGGCCGACCATGGAAGAAGCCCATACCCGCCTTGGCGAGGCCATGCCCTATCTGAAGCACGTTCAGAATACCAGTTGTTTCTGGGGGGTTCGTATGATTTTAAAGGATCTCTATCAATGGGATCTGGCGATTACGAATAACAATTGGCGTAAGCTGGATGAAATCATCCGGGAACGCTCGGATGACCGGCCGTGGCATCGGGAAATCATCCGTAAAGCCAATATAAAAAAACTGACTACGGAACTCTCCAGACGCGAGGCGGGCGAAGATGACGATATCTTTCATTATTCCATGGAATGGGCCTTCTTCACCAGGACCCAGCGCAATGAATTTGATACGGCGCTTTATGAACTTGAACGCTGCTGGGGACTGGCGCCGGCAACTCCGATCCCGCACGGAGCCGACGGCCGCCCGGCCACCGCAAAGACCATCCGCACCCTAGACGATGTGCATGCCGCCATGGCTCACTATGTGAGTCAACTCGCCGCCGCGCCGGTACTTTCCACGGCAACCCACATTTCCACCGATATCGCATTCCGCCATGTGACGGACAGCGAAATGGCCTCTGCACTAGCCCGACGCAACCACGCCGGACCCAAGGAGCGCGATATCTACGCCGCCTACATTCACGAGGCATTTCTCTCAGCGCTCGAACCACATGCCGACAGGATCATGTTTCAATTCAGTTTTGCCGCAGAACCGTTGCCGCATGAAACCGCAAGCATGCTACCTCAGCGGGCAATAGCAGACCTGGCGAACATCGTAGCCCACCATCCGCGGGTGAGATTCAACTGTTTTGTGGCCAGCCGTCATGCGAACCAATCTATCTGCACCCTGTGCCGCGAACTACCGAACTTATCCGTGACCGGTTACTGGTGGCACAACTTCTTCCCCGGCGTTATCCGGCAGGTGATGGAGGAGCGACTGGACATGCTGCCGGCAAACAAGCAAATCGGATTTTTCTCAGACGCTTACAGCATCGAATGGACATATGCCAAGGCAATGATTGTGCGTCACCAATTGGCCCAGGTACTGGCCCAAAAGGTCGCCCAATGGCAGTACACACAAAGCGAAAGTCTTGAAGTGGCGCGGGTTATCCTGTATGAGACACCCCAGACACTTCTAGGCATGAAGCCATAAGAAGGCATTAATGACGCCGTTCCGCTTCGGTCACAGCCGGGTGGCATGATCATTCTTTTCCTCCACACCCATGCCACCCGGAAGTCTCCCGCGCAGAACCACTTGACTTATCCACGATAAGACGTCATCATGCATCCATTCAGACCGTCAAGCATCCCTTTCATATTATCTTTTGGCTCAGTTCCATCCAATAGGCGTCCAGCCGCCGATGCATATCCCGTATCAGGGGGCGATCCTTGATCCGCCAATGCATGCCGGTATAGCTAAACATTAAACGCGGGTTCCGGACATACCGATCCAAGTCCGCCCGGATGAATTCCTCTTCGCGCCCCACGGGCAATTCCTGGCCAATTAAAAGCATTATGGGACGATCGCCGATGGCGGCTAATGCTTTATCCACCGTAATGGCCCCGGCCGCTGTTTTTGCAATCCAACCGGCCTCAGTCAATACAACGGCGGGAAGTTCATCGAGCGTGACATGAAATACGTGCGGACCACTGCACGGATGGATATGCAATGCGCCAAACGTCCGGGCGATTTTCAAGTCATGCGGCAGGATGTGTTCCCGGTATAACTCCGGTGATACCAGATTGACGGAACATTCGGCAATGCACGTAACGGCCGTATCCTTCGGCGACGTCCATTCCGGCTCGATCCAGCTCAGCAGTGTTTTCCGGGCCGCAATCCAGAATGTGGTGACCCGTTCCATGAAATTACGAAATTCATCCGGCTGCAGGTAAGGCGCGGTTAAAGCATCTTCGCCCAGAATGGCGTGAGCCAGATTAAACGGCCCCTGCATATCAGGCAGCTGAATATGAAAACCACTGCCGGCGGGGATCAGCTTCTTGATGAGCAGAATCCGTTCGCGCATGGCCGGCATGAGCCCCGACGTGGCCGGATGCGGCGCGGGCCTGGCCAACGCATCGTCAAGTGTCAGCGTGTGTGTCGGCGTATCGCCGATCTCCGGGTTGAGTGGAATATCGAATGACGGCACCATGGTTCCCGTTCCTTTACCCAGCCCGAAGGACATATCCAGCGGATTCAACATCTTAAGCGGATTTAACAAAGCAATAATCTCGCGCGCCAGTTGGCCGGCGGATGTCGTTGCCGGCATCTCAACATGCGGGAGCATAAATTCATCCGCCGGCTGGTCTTGGTCGTCCGGCGTCACGAGGTGCAAGATTGTGAGCGCCGGGTATGGGCGGCGTTGACCATTCAGCGCCGCCTGCCAGGCTTTTAATCCATCACGTTCCGGATGTTCCCGCCAGACGCGCCGGGCATACTCGACTGCTGCATTAATTGTCCGCACTGGTTGTGGTTTAATTTGCATAGTGTTTTTTTCTCCATATTCAACAGAATATTACGTGGCGAAATTACGGATGGTCGTCATTGTAAAACCAGGACGGCAAAAGGCTCCAGTTCGATTTCCCCCTGCACCACTTTGCCGGCAATAAGATCACTATATTGCCGGTTAAGTTTAATGACGCGCGGCTCGCGGGAAGGGTTATTAATGAAATTTATACCACGGATTCAGACCAGAATTATGGCCGACCGTTGACTGCCCTTTTACCACCGTTGTCTCCCATGTCAAGGAACTATCCATAGCCGCGGCCATGCGAGAAGTGTAACTTAAAATGCCGTAGATATAGAAGAAAGCGTTCCATGCCCGGA
>CAYQNY010000203.1:0-6043 GCA_964418925.1 uncultured Verrucomicrobiota bacterium
ATTATCTGGAACGGTTTGCCCTTTATGACCGCGCCCGCCAAGCCTATGCCGTGGTCATGACGTCCGAACCGGACGGCAATCTGATTCTGAAAAAGGGTGTTTGTGCCTAATTGGGCGATGAAAGAAAGGAGATGGTATGTATGAGGCTTGACGCTCTCCTCGCAGGCAGCTGGCGCGGTAATGATTTGTTCCGGCGTAGCTCTGAGCGAAGCCGGATGTCGGCGTGGTTCGAATTTGGTTGCCGCCGGTCTGCCCGCCATAGCCTTAGCGACGGCGGGAGGCGGATTCGCAAAAGCAAGGCCAGCTTGGGCTGGATGTGGGCGCGCGGCGCGCCGCGCTATACTCGTGTATGCGCAAGCGCTGGAAGCCCGCAGGCGGCTCAAGATCGCCGCCGCGTTTTGCGAACCAAATTCGAAACACTCGAAGCATAAAAACAGACAAAGAAGTAGACAATCATCAAAGGAGATATGGAAATGACGCGAGCAGTTAACCATGGCAGTGCGCCGGAGACATCCAGAAAATGGTTTCGTGAAGCCGGATTCGGCATGTTCGTTCACTGGGGAATATACTCCACCAACGCAATCAACGACTGGATCCAGCGGATTCGGATGCCGTTGACGGAGTTCAGGACCTATGCCGACAGTTTCAGGCCGCAGAGATTTGCCCCCGACGAATGGGTACGAATGGCCAAAAACGCGGGAATGAAATACCTCGTGTTCACCACGCGCCATCACGATGGCTTCAGCAACTTCGACACGAAGCTTTCGAATTTCAACTCCGTCAAGGCCGCGGTGGGCCGGGACCTCGTGCGCGAAGTCGTTGACGCCTGCCGCCGCGGCGGCCTGAAGGTTGGGCTTTATTATTCCCTGCTCAACTGGCAATTCCCTTCTTCCATCCTCGGTCCGCGCAAAGCCCCGGCCGACTGGAAACGGATGGTGGATTTTACCCATGGCCAGGTCCGGGAACTAATGACCAACTACGGGAAGATTGATATTCTCTGGTATGATGGCACCGGGCCGTCTCTGGAATGGAGAAGCAAGGAACTGAATGCAATGGTCCGACGACTGCAACCGCACATCCTCATCAACGATCGCTCCGGCATAAAGCAGGACTTCGTAACGCCCGAGCAGAAAATCGAAGTGCCTTCACGGGGTCAGCTTTGGGAAAGTTGCATGACCATGAATAATTCCTGGTTCTGCGTCAAGGGCGACGAAGACTGGAAACGGCCGGAGGACCTGCTCCTGGTTCTGGCCAACTGTGTGCACAACGGGGGCAACCTCCTTCTGAACGTCGGGCCCAGGGGGGACGGCACATTTCCGCCCCCGGCCGTGAAACTACTCAACAAGATCGGCGATTGGATACGGGTCCACGGCGACGCCATCTATGGGACAACCCCATACCCGTTTGACTATTACGACCAGCTTGTCACCACGGCCAAAGGACGGACCGCTTATGTATTCCTGCATCCGCGCAGTCGCCCGCGGCAGAATCTCACGCTGACCGGGATTGCGAACAAGATCATTTCCGTGAAAATCATGGCCACGGGCAAGCGACTGAAAGTCACGCGGAAAGGTGAAAGGAATTTTATCAATCTTCCGCACCTTTCAAATGACACCGTTCACGTCCTCGCGGTTGAGCTTGACTCCGCGCCCAAGGGCGCGCCGTGGGGTGCGAAGAACACATGGCCGTGCAGGAAGGATTAGAGGTTCCCTTTTTTTGCCTTGCCAGTTTCAAATAGAGCGGCGGTTGATGAAAACAGGGCCGGGTGGACAATTGCTGCTGACTCGCAATATCCCCAAAACGCTCCTAGCCGGCATTTCAGATACGCCGGCCGTTATGGCATGTGATGGCCTTGGCCTTGGCGATCGTTTTTGCCACGCCGTTGGCGGAACGCTTGATCCGGTCCATAGCCGCAGTCTGATGGTGGATGGTATCCTCAGGAGCAAGGGACGATTCGTCGGTTGGACCGGAGAAGACGCCGGTCGTTGTGTTGTTATTGATTCGCGCGGTGTGGATATTCTCATAACCGAACGCCCGGGCGGGATAGTTTCCCAGGATATCCTGCGCTCCGCAGGAGTAAAAGCCGAAGACTACCACCTCATTGTTATCAAGCTCGGTTATCTTTGGGATGACCTGCGGAAAATCGCCAAGCATTCAATCCTGGCGCTTACCCGGGGCGTAACTTGCGAAGCCGTTGAGGAGATCAATTATCAACATATCCTGCGCCCCGTCTATCCCTTGGATAGAGATTTTGAATGGTTGATAAAAAACAATGAACCATAACAAGCGGGATTAATCCACATCTCAGGATGTAGATCATACTCTCGGCAAGGAATCCATTAGAGATCGGGACAATGTGGCCAAAACGGCCTGTTTTCTGCAGGCCGCGTGACCCCCGCGATTTTGATTAACCTTGAATCTCGTTCTTCTTTTTCTTGTCTATGAAATACTGCAGGAAGTCCACAGGGAGCGGGAAGACGATCGTTGAATTTTTCTCCGATGAAATTTCCGTCAGCGTCTGCAGATAGCGCAACTGCACGGATACCGGATTGGCCGCCATGACGTCGGCCGCGTCCTTCAGCTTGGCGGAGGCCTGAAATTCACCGTCGGCATGAATCACCTTGGCGCGGCGTTCCCGTTCCGCTTCGGCCTGCTTGGCCATGGCCCGCTTCATGCTGTCGGGCAGGTCCACGTCCTTAACTTCCACGGCGCTGACCTTGATGCCCCAGGGATCGGTGCGCTCGTCAATGATCTTCTGTAATTTCTGATTAATTACCTCGCGGTTGGACAACAGGTCGTCCAGCTCGTGTTCCCCCAGGATGGAGCGCAGGGTCGTTTGACCCATCTGGGAGGTGGCATACATGTAATCTTCCACCGCGATGATGGCTTTGCTGGGCTCAAAGGCCTGGAAGTACATGACGGCGTTGACCTTGACCGATACATTGTCCTTGGTGACGACTTCCTGGGGCGGCACGTCCAGCGCTATCGTGCGCAGCGTAACCTTGACCATTTTTTCAAACATTGGGATGAGCAGGATCAGGCCGGGTCCCCGGACACCGGCAAACCGTCCCAGGCGGAACACCACGCCGCGTTCATATTCCCGGAGAATCTTGATCGTGTTGACCAGAATAAACATAACAATGACAATAGTTGTGATAAGAGCCGCCATGACGCTATTCCTTTCGTTGCAATTATTCTTTTCGAATAATTTATGTTGTTGTACTTTAGACCATTTCCGATAGGCATACACGTTTTAGCGTGTATGTTTTGGGAGGGACAGCGTGTCGCTGTCCATGGCGGGCAACATGCCCGCCCTCCCTTGGGTTGCGGGCACAGCCCGCCTTAATTTATTAAACTTCGATTCTTTATAATTTCTGCAAAATGCAGAAATTATATCTTTTCCACTGTTAATGTCATTCCTTTCACTTTGATCACCCGTACCTGACTGCCATCCGGAATCGGCGCGTTGGACAATGCGCTCCAGTATGCGCCGGCCACAAACACCCGCCCGCCCTTCGCGTCAATCGCCGTCCGGGCGTCGCCTTCCTGGTCGATCAAGCCGGCATCGCCGCTGACGGGCCTTCGCTTCAGGGATCTGATGGAAAGCCAGACGCCGAGTATGAAAAAGATGGTTGTGACCAGCACCATCGGTACCAGCACCGGTATCGAAACGCGCAGGGCCGGATCCGGGCTGTCAAACAGCATTATTGATCCGATAAGCATGGCAACAACTCCTCCGATGGTCAACACACCTGAAGCTAACTTGACATCCATGATGAATAGCACAATTGCCAGAAGAATCAATAGTATTCCGGCAAAATTTACGGAAAGCGTCTGAAACGCAAAGAAAGCCAGGATCAGCGAGATGGCTCCGACAACGCCCGGCAGAATGGCGCCGGGGTTGGAGAATTCAAAATACAAGCCCATCAGCCCGATCATGAATAAAACGTAGGCGATATTGGGGTTGGCGATCGTCGCCAGTAATTCATCCCGCCAGTTCATTGAAACGCTGACGATCTGCGCGCCTTTGGTTTGTAGTTTCACCGCTTTCTGCTCAATCGTAATGGTTCGGCCGTCAATGGCATCGAGCAGGGCAGGGGTTGACGGCGCGATCAGATCAATGACTTTTTTCTTCAAGGCTTCCGTTTCGGACAGGGAAACGCTTTCCTTGACCGCGGAGTCGGCCCATTTTATGTTGCGTCCCCGTTTTTCAGCAATGGAACGGATGAACGCGGCCGCGTCATTGGCCACCTTGGCCGCCATGTTGGTATCCATGACTGTTGCAGGCCCCAGCGCCACCGGGTGGGCGGCGCCGATGGCTGTGCCGGGCGCCATGGCGGCAATGTGCGCCGCCATGGTGATGAAGGCGCCGGCGGACGCCGCGCGCGAGCCTGACGGGGCGACATAAACCACGACCGGCACCTTGGATGCCATGATCTTCTTAATGATCAGGCGCATGGAGTCGTCCAGTCCGCCGGGGGTATCCAGTTCAAAAACGAGACATTCGGAGCCCTGCGCCTCGGCCTGTTCCATGGTGTGGATCATGAATTGGGCGGTCACCGGGCCGATGATCCCGTTAACTTGAGCCACCATGACTTCCCGCGCGTCGGTGTGAAAAGCGGTCAGAATTATGGCGGCTGTCAGAACCGTAAAAAATTTCAATCGCATCAGTACCCCGGAGTTTTAGATTCTATCGAAAAATATATTGTTTTTATATTGTCTCCCAAAGGCGGATTCGCCTATGTCGAAAACAAAGATTTGCCCGCGAAACACACGAAAAGCCGCGAAAAAGAACAATGATGTTTCATAACGTAACTTTTGTGATTTAACATTTAGCGTGTTTCGCGGGTAAAATAATATTGCAAATATCTTGGACTAATTTTATGCCGGTTTTCTTTTGGCGTTGGCCAGGTGGATTCAGGCCATAGCGTCCTTCCAGGACTTGTGAACCGGAACTATGGAGGCCAGATTGGCGCATTGGAAAATTTCTTCCACCAGCCCCTTGACGTTGCAGAAACGGATTTGACCGCCGTCGGCCTGAATCTTCTTGGCCACGGCGAGGATACTGCGTAACCCCGCACTGCTGATATATTCCAGTTCATCCATATCCACGACCACAATCAGATCCGGTCCCTCCAGCGGACGCACCCGCTGTTCGAAAGATTGGGACGACATAGCGTCCATGCGCCCTTTGAGTCGAATCACTGTAATTGCTTTGATTTCCATACCTATTCTCCTTTCAACTTCTGTAAACTACATCAATCTGTTGACATATTCCAGTCTAACCTGAATTATTTTTCACGCAAGTTCCCGGAAGGCCGCAACAGGTTTTTCCGCCTGAGGCGGATAAGAATAGCGGAACCCCCGTACGCTGGATTTGTCATGTTGGGTGCTCCTCTTTCTTCGCAGAATTCACATCCTGCCATATTCCAAGTATGCTTCCATGAGCGTCACTATGTTCTCGACCGTTGTGTCGGCTTGGATATTGTGAGACGTGCAAAAGATATATCCACTATCCTGTTTGGCGATGTCCGCAATAGATTTGACTTCATGCCGGATTTCGTACCGCGAGCCATACGGCATCGTCTTCTGAATGGATATTCCGCCTTGAAAACAAATATCCTTACCGAACATCCGTTTCAAATCTACCAGCGACATTCCCTTTGCTTCGGGTTGAATTGATTGCAGGACGTCCAGCCCGCATTCGATCATGTCTGGAATGATATCTACCACAGATCCGCATGTATGATGCATGGCTAGCGTTTTGTGGCGCTTGATAAGGTCGATGTAGTCGGCAAAGCCGGGCTTGATGAACTTGCGCCACATGTCGGCGCTAATGAGAAGCCCATTCTGTGCGCCGAAATCGTCACCGGTCAGAACGATGTCGATCTTTCCTTTGGCGGCCAGGAGTATTCTTTCGAGGTAAGCGAGATAGAACTCCCTGATCCTTCTGAAAACGGCCTCGGCAATCTCCGGTTGGGAAGCAAGATCCACCAGGATATTCTCAGAACCGCGTAAGTACATGGCGGGCTTGAGCTGGGCG
>CAYQNY010000204.1:0-5967 GCA_964418925.1 uncultured Verrucomicrobiota bacterium
TTGTGGGTGGATATCCGACGATGACTTTCATAACTTCTCAGCATTATTTGTTAAGGTCGTAATACGTCTTAAATCTAGCCAAATATCTTTTCCGCCAGAGGCGGATCCGCCTACGGTGGAGAAATTTGGCAGTGTTCAGAGTTCAGGGCAGAATGCAGAGGGCAAGCGTCGAATGCCGGGCCAAAGGAGCCGTCGGAATCGCTCTTCCTGAACACTAAACACCAAACTGAAACCATTTACGCAACAACAACTTGTGAACGTTAAAAATAATTATTTGACTCATTCTCCGCCATAGGCGAGCTTGTCCATCCTTTGGCGGAATCTGCCTCAGGTATGAACTCAAACAATCGAAGTTTAAGGAGCTAGCCTAAACTCGCTTTCAGGTTACTTTGAACCGGGCCGCGATTTTTCCAAAGAGCAGCCATTCGTAGCCGTAGCGGAACCATCTTTTTTTCAGCCGGATACGGGCATCCAGCAGCAGCAGGCGGCTGGCCGTATCCCATATCAGGTTAAGATGCCAGGCGCCCAGTTTTTTGCGTTTAAAGTCGGAGCCGTAGGAAAGGAACCGGTCCCAGATAAAAAGAAACATGATGATCTTCGATAAAACCGGAAGCCGTTGTTTGTCTTGCCGACTTAACCAAGGGAGATTGGAGAAATCAGAAAAATTCCAGTTGGCCCATTCTTCCAGGGTTGTGTGTGGCTTGTAGCCCTGCTTTATGGTTTCGTGATAAACTGGGGTTCCCGGATAGGGCGTGAAAATATAGAATCCATTTATTTCCACGCAGGGAGATATGGCTTTCAGCTTAAAATACATATCGATTGTTTTACTCAAATCCGATTCCTTTTCACCGGGTATGCCAATCATAAAACTGTATATTGGAATCATGTTGAATCGGATGCAATTCCCGGCAGACCGCAGAATATCTTCGGTTGTGATGTCTTTCTTGATCCCATCCAATATTCGCTGGGATCCGGACTCCGCGCCCATGGCCACAAACTTAACGCCGGCTTTGGCAATCAGACCAAGTTCTGAATCCGTATAGCCCGCAAAATAATCCGCCCGGGCCTGGGCAAAGATTTCAATCTGTAAGCCTGCGTCAAGAATTGCCTGAAGAAACGCGAGAACCCGTTCCTTTTTTACGAAGAAATTGTCGTCGCAAATGAAGAACTTCTCAATTCCGTATTGCTCATGCACCTGTTTGATTTCGCCGATTGATTGCGGGACGGATTTTGTTCTCCAGCGGCGATGGTGAAAATCATGCACGTAGCAGAAGGAACAGCGATAGGGACACCCGCGGCTTGTTTCAATGGTGAAATAGCGAAAACTATCTTGATATAAATTTAAATCAACCAGATCGTATGCCGGTATTTCCAGGTCCCCCATGTTCATAAAGGGACGCTCGGGATTGACGCAGACTTTCCCGCCGCGTTGATATACAAGACCGCGAATATCGCTGATTTCCCCGCCGGTTTGCAGAGCACACGCCAACTCGTACAGGGTCACTTCTCCTTCACCCTTAACGACATAATCCACCAGGGGTGATTTGCAGGTTTGCTCGGGAAAAAAAGTAGCATGCGGTCCGCCGAAAACAATTTGGGTCCGACTGTGCTTGCGAATCCATCGGCAGACTTCAATACCTGAAGACAATTGTTCGCCTGATTTGGCCGATACGCCGATAAGCAAATAATCATTGTAATTGATGGTTTTGTAATCAGCCACCCGGGTGTCCAGCAGGTCCACCGCTATGTTTCTTTTCCGGAGATAGGATGCCAGAACCAGGATTGAAAACGGCAGGGTGGGCGTGTTTTGGGTATGCCCTGGAAAAATAAGTAAGATTTTCATTTACACCTGAATCCGTGACGGGATTTCCCGTCATCCATTTTTTTATCCGGAGTTTGACCTTTTTATGCCCATCGCTGTGATCGTCCGCACCGTGATCTCAAATACAATCCGCCAAGGCTCTGGATTCCCTTGCATGTCATCCGCAAACCGGAAGCACGCCCCGCGATACACGGTTTTGCCCGGCCGCAGCTCATGCGCTGCTTCATAAACCCGCGCTATCTCCAACCGGTCAGTCTCCCGTAAAAACTCCGGCGTACCCTTCTGGTTCTGCCTCAGACGGAACTGGACTTTTCCTGAGAATGAGTTAGTTGTATCACAAGGAGGGAAAAATGCCAGAAAAATTGCTTGATGGAAAGGAGGCGACCGGCTATCCTGAATTATTCGCCACGAAGACTCGAAGGCACGAAGAAGACATTCGCCGTGGCGAACGACGTGTCTTGGTGCCCCTGCCTTGCAGGGCGAGCTTAGTGCTTGCCGCGCCTTGGCGCGGTCTTTGTGGTGAATAATTCAGCCTAAAGCGAGTTGTTATCAATTCAAGCGGGAGTAATAAGCATGACATTGCCAACAATTTCCATTGTCACTTGCAGTTACAATTCGGATCCGCACATATGGAAGAAAGTGCTCGAATCCATCAAAATGCAAGATTATCCCAAAACCGCCATAGAGCACCTGGTTATGGATGGCGGATCTACCAATGACACCCTGAAACTCGCCCGGGAGTACGGGTGTACCAGCCATGTCGTGCCTGAACTTCTACTATACGGCGATTCGAGAAAATGTTTAGGCATTCAAAAATCGCGCAATGAAATCATCGTTATCATCAACACAGATAATATTTTAGTTGGCAGAGATTGGTTTCGAAAAATGGTATTGCCGTTTATGTGTGAAAGAGACGTTGTCGGCACCTTTAGCATGCATAACACGTATGAGCCGGATATGCCGGCGCTTACACGATACTTTGCGCTCATCGGAAACATTGATGTGATTGCCTATTACCTCGGTACGAACGAAAAAATGACCCGATTCCAACAAACATATAATAAAGGCGTGCGTATCAAAGACACGCAAGATTACACGGTCGTGCGATTTTCGACAGATACGCTGCCCACGCTTGGCTGTAACGGCCATATGGTGCGCAGGTCCGTTATAAATGAAATTAATTTAGAGCCTACAAAGTTTCAACATACGGATGCTTTTTACCAATTATCCGAGCGTGGATATAACACCTATGGCGTCGTGAAGAATTCTATTATTCATTATGCAGGATCAAATATATTTCAACAAGCTCAACATAGAGCCCACACTAAAGGATTATCTGATGATCAGAGGGAAGCACGGTCGTATCACGTGTTTAACAGCAAAAAAACTTCAGACGTATTGCGTTTGGCGCTTTTTATTGTATATTCCATCACTTTTATCCAACCTCTTTTGATAAGCATTCGGGGATTTATTGCAGTTCCTGACAGGGCGTGGTTTTTACATCCGGTTGTATGTTTTGTTAATATGATATTACACACATTATCGGAATTAAGATATTTAATAAGACGTTACTGCTCAGTTAAAAACCATTGAAGGTCTGCGTCGTTGAGCAATTATTGCGCGTCCTGGGGCAGGTAAATCGTCGCGGTAAAATGAGGTTAAAGGAATCAAACTATGACGAAAGTCGTTATTTTAGCTGGTGGCCTTGGAACACGATTGGCTGAAGAAACCGAACTCAAACCCAAGCCGATGGTCGAAATCGGTGGTAAGCCGATCCTGTGGCATATTATGATGGGGTACGCGTATTATGGGGTTAAGGATTTTTTAATCGCGCTGGGATACAAAGGTGAGGTGATTAAACGCTATTTTCTCGATTACCATAGCATGGGCAGTGATATGACCATAGATTTACGAAATGGCCAGGTCAAAAAACAGAAATCGGAAAGCGAGGACATGTCTGTGCATTTGATCGACACCGGGTTGGACACATTTACCGGTGGCCGTTTGAAGCGGATGGCGCCTTGGCTGAAGGACAAGACCTTTATGGTGACTTATGGCGATGGGGTGGCGAATATTGATATTCACGCATTACTGAAATTCCATCGGGAGCATGGCTGTATTGGCACTGTTTCGGCTGTGCGTCCGCCCGCCCGTTTCGGCGGAATGGCGCTGGACGGCGATCGGGTCGCGGAATTCACGGAAAAACCCCAGATTGGCGAAGGCTGGATAGGCGGCGGATTCATGGTCTTCGAGCCGGCAGTGTTTCAATATCTGAAGGACGACCGCAGTATTCTGGAAACAGACGGGCTGGAACGGTTGGCGGCAGATCGGCAGTTGACGGCCTATCGTCATGATAAATTCTGGCAATGCATGGACACTTTGCGGGATAAGCGTCTTTTGGAGCGTTTGTGGCAGGAAGGTAAAGCGCCCTGGAAAGTGTGGTAAGCGCAAGGCGCGGTTGAAGTTGCAAGTAGCAAGTTTAAGGACTACCGGTGAGTAAGAGCTTCGAAGATTTGGATGTTTGGCAACGTAGCCGAGCGCTGGTGGTATGTGTTTATCGCGAACTGCAAGCTTGCAGGGATTATGGCTTCCGTGATCAAATCACCCGTGCGGCGGTGTCCATCCCGTCTAATATTGCCGAAGGGGCAGAACGCATCACACGCAAGGAATTTGTCCAATTTATCGGTTATGCAAAAGGCTCGGCTGGCGAATTACGCACCCAGCTGATGATCGCGGCCGATTTAGGTTACCTCACTGAAAACAACGCGGCAGAGTTGGTCAACGAGGCGGCACAGATCTCCAAAATGTTGTTCGGGTTGATTCAATCACTTAAGAAAACTTCCGCTTGAACTTAAACTTTCCACTTAAACTTCATTTATGAGCACTATGGCGGAATTCTATCGTGGCAAGCGAGTGCTGGTGACCGGGCATACCGGGTTCAAAGGCACTTGGCTCTCACTCTGGCTCCACACGTTGGGCGCCCGGGTAACCGGCTATGCCCTTCAGCCCCCAACTGATCCCAGCCTGTACAATTTATGTGGTAAAGACAAACTGGTCACCAGCGTGATTGCCGATATCAGAGATAGTGAGTCGTTGGCCAAGGTATTGCAGACGGCCTCTCCTGAAATTATAATCCACATGGCCGCCCAGCCGCTGGTGCGTGAATCCTATAAGAATCCGGTCGAGACCTATGCCGTCAATATCATGGGTACGGTGAATCTTTTAAATGCCGTGCGCGCCTGCAAAGGCGTGAAAGCCGTCGTTAATGTGACCACCGATAAATGCTATGAGAACCGGGAATGGGGTCGGGGATATCGGGAGAACGAACCCTTGGGAGGATACGATCCCTATTCCAGCAGTAAGGCGTGTTCGGAAATCGTCACCGCCGCCTATCGCGCTTCATATTTTAATCCGGAAACGTTTGATCGTCATGGAGTGGCCGTGGCCACGGCCCGGGCGGGGAATGTAATCGGCGGCGGTGATTGGGCCGCTGACCGACTCATTCCGGATTGTGTCCGGGCTTTATTAAAGAGAGAAAAAATCATTATCAGAAATCCTTCGGCCATCAGGCCGTGGCAACATGTGCTGGAGCCGCTCTTCGGTTATCTCTTACTGGCTCGAAAACTGTATGAGGAAGGACCGCGTTTTGCGGGCGCCTGGAACTTCGGGCCGAGGGATGATGACGCCCGGTCCGTGCAGTGGATCGTTGAGAAGCTATGCTCGGAGTGGGGGCAGGCGGCTTCCTATGACGTGGATCAAGGCCAACACCCGCATGAGGCGCATTTTCTGAAGCTCGATTGGTCCAAGGCCAGGACGGAACTGGCGTGGCGTCCCAGGTGGAATCTGGAAAAAGCGATTCGGAAAACCGTTGAGTGGACGAAGGCCTATCGAGGTCATGAAGACGTCCGCAATGTTTGCTTGCGTCAGATTAAGGAATACGCCGAAGAAAACGCGGAAGACTGACGTGTTCGGATTTGCCACGAAGTCGCTAAGACACCAAGAAGATATGAATAGATCGTTATCTTCAAGAGAAGAAGAAATCGCGACGCAAATCGTTGATTCAGCTTACCAGATTCACAAAGCCTTGGGACCTGGGTTACTTGAAAAAATATATAAAGTCTGTTTGTGTCACGAATTGGCCAAGC
>CAYQNY010000205.1:0-5964 GCA_964418925.1 uncultured Verrucomicrobiota bacterium
GCTCGAGACCTTGAGCCTGTCGAAACGGCCCTTCGGGTGACCTATTCATGAAGAATTCAAATCTTCATGAACAGGTCAGGTTAGGAAAGGATGATCGTATGGCGGCAACGCCCATAGTGGCGCTGGAAATGGGGACATCCAAGGTATGCGCCCTGGTCGGAGAGACCCGGGAAGACGGCAATATCATGATCACGGGGATTGGACAGTGCCCGTCCTGCGGTGTACGCAAGGGGATTCCCGTGGATTTGGAGAAGGTCGAAACCTGTGTTCGCACTGTCATCCAGGGAGCCGAGCAGAGCGGGGGCGTGGAAATCCGCCAGGTTTATCTCACGATCTCCGGCAGTCATATTCAAAGCGTGGTCAATCCGGGTAGTGTGCCGGTGTTTGACGCCCAGCGCGGCATTGGCGCTGATGATATTGATGAGGTAAAAAATATTGCCAAGGCCATTAATCTTCCCCATGACGTGGACATTCTCCATACCATTCCACAGACATATACCGTGGACGATCAGCCGGGTATCATTAATCCCGAAGGTATGCAGGGGGGCAAGTTATCTTTGGATATGCTGATCATTCATTGTTCGCGAAACCGGTTAAGTAATGCGGTGAAGGTCGCGCAGAACATTGGACTTGATGTTGTCGATGTGGTGTTCAGCGGGTTGTGTTCGGCGTTGGCCGTGCTGACGCCGGAACAGAAAGAATGCGGTGTGGCGCTGATTGATTTGGGCGGCGGCACCACCAGTTATGCGGTTTATGCCGGCGGCACCATTGCCACGGCCGGGGTGCTGGCGGTGGGCGGGGATCACATTACCAATGATATCGCGCTGGGATTTTCCATTTCGCTTAAACGCGCCGAACGGCTGAAACAGGAATCCGGGTCCGCTATCCCGGATACCAGTACGTATTTTCAGCGGATTGCCGTGCCGCAGGAGGTCGGTTTTTCCGCTTGTTCGGTGGCGGTGTCCGACTTGAATACGGTTATCCATGCCCGCGCCGATGAGACGTTTCAAATGCTGCGGCATGAATTTGAGAAGAAACGGCTGATGCGCCAGCTGGGCGTCGGCCTGGTGCTGACAGGCGGCGGAGCGCGTCTGCAAGGTGTGGAGACAGTGGCCGAGCGCGTTTTCGAAATGCCGTGTGCTATCGGCCGGCCCAGAAATTTCAGCGGTCTGTCCACTGCCCATGAGGGACCGGAATATGCCTCGTTGCTGGGCATGATCCAGTACGCGGTCAGAAGCGGGTCCCCGACCGAAGATACGGTCTCACTGGGCGGGTTGTTTAAGCGCTGGTTTGGCCGGAGGGGGTAAGGCGTTCATGAATAAGAAGCAGTCCGGACAAAATTCTGATTGCCGAGTGCTGATTGCCGGCGTGGGCACCGGCGGCTGTCATGCCGTGGCTGAAATGGCCCGGCAATGGAAAGACGGTCCGGGCATGGTCGCTATCAATACCGATACCCGCGACTTCGTGGATGTGGAAGGAGTGAACTGTGTCCGGATGGGGGCCCAGATCATGAAAGGCATGAGCACCGGCGGCGATCCCCGCGTGGGACGCCGCGCTGCCGAGGCGGACGGGGAGACCATTCGCGAGTTGTTTCATGACCTCGATCTGGTCTTGCTCGTCGTGGGACTGGGCGGAGGAACCGGAACCGGAGCGGCGCCGGTGGTAGTGGAAGAAGCCCGCAAGGCAGGTGTCCTGACCCTCTGTTTTGCCATGATGCCCTTTGAGTTTGAGGGTCAGCGGCGCATGGAGCAGGCTCAGCGCGGGTTCCTGGCGTTGAAGGATGCGGCTGATGGCGTCATTTGTCTTCCCAATCAGCGGCTTTTTGAAATCATTGAAAATCGGACGAATATCGCCGAAGCATTCCGGAAAGCGGATGATGTGTTGTACCGTGGTATTCAGGCGGTGTGGCGGATCATCTGTCGCAAGGGGATCATTAACCTGGACTTTGCCGATATCCGGGCTTTACTCCAGGAGGGGAATGGGCAATGCGTGTTTGGGTATGCCGAAGGCCAGGGCCCGGATAAAATTGAAATGGCTTTGCAGACGATCCGCGCCGATCCGCTGTTACAACATGGTCAAATCATGGCCCAGGCGCAATCGTATATCGTCAGCATCATCGGGGGGACGGATATGACGTTGCAGGATGTGGATGGCTTGATGCAGGGGATTGCCGCAGTTGGCCGGTCGGACGCCCTGGCCATGGCTGGCGTGAGTTGTGACCCCGCCTTGCAGAACAAAGTATTTGTCACGATTCTGGCGGCGGAGAAAACAGCGGAGAAAACGGCGGAGAAACCGGCGGAATCCGCATCTCAGCCTTGTCAGCCCCCGGCGATTATTGAAACCGTGACGCCGCCCCTTGCTGCCAGGATTGAAAAGGATCGGGCCGCGCCGAAAATGAAGCTGACCCAGGGGACGCTGTTTGATCCGGCGGAGCAGGGCCGGTTCAAGGATATTGATCCTACCATTATCGAAGGCAGTAATCTCGACATTCCCACGTTTATCCGGCGCGGCATCATGATTCAAAAAGTTCGCAACAGTTCCTGACTTAACGTTTATGCAACTGACCATCATTATTCCCGCCTATAATGAAGAGGCGCGGTTGGCCCGCATGCTGGATGCATATCTGCCGTATTTCTCCGCACGCTACGGCGATAATGTGGAAGTGTTGATCGTTGTTAACGGCTCCAGGGACCATACTGCTGCCATTGCCGGGGAGTGGGCAACCCGCTATCGGCAGGTTCAGGTGGTGATTGAACCCCAACCCGTTGGTAAGGGCGGCGCCATCATGATCGGGTTGGCCCGGGCCCGGGGTGAGCGCATCGGTTATGTGGATGCCGACGCCTCCACGCCGCCGGAAGCCTTTCAACAGTTAGTGGAATGTATCGGGTCGGCCGGGGCTATTATCGCCTCGCGCTGGTGCCCGGGCGCGGAGGTCAGCCCCTGCCAGCCTCTTTCGCGTCGCGTCGCGTCGCGCATCTTTAACAAACTGATCCGGCTGATGTTCGGATTTCATATTTCGGATACGCAATGCGGCGCCAAGCTGATGACCTATGCCGCCGTCCAACGCGTGTTGCCGCACATCGGTATTACCCGCTGGGCTTTTGACGTTGATCTCCTCTTCCAACTGCACCGGGCTGGTTTCGATATTATCGAAATTCCAACGGTTTGGCACGATGTGTCCGGGTCGCGCGTGAAGGTGGTGCAGGCATCAGTGGAAATGCTGCTGGCCATGATCCGACTACGCTTGATTTATTCACCGCTGAAATTGATTGTTAAGTTCTATGATCTCACGCTGGCCCGCTTGACCCATCCGAAGGATAAGGGCAATGCAGCTAAAAAATAAAACGGCATTGGTCACCGGCGGCGCGGTCCGGATTGGACGTGCCATTTGCGAAGCCTTGGTCCACGAGGGATGCCGCGTGATTATTCACTGCAACCGGTCCGTACGCGCAGCCGAAGCCCTGGCTGGGCGGCTTTGCCGTGAAGGCGCTACTGCCTGGGTCGTGACTGGTGATTTCAGGACCCCGGGGGTTTGTGAGCGCGTGATAACCCGGGCGTTTCAAACGGCCGGCACAGTGGACATTCTGGTTAATAACGCCGCTGTTTTTCATAAGCAAGGTTTGCTGGCGGCGTCTGACGCCGAATGGCACGCGGAATGGGAAATCAATCTGACGGTCCCCTGGCGGTTGATCTGCGCGTTTGCCCGCCGCGCGCGCCGGGGTAAAATTATCAATCTGCTCGATCATCGCATCGCCTCAGGCCGGACCGCTGCCGGGCCGTACACGCTTTCGAAAAAGGCGTTGGCGGAACTAACCTTGCTGGCGGCCTTGGAACTGGCGCCCGCCTTTACGGTCAATGGCGTGGCGCCGGGAGCAGTGCTTGCCGCCGACCGTCGGGGAAGCACGCGCGAAAAGGCCGGGCATTTTCCACTCGCAAGGCGTCCCTCTGTTGCTGATGTGGCGCGCGCCGTTGTATTTTTACTGCAATGCGATTCAATCACCGGGCAGATTGTGTTTGTTGACAGCGGACAGCATCTGCCGGGAAGCGAGTAGTAATGGATACCATTCATATTCAGCAATTGCCGTTGGAATGCATTATTGGCGTAGCGCCGCGTGAACGCCGGTATAAGCAGGACGTTATCGTAAGCGTCAGGTTGCACGGGGAGTTCCAGGAAGCCGGTCGCAATGACCGGATGCAGGCTACGGTGGATTATGCTGTTGTCCGGGAGCGGATTGTCGCGCAGGTGGAAAACAGCCGGTTTCATTTACTCGAATCGCTGGCCCGGGCCGTGGCGGATATCTGCCTGGCTGAACCGCGCATCGTGGCGGTGGATGTTGTCGTGGAAAAACCCGGCGCCTTTCTTGGTCATGGGAACGTGGCGGTGGAAATTCACCGTGCGCGATCGTCGGATGCAAAAACGTAATTCAGGGAAAAGTTACCCCGCTTGGCCGGGCCTGTTTTTTTTCCTTTTATTGTTTAGGAGTCCTGTTACAGTTCCAGTTTAATCGAATGCGAGAGCTGTAATGCGCCCGGGGAATGTGGTTGGTTGCTTTTATTAAGGTGTAACGGTAAAATTGTTTCTTCATGTCGAAATATCCGTTTTTTATCCGGATTGAGAGGTTAGCATGTATATTTTTGTCTTTTCCCACAAAGGTTTGCATAGTCATGTAACCGCTATTGCCGTCAGTGTCATACTGCTGATCGCAGGGAGCGGCTATGGCGCCGAGGTGTCGGGTTCGGATGCCGCCGTTCAGCCGTCAGACCAGGCGGCTGTTGCCGCAATATCTCCGCAGGCAACGGAGTTACAGGCCAAAGTTGCGCAGGCGGAAGCGGAGCAGAAAGCGGCGGCAACCAAAGCGGCAACATTGGCGGCGGAAGCCCAGGTGGCCCGGGCGACAGCGGATCAGCAGACGGCGGCGGCGGCGCGGGCTCTGCAGGCGTCGAAAGTCGACGCGCCCAAGGATGTAGCGGCGAAGCTGAAAGCACAAGCGCAAGCGGCGGCGGCCGTGAAAAAGCAGGCTGTGAAAGCCGCCAAGGTGAAAGCCAAGACTGCGTCCGCGGCCCAGCGGGATTTACAGGCGAAAGCGAAAGCGACGGTGAAAATAAAATCGACGCTGGCTAGCCTGAGACGGAAACTGGCAGAGCAGCAGGCGGCCGAAGCTGAATCAGCCCAGAAAGCCGCTGAGAAGCAAGCGCAGGCGGACTTGTCTCGCCGTAGCGCTTTGGCGAAGGCGGAAGCCAGTGCCAGGCAAGCCGCGCTGAAGAAAGCCGCCGAGAAGCAAGCGCAAGCGGACTTGTCTCGCCGTAGCGCTTTGGCGAAGGCGGAAGCCAGTGCCAGGCGAGCCGCGGCGAAGAAAGCCGCCGAGGAAGCCAAAGCCAAAGCAGAGCTGGATGCGTTGGCCAAGCAGGCAACGGAGTTACAGGCCAAAGTTGCGCAGGCGGAAGCGGAGCAGAAAGCGGCGGCAACCAAAGCGGCAACATTGGCGGCGGAAGCCCAGGTGGCCCGGGCGACAGCGGATCAGCAGACGGCGGCGGCGGCGCGGGCTCTGCAGGCGTCGAAAGTCGACGCGCCCAAGGATGTAGCGGTGAAGCTGAAAGCGCAAGCGCAAGCGGCGGCGGCTGTGCAAAAGCAGGCCGTTAGAGCCGCCAAGATGAAAGCCAGGAAAGCGTCCGCGGCCCAGCGGGATTTGAAGGCCAGACAAAAGGCAACAGCTAAAGCGACAGCGTCCATGGAGCGTGTCACCAAAACGATTGCGGATCGCCAGGCTGCCCAGGCCGCCCCTGCCAGGCAAGCGGCTGAACAAACAGCCAAGGCGGACTTGTCTCGCCGTAGCGCTTTGGGGAAGGCGGAAGCGAAGAGTAAACGGGTGGCAGAGGAAAAAGCCGCCCGCGCCGCCAAAGTCAAGGCGCGCCTGGAATCCGGGTTGCTGGGGCCAACCGCCGGTCAGCCGGCAACGGAAGCGC
>CAYQNY010000206.1:0-5871 GCA_964418925.1 uncultured Verrucomicrobiota bacterium
TTATCGGCGCGTGGTATGCGGATGTGGGCGGGAATATTAATCAGGGCGCGGGCTATGTGTTCACGCGGTCCGGCACTTCCTGGAGTGAGCAGGAGAAACTGACGGAGCGCGGGGGCAGGAGGTTTTTCTTTGGCAATTCGGCGGCATTGAGCCATGACGGGAACACGGCCCTTATCGGCGCTTATTATACGTCTGTGAGCTGGATGTATCAGGGCGCGGGGTATGTGTTCACGCGGTCCGCAGGCAACTGGAGTGAGCAGGCCAAACTGACGGACCCGGACGGGGCCGAGTGGGATTGTTTTGGCAGTTCGGCGGCATTGAGCGGTGACGGGAACACGGCCCTTATCGGCGCATATGGTGTAAATACGAATCAGGGCGCAGGGTATGTGTTCACGGTCACGGATAGCAGTAAAATCGGGCCGATGATCAAGGCCAATGGCGTAACGAACACTGTTACCATCAATTATCCCGACACTGTGTCCGTCACTGTGGAAATGAACGCGGACATTTATGCGGGCGTAGAAGTTGACTGGTGGGTTGTAGCCTTGGCGCATTCCGGTGAATGGTATTACCTGAATAATGCCATGCAATGGACGCTTTTCAGCGGCGACCTGGCGTTTTGCCAGCCCATGTATCAGGGCGCTCTGTTCAACCTGTCTTCCGCATCGGTATTGACCGGATTTATACTGCCGCGTGGCACCTACGACTTTTGGTTCGCCGTTGATTATCCCATGGACGGCATCCTGAACCTGGCCGGCCAGATTCTATACGACCAGGTAACCGTTGTCGTGCAATAAGCCGGGAAGACTAAAATCGCTTGAATTAGGTCCGAATAAACCGGCCCATAAATCCATGATCTCAATATCATCGCTCCCCGCAAAACGAGCGGCATTCCTGCTGAGCGGCTTGGTATTTGGAATTTCATTCCTGATACAAATTATACTTCTGACGGATTATTATCTCCATTCACCGTTTTATTCCGGATTAATCTGCGACTCGACGGTGTATTATAAATGGGCTGAAAATATCTTAAACAGCGGCTGGTTAGGGCAGGAAGTGTTCCACCAGGCGCCGTTATATCCCTATTTTATGGCTTTTTTATGGCTGATATTCGGCCAGCATTACCTGGTCATATATCTCAGCCAGGCGTTCATGATGGCGTTCTCCGCCCTGTTGGTTTTCCTGATATGCCGGCAATATTGCCCTAATTTTGTCGCGTTAGCGGCCGGTCTGCTTTGCGCCTTCTACGGCGCTTTGAATTTCTATGCCTTGAAAATCCTGCCGGATATACTGGGCGTGGTTCTGCTCTTATGGCTGGCATATTTACTGTTAAATGCCGCCGCCCCGCGGCAATGGGCTGGGGCCGGATGCGTGTGCGGCTTATTGATTATCGGCCGACCGCATGTGATGTTGTTGGTGCCAATGGTATTGTTCTGGATAATGATTTTCACTCCGGGACAGCCGGAAAAAACAGTCCCGTCCACAAACAACATCAGGGCCAGGCTGAAACATTACGGATTGTTCCTGTTGCCGGTTATCATTCTTGTGGGCCTGGTCACATGGCGAAATTACCTGATCGAGCCGGCGCTGGTATTGGTCTCGTCCAACGGCGGCGAGAATTTTTACATGGGCAACAATCCAAGAGCCAACGGAGTATACTGTCGCATGGACGGCATCAGCCCGGACATAAAATATCAGAAAATAGATGTCAAAGATGTGGCGGAGGCAAAGACGGGCCGGGTGTTAACCGGCGCCGCAGTATCGCAATACTGGCTGGCGCAAGGTCTGGCTTTTATCCGCAATAATTTTCCGCAATATTTGCGCCTGGAATTAACCAAGCTCAAGCGCATGTTTTCCGGCACGGAGTATACCAATATGTATTTTTTATGGTTCGAGCGCGCGGAATTCACCAAGACTTTGGCTGTTCCCTTGGTTAATTTTTATGTCATTCTGCCGTTGGCCATTATCGGTGCGCTTCTGTTCAACGGCCAATGGCGCCAATACAGCTTGCTTTATATGATGATTCTGCTCACCGTACTGAGCATGCTGATATTCTACGTGGATGAGCGTTACCGCCTGCCGATGATCCCTTTTTTGATCATCATGGGAACCGGAGGTGTCTACCGCCTGCTGGAAATACTCAGGACCGGCGCTTGCCCGATCGGCCGTAAAATCGGAATAGCCGTGTTGGTCATAGCCGCCTTTTCCATTACCATCCATTTATACCGCTCGGAACCGGCCAGATTGCCGGTCGCGCCCCAATTATACAACAACCTCGGCGAGGTATATTGCGAAAAACACGAATATCAAAAGGCCCTGAACATATTTTATAAATCCAGCCGGATGGCCGCTAACAACTGGGAGGCAGAAATAGGTGTGGCCAAGGTGTTGTTCGCGCTGGGGAAAAAGGATATTGCCGTCAAGTTATATCAGGAAGCCTATCCGAATTTGGATAAAGACATGCAAACAACCGTTTTACGGGACCACGATCTTGAGGCCCTCAGACAGCATTCCGACAAGAGTAGGTTTTTTTCCCCAGGCGGCCTTTAGCCGCAACCAAATTTATCTTGTGTGGCATCCCGTAATTTTATTCGGCCGGTTAAACAGGGTAAGGATAAAAAATGGATGCAATGGAAAAGATGGTCAAAAATGCCATAAACACAAGTTTGGCAAGTTTAACCCCCATATCGCCTATGGTTGAACCACGATCGTGACTTGGAACACCTGATCCGATGACGTGGCCGGCTCGAACACGCGATTATAGGTCAGCTTCAGGTCAGCCACCCCGGCGGTCTCAGCCTTATAGCAGAAGTAATACATGCCGCCCGCGCCAGCGGCATCGGAATCCAGTTGGAATTCGGGGTTTCCTTTGGCAACGAGAACATTGGTGGTGAGCGTAACCCGGTTCCAGGTGTAGCCGGTGGATGGATTACCCCACAGTTCGACTTCCAGCGTATCGTTGACAGACACGGTTATTGTTTGTCCGTTATCCGCCGCGGTGATTGCTATCGAATCATTAGATTCACACGAAGCCAGCAAAAGAACCAACATACCGCCCATAATCAGCCAGCAGGATAACAACCGCATACGTTCTCCTTTCCCATCTGAACACCTAGACTTCTGCGAAATGCGCCGCGTGGGGCTTGCCACGCATCCGGCGTGGTCACGCGGCCTACAAATTCCTTGTTTTTTGTAGGCCCGGCGGCTACCGGGCGCGATTTTAAACCATTTCGCAGAACTCTAATCTGAACACCGCGAAATAACGATGAGACTCAATTCAAAATGAATTAGACTCCCGCCAAATGGGATAACTGTTTCATACGGTGATCGGTCAGCATTGTAGCGCGTCACGGTGTGACGCGATCCCTATTGAAACGAGGTCACCGCGTAGCCATTGCCTGAGAGCATCTGGGACCAAGCACCTGAGGACCCAATGAATACGGTCGGGTCGGCTTTCCCATCCCCATCGTAATCACCGGGCTCGGCTACATAGCCGACGCCGCCCAGAGAAGCGGTGGCCGTCGTATACCCACACGCCGAAAGCATGACCGTCAATGTTCCGGTAGCGGCCTGGTACACGGTTGGATCGGCTTTCCCGTCCCCGTCATAATCATCAGCCAAAGCCGCATAGCCAACACCGCCCATGATAGCCGAAGCCGTTGCATACCCGCCGGCAGACAGCATCACCCGCAAATCCCCCGTGGCGGCGGCATACACGGCCGGATCGGCCTTGCCATCCCCGTCAAAATCAGCGGCCAGCGGGACATAGCCGGCGCCGCCCAGAGTAGCGGTGGCCACCGTATAACCGCTCGCCGACAGCATCACCCGCAAGGTCCCCGTGGCGGCGGCATATACCGCCGGATCGGCTTTCCCGTCCCCGTCAAAATCAACGGCCAGCGGGACATAGCCAGTACCGCCCAGAGTAGCGATGGCCACCGTATAACCGCTCGCCGACAGCATGACCTGCAAGGTTCCCGTGACAGCGGCATACACGGCCGGATCGGCCTTGCCGTCCCCGTCAAAATCAGCGGCCAGCGGAGTATATCCCGTCCCGCCAAACGTAAAAGTATGACTGGACCCGTCACTGGACAGCAAGACGATCCACCCCCCCGTGCACTGCTCATAGGTCGCACGGTCTGTTTCGCCATCGCCGTCATAATCGGCGGGCACCGGGATAAGTTCACCCCGGACAATGACCGGCACAACCGCCCGGCGCGATAATTGATGGGTTCCATCGGACACAACTGCCCGAATATAATATTCGCCGGAACTGACATCCGCCGTGTTCCACACGCAGGAGTTCACGGTCTGGGCGTTCGTCACCACGGCGATTGGTTCCGTGCTTTCATAATAATTGTCGGCACTGTCATAATAGCCGTAATAGAGAGTCGCCGTCAACGGATCGCCGTCGGCGTCGCTGGCCTGCCATCCGATGGTGAACGTATTATTTACGGGCCCGTTATAGGCGCACAGCTTGATATCATCAATGTAAAACACGGTTGAATCAAACACCTCCAGGGGATCGATGCGGAAATATTTGGCTTGAGAAATATTCCGCCAGCCCGCCTGCGGAATATCGAGGTCAGGTGTCGGATCCAGAAACGTGTCATCCCACAAATCCACGCTATAGGTATGCCAGCCTTCCAGGAGATATACACCCAGGGAATAGGATCCATCATCTTCAAAGTAAGTTCTGGCCCACAGGAAACGGGTGACCCAGCCGCGCTGAATACAGTCCAGGATATTAGTATAGCCGGTATAATCCACCATCATGCGCATGGTCAGATACCGATAGCGGGTAGTATCAATGGGAACATACTGTCCATTGCGCATGGTATTCAACATTAAATAGCAATCCGATTCCGTGGCCGGCGGCACCGGCGGGTCGGCCGTAGCCCTTAAGACGCCATTTTCAATAACCGGTCCGGACACATGCCCGTATGAATTAATATCGGCACTGGAGGTCATGTCCCAGGGGTTATTTAAATCCGTCGTAGCGTAATCCACGCCGGTGGTAAACGACGGCGAAGTGAAATCAAACGCCGGATACGCGCCAATCTGAATTTTGGCGCTGTATCCGCTGGTGGCGACCGTGGGAAAGGAGTATTTTTCGGTATGCACCAGCCGGAGATAGACGTAATAATCGCCCGGCGGCAGGGCGGCCGTGTACAGGTCATATTGACCGTCGTTCCGAATGCCGGTCTTGAACAAGTCACCGTCATAACCGCTGGCATCACTGTCGATAAATAATTGCACCGAGTAGGTCTCGTCGGTGGCAGCCACGCCAATGGTTGTCCATTGAACCGAAAGCATGGGCGACGTGGATGCATTATACAGCCGGATCCAGTCAATCTTATTAACCATGCCGTCCGGGCCGGTGTTGGATGGCAGGATATACATGCCATACACCGTGCCATCCCATGTTCCCGCCGTGTATACAGATCCGATAATCGCGGGCAAACGACCGGTCGAAAACGACTGGCCGGTCAAATCAACATCATAGATACGGAACCCGCTGGGATGTGGCACCGGTGGGAGGCTTTCGGCAAAATTATAGTCGCAAAAGCCCAAGCCGTGGTCTTCGCTTTCGCCCAGCGTCTTGAGCCAGTATATGTAAACCAAGTCCCGATTTTCGGCAGAATCCATGGACTGCCGGATCGAGAGCCGGGTATATTTGGAAGCATCCACGGGATTCAGCGGTCCATAGGGCATGCCGGCATCATAATAGGATAAGTAATCCGTATAGGTTGGCGTCCCATATCCGCGGAAAAGCAAATAGTAATAGCCAACTCCCCCGCCGGTATAGGGATGAGACACACCGGTCCAGATACCGTCATTTACCGAGGGTTCTTCATAATTAATGTCATACGG
>CAYQNY010000207.1:0-5861 GCA_964418925.1 uncultured Verrucomicrobiota bacterium
ATATCCAACACTCAATTTCCAATATCCAAGGATAAGACTTCGCCGAAAAGGCGCGAAGAAGGAGTGTATTGTCGCGTGCCGCTGATGCCGGCGCTCCGATCTTAGGTTGGATATTCCTTGTTGGACATTGGATATTGAAAATTCATGAGTGAAAATACCTTTTCGAACAGGCTCTATCTAATGCGGGCTGACGCCCACAACCCAAATTATTAATGCTTGCCTTCGATCGTGTGGCGAATTCGCCACACGATTGCATCGCTGACGCGGAAAACAACGGCTTTTGGTTTTATCTCTTTCCTTCGTGATTGGATATTCCTTGTTGGATATTGGACATTCTTGTTTTTCATCGCGGTTCCCAAGGGTTAAGGCACTAAGGCATTACATAAATTCAGTTTTCATTCTTGCATTCTGCCGTCTTCCAAACTTATAGTATTATTTATGAATACAGCATCAGCTAACAGCGCCGGCGAAAAGGAACTGGATTCGTTTGACGCGGATTGCCGGTGCCAAGCCCTCGCTCAGCTGGCGGCCCATGCCGGCGCTCCGTCTCCTGTTAATGCGCGCGTAAACATGCATATTCATTCTTTTTTTTCATTCAATACCCATGGGTATTCACCTGCGCATATCGCCTGGCAAGCGCGGCAGGCGGGCCTGTACGCCGCCGGCCTGTGCGATTTCGATGTGCTGGACGGCTTGGAAGAATTTCTCCAGGCCGGCTTGACCTTGGGACTCCGCGCGGCAGTCAACCTGGAGACCCGCGCCTATTTAAAAGCATATGCCAATGTCGACATCAACTCGCCGGGAGAACCCGGTGTCACCTATATCATGGGCGCCGGTTTCCCGCGCTTGCCGGCCGCGGATACCCCCGCATCCTTGATGTTAAACCGCTTGCGTCAGCAGGCCGATAAGCGCAACCGGGACCTGGCACAACGCATTAACGCACGTCTGCCGGAACTGGCCCTGGACTACGAACAAAACGTGGTTTCCCTGTCCCCGGGCGGATGCCCCACCGAACGGCATCTGGTCCGCGCTTATCGCCTGCAGGCGGAAGCGGTATTTTATCCCGGCCTTCACAGCGACAGCGGTGCAACAGGCTCCCGTCAACGGCTTGGTGCATTCTGGGCCAAGGTTATGAACCGTCCCCTCCCCGCGGTGGAGAAACTGACGACACAGACGCCGGCTCTGGAAGACGCCATCCGCTCCGCCCTCGTGAAACGCGGCGGCATCGGCTACGAACCGCCCACCGAAAAAACCTTCCCGCTGGCGGATGAGTTCATTGCCTGGGTATTGGCCTGCGACGCGATACCGATGGTCACCTGGCTGGATGGCACCAGTGCCGGTGAACAGGATATGCACGCCATGCTGACGCGTCTGCAGGCCATGGGCGCCTGCGCCCTGAATATCATCCCCGACCGAAATCATAATATCGCCGACCCGTCCGTCCGGACAATCAAACTAAAAAAACTCACTGAGGCAATCCACATTGCCGAACAGCTGGAGATGCCTGTAAATATCGGCACCGAAATGAACAAGCAAGGCCAACCCTTCGCGGATGACATCGCCTGCGCAGCGTTGCGGCCATATCAGGCCATATTCCTGCGCGGTGCCCGAATCATGATCGGACAATGCCTGCTGGCACGCTACGCGGGTTTTGCGTATGCCGGCGCTGCCGCCCGCGCTGAATTCGGCCATGATCTCCGGCATAAAAATGAATTTTTTGAAGCCGCGGGAAGTCTTCCGCCCCTGACAACAACACCGGCTGAACGACTGGCGGCCATGGGCCGGGATAAAGCCTTTAACACCCTGCGGGATTCTGCCGGACAAAAACAATGGACTATCCGCTGACCGGGTCGACGTATCGTGCTTAATTTCGTGTCCCCAGTCGTATGGCAACGGCCAATCAAGCTACCACCCGCCAGTGATGACTGCGTTCTCCCCAATGCCACTGATCGGCGTCACTCATTGCGGAATTTATGGCCCAAAGACACTGGCAGTTCACACTCTTTTCAAAGCCAAGCGAATATTGCCCGCATGCTCCCACTCATAAATTTTACGGCGTATCCATAAAGGGACCATGGACACAACTCCTCTGGTCAGCAGGGCATGCTTGAACCTTGTCCCCACACCCGGTCCTGATTCATCTTGATTTTTCGGCGCAACGTTCTATTATAATATATTATGGTTTAAATTGTTGGGTGTTACGCTCACACTGAATTTCCCGTGGGCTTTAAGGTAATGTCATATTGACGAAATGTGTGCATAGATGACCCGAATTCCAACTGACCCTCCCATGCATCAGCAACCGTCATCTTCCACCGGCATGACCCACTTTGAAATAATGATGGTTATGCTGGCCATCGCGGTACTGCTGATTGCTGTTATTTCTTTCCGTCAAGCAGGGCAGACTATAGGTAACAATCAGTTTATCACAAAGTTACGCAGGGCCGTCACGACTTTTGAACAGTACCCGATTCTGAACAACTTCTTTCCGCCAATGACCAAACCGGGCGTCATTCCCCCTGACATGCAAGACCTGCTGCGCAATATCGCCTGGACAGAAAATACCCCTTTAGGCGGTCAATGGGACTGGGTAACCAATGCGCCAGGATTGGGTCGAGGAATCCGTATTTACAAGCCGACTGTATCCGAAAAACGGATGAAAAAGATTGATGAAAAGATTGACGACGGCAACCTGCATTCAGGTAAATTTCAATTGCTGAAAGATCACACGGGCTATTTATATACTGTTGAATGAGCCGCCCGGCAACGGGGACTGGACATGTTAATCCGGCAATGACGAAATATAACTGTGAAATATTATAAATGCAAATGGAGGTTCAACTATGAAGGTTAAACAACGCATGCAAATCATGGCGATCTTACCCATCGTGCTCGCCTTGGTCACCAGCGTGATCCTGGCCTGGATGACCATCAGCGTGCATGGTATCGTACTGCAACTGCGGGCAGTCAATAGCATTACGCGGGATGTATTCCTGCTGGACATGGTCACCCATAAATACATCCAAACTCCCACGCCCGGCACTCAGCAACGGTGGCAAACCATCTATACCCGCCTGTCGGAAACGATGGCACGGGAAGCCATCGCCAGTCCCCGTGATCAGCATATTTTCGAAGAGATTCAGAATACATTGAACAAGGCGCAACCTGCTTTTATGGATCTCGCCGCGCGTATCACCAAGGGCGAATCGCCGTCTTCGGATATCGCGCACAACCTTCTCAATCGGCTGAGGGGCTATTCCCAATCCATGGTGAAAGAAGCCCTGATACTGGCCGCCAACGGCTATGACCAGACCACCGCCATTCAATCGGCCTCGTTTTTAATGATCATCGGAACCAGCTCCGTGCTGGCCATCCTGCTGATGGTAATTGCCATCCTGGTGAGCCGACGCATTGATAACGGACTGACTGTCCTGCGTGATGGGACCCACCAGATTACGCAGGGAAAAATGGGACACGAAATCCAGTTGGATAACCAGGATGAATTGGGCGAACTGGCTGCCGCGTTCAACACCATGTCCCGCGAACTGAAAAAAGATCAGGATGCCATCCATGACGAAATGGCGGCGCGCGCGAAGATTGCCGCATCGCTTAGCCAAAGCAACATCCAATTATCCGACGCGCTGACCCGGCTGAAACGGGCCCAGGAGGAAGTTATCCAGCAGGAACGACTTAAGGTATTGAAACAGATAGCGGACGGTATTTTGCATGACATCTATGATGCCATGATGCCCATTTTGGGATTCAGCGAACTAATGCTGCGCTATCCCCAGGAACTGCAGAATACACAGAATGTACAAGAACACATACAAACCATTCACAATGCTACCACCAAGGCCATATCCGTGGCCAGGCACTTATCCGAATATTTCTATCCAACGCAACGGGATAATGCCACGCCGATTAATCTCAAGACCTTGCTGAAAAGCGTGTTGGCCCGCCTTTTACCCCCCTGGCAAAAGGAAGGCCACGAAATTATTTGCAAAACAGATTGGGGCGCAATATCGGCTTGCAACTCAATTGAATCGGACCTGGACGAGGCACTGACGCATATCATCACCAATGCCGTTGAAGCGATGGAAGGAACCGGCACGCTGACCGTGGGTGCGCGCATGGAAGCTGACACGACCGTGATTGAAGTCCGTGATACGGGGCCAGGCATGGAGCCCGAAACACGCCGTCGCTGCCTGGAACCTTTTTACTCAACTAAAGGTCATGGTCATTCCGGCATGGGCTTGGCGATTACTCAAGGAGCCATCGGCCGTTGTCAAGGCACGCTGATCATTGAAAGCCTGCCCAACAAAGGCACAACCGTAATCTTCCGTCTGCCGATAATGCCCGGCACTAAGGCCACGGCCCCAGTTGCCCCGCTACCCAATCTTGATCATAAACTGCGCATCCTCGCCATCGACGATGAAGTCTGGATCCGCAAATTGCTCATGCAGGCGTTAAAGGCCAAGGGGTACGAAGTCGAAATCGCGGCCGATGGTCCCAGCGCCATTGAAATGTTCCGTTCAGGATCATTCGACTTGGTGATTGTCGACCTGGCTATGCCGATAATGAGTGGCAACGAAGTGGCGGCCACGATCAAACAGATTCGCCCGCACACACCGATCATTATGCTGACTGGATTTGGCGATTTAATGACGGAACGTAATGAGAAACCGGCCGGTGTTGATTTTATACTGAGCAAGCCCATGACCCTGGACGACCTTCATAATGCCATTGTCCGCGTAATAGTCTGACCCGCAAAGAATATCATGCAGCCCATCGCCATCCGATTTGACCGGCAATGCCCGTCTTAATCCGGCCTGGTTGCGGGGCTGAATGCGAGGACAAAACGGAAAAACAGCAATACTCACTTAATCCGCAGGAATAAAGCTCCCCGCGGCATGTGTCTCGGCGACGCCGATTCATCCCCGTGGCATCCGCCTACACAGGGCTTCGGCATGACAAGAGCCACGGGGGTATTCCGGGTGGGACCCCGCTGGTCAGCAGGACATGCTTGACCCCTATCCCGCTGAAAGCGGGAGCGTGAAAAGATTTTATTTATTGATTGCAATGTGGTACCCCGGGTGGGACTTGAACCCACGACCTGCGGATTAGGAATCCGCCGCTCTGTCCAGCTGAGCTACCGGAGTATGAAAAAATCCTCTGTTTCAGCATCACTATATCACAGGACAAGACACTTTGACAATCCGCTTGCCATTTACGCATCATCCATTATAATTTTTTTTGTAAAACGAGCATCAGGTTGCTGCTTAACCGCCCTACAAAGGCAAATCGAAAGGAAAACGCCATGACAACAGAAGAACGTTTGGAAAGACTAGAAAACAAACTGGCTGTCGCCAAGCGAATCAATCGCTGGATACTGGGGGGGGGAATCCTCTTGATCTTGGCTTGTCTGACCATAGCCGCAACACCGGAGGACAACAAGATAATCCGTGCCAATTGTTTAATATTAGAAGACGCCAACGGAAAAATCCGCGCCGAGTTGAACGTGAACAAGGATGGGCCGCGGCTGGCCATGACAGACGCCAACGGAAAAATCCGCGCCCAAATGGCCGTGGGTAAGAATGGGCCGCGGCTGGTCATGAAGGACGCAAACGGAAAAACCAGTGCCGAACTAACCGTGAACAATAATGGGGCGATGCTGGTCATGAAGGACGCAAACGGAAAAAACCGCGCCGAGATGGGCATGTACAAGAATGGGCCGAGAGCGGTCATAATAGACGAGAACGGTAAGCCGGTCTGGTCCACACCATGGAAACAATAATAACCAAGGAGGGGGCAACACTACCGTCATGATTCACAAGACAGCGCGTGATGATGCCGCGCTCAAT
>CAYQNY010000208.1:0-5856 GCA_964418925.1 uncultured Verrucomicrobiota bacterium
CCGTTGCCGATGGAACTACCCGGGATGATCTGCGGGACGACCGGCCGGGGCGGCGGGCAGCCGTGCAAAGCAAGGTCATCAGTCCACTGCAGGAAGCCGGTTTTACAAAAAACGAGATTCGCCGCGCGTCACGGGTCATGGGGCTATCGACCGCCGACAAGCCTGCCATGGCCTGTCTTGCGTCGCGATTCCCTTATGGCGTCACGATTACCCGTCGGGCTCTGGCGGCCATCGAACAATTGGAAGCAGCGCTTCACCGGGGAGGGATAAGGCAGGTGCGCGTACGGCATCATGGTGACATTGCCCGGATCGAAGTGGAGTCCCGTGATTTGCGGCGCTTATGTTCGGAACCGCTGAAATCCAGGATTGTTGCGCTGGCCAGACGGGCCGGCTTCTGGTATATTACGGTGGATTTGGAAGGCTATCGCACGGGGAGTATGAATATCAGAGGATCAGGGGAAAAACTTCAGAGATCCCGCTCGGAGCGGGATAAATCAGAGGCCCCGCTCTAAGCGGGGTAAACTTGCTTGCCACGCGGTTCGCGTGGCCCCGCCGCAGGCGGGGGCAGAGAGGCAGCGGTCAGAGGTTCTAATAATATTCAGTTTGGGTTGCCACATCGCTAGGCCACGCGAACTGCAGTTCACCACGCCCAAGGCGTGGTGGCCATTTAAGGAGGAAAAATCATGAAATACTGTTTTTATGGGCTGCTGGCATTCTGGATGGCCGGCGCGGCACTGGCGGGATCATCGAACCAGATTTTCTTGATTTGCCGTGCCGCCGAAGAAGGCAACCAAGAACAGGTGCAAGCACTCTTGTTGAAGGATCCCAGCCTGGCCAACAGTAAAGGGGGTAATGGATTCACGCCCTTGCACTGGGCGGCGGGAGCGGGGCATAAATCCATTGCTGATATCCTAATCGCCAAGGGTGCCGATATCAATGTCCGCAATGATTCCGGCGCCACGCCCCTGCATCTGGCGGCGTTCAAGGGCCGGGGAGATATTGTGGGCCTGTTGCTGGCAAAAGGAGCGGATCCCAACGCAAAAAATCTGAAGGCCCGAACTCCACTGCACAATGCCGCCGGAACCGGGCACAAAAGCGCGGTCAAAATACTGCTGAACAAAGATGCCGCCGTGAATCTCAAGGATAATCTGGGCATGTCGCCGTTGCTGTTAGCCGCGCAGTACGGGCATCGAGGGGTGCTTGAAATACTGTTGGACAATGGCGCTGATATCAATGCCGTAAATCTGCATAAAGAATCCGCGTTGATTATCGCAACTCAATATGGCCATGACGATGTGGCGAAATCGCTGATCAAAAAGGGCGCGAATGTGAATGTGAAGAATGCGCTTGAATTAACCCCCTTGCATTATGCCGCCATCAAAGGCGCCAAAAAAATCGTGATACTGCTTATGGCCAAGGGCGCCCTCGTCAGCGCCCAGGATCATTACGGCCAAACGCCCTTGCACTGGGCCGATTTGAAAGGCCATCAGAACGTTGTGGAGCTTCTGCGTAAAGCAGGCAGTAAAAGCGAATAAGATGATCAGGTTGGGTCCACATCCGCAATCCACAGCCCGAATCGGGGCAGGCGGACCTTCTTGGCCGTGATTTGCAGTCCGCCTTGATTGGACGCGCACTGGCAGGCAACCCGCTTGGGTCGTTCCAGCGGAAATATGACATACGTGGAGCGGATACGCCTGGCATTTGGAATCCACACCTGGATCTCAGCCGGGTCGGAATGCAGATTCACGCAGACGATTCGCCGCCGGCCGTTGGCGTGGAAATCCATGGGAAACATCAGCGGAGCGTTTGATGTCATGGCCGGTGATTCCGTTTTTGTCAGGCGGCGCATCAGTCTTTGAATAAGCGTTTGCCGCTGAAAATTCAAGTTCCAGCATCCGGCTTCCTGATGCAGGGGAAACGCGCTGACCGCCACCGTTCCACCCAGGGTGTTGGGAAATACCGTCAAGCCTGCGCCCATACGCTGGTTCATGCAATTGATGACCTCGGTCCAGACAGACGTCCCGCGCCTGGCCTGGAACTTCAGAATGCGCTGAAAGTGATTACAACTGGCGTTAAACCCAGGCCGAATTCCAGTTTCAGGCGCGGCAAAACGCTCGATTGCATACAGCGAGTGTTCCCGCTTTTGCCAGTCTTCAATCCGGATGCCCAGATGTTTTCCAAACCCGCGTTCCGTGAGTATGACTGCCGCTTCTGCGTCCAGCCACAGACCTTTCTTGAGGAAGCGGGTGATTTCCTCGTCCGTATAGGTCCAGGCTTTCGGACCGAAGATCAGGTTGACGCCCGGCGCTTCGCGCATTTGATAGGCAATGCCCAATGCTCCCAGGAGGTCGCCGGCTAGCTCCGTCCGGCAAACAAGCTTGGAATAATCCGTGACACCGGGGGGCAGGCGCAGGTGAGCTGCGGAATCTTCTTTAAAAGGCAAACCAACGCCACACGGCCGCAGTGTTCGCGGAAAACGTTTCGCAATCCACGCCAGCGCCGGAAAGGATTTATCCAGCATCCCACCGATACCCAATTCCTCGAATACGCCATTGCCCGCAAAAGGATGCAGATCCAGCAGGAGCCCTTCCGAGCCCATCAGTTTGGCCAGCGCCATGTCGGCAAATGTCCTGGTATCGGATTTGTTGAACCGGCCGAAGGGGTAATTTTCGATTTCAGGATAACACTCCACAGAGTCCGGGCGCAGATCTTTTTGGATGGCCAGCAGGCTGTAGGAATAAAAATAGTTTCCGTTTTCATTGTAGGCAGCAAAATGCGGCCGGTGGACAGCGCGGTCGTTGATGGTCATGGCCTGAAACAACCCGGCCCAGCTCCGGCCTTCCGCCGCATGTGTGTCCGGATGACTGCTCATCAGGCCAAGGCGAACCCGGGGATGGCCCGATTTCACGCCGGCCGCCAATAGTTCCGCCAGTTCCTCCTGGCATTGCCGCCAGAGTTCCGTCCATTGCCGGCGCCAGGGGTGGGGCTGGCCGGCCCGCAATACATTCTGGACTACCTCCTGCCGCTTAACCGGTCGCCCGATCCTGTCGGAAAACCGTTTTAACATTGCTGTGCTGAAATCGCCGCCCCAGTCCAGGGTCCCATGATTATGATATCGGAAATCATCTTCCAGCCAGATGATATCAAAACCAAGCCTGGCCATCCGTCGGAACAACGACACCAGGTATTGTCGAAAACGGGCACAGGCAAACGACGCCGAGATGGCCGAGCGCATGCCGTGGGGAGATACCATGAGTTCAAAATCCTGGCCGGGCCTGAGGGATCGCCCGCGATCCGTATGTCCGATCGTGGTCCATGGATTGAGGCAGACGGACAACCCTGCCCGGCGAAAAATGGGAATAATACGTCGAAACAGGCCCAGTATGCGCCGGATTTCCGGTTCCGTCGGATGCCCGCGATGCCATTCCTCGCCATTGAAGAACAAGTGGATGCTGGCAATCCCATGTTGCCGGCAAAAAACCGCCACCTCGCGGGCGCGTCGAACAGCGGCTGGCCCGGGTAGAATCTGGAATCGCAATCCGTAACCAACGACATCACGGGATAATGGGGAATAATTCATGATATTGATTTTCTCCCTGCTATCGGTAGGCCAGTTCGGTCGAAAGGTCGAGGTACAACTTTACGGCCGCGGGGGGCACATTGAAGGGGATATGATTACCGATACACATCATATAGCCCGCCGACATTTTTCCTGTTTCCACCATGGACTCGACCATCGCGCGAATTTCTTCAGGATTATTACGCATGAGCACGCGGTTATCACCTTCCCCCGCGATAAAGCAATTCTCGTATTTGCGCGCAATAGCTTTATAATTCGTGTAGGGTTCACTGATTATTCCCCGCGCGCCACAGGCCATGACGTCATCAACAAAGGCGTCGACGCAACCGTCCACCATAAAAATGATCTCCTTGCCGGACTGTTTAAGCATGCCCCAGAACTCTTCGTAGCGGGGAAAGATGTACTTGCGCATCCACTCCGGACTGCACACCGGTCCGTTCGAAAGAACGATATCATCGTGGCAGACGGCGAAGTTGACGGGCAGACGGGCAAAGGCACGGAAGACGCGTCGATTGATTTCAGCAAACTCGTCCATGATCCTGGCAAACTCCGGCTCAAGACAAATCGCCAGAAAATTCTCATACCCGAATACAAGCATGGGCCACATGAACATCGTATTGTAAAATCCGACCGCCGCCACGGATGATCCGGCCGGAGCGGTGTGGCCCCATTCAGCGGGGAACTTTTTCCGGTAACGCTCGTAGATCACCTCTTCACTGCGGAAGTCGCCATCTTCCACCACATGCCAACCCGTAAAATCTCCCTGCGCCAGGGGGCTGAAATTCAGCATTTCTTCATGGCTCCCGAATCGCTTATCGGCCTCTTCTTGTTGCCAGTAATCGCGGTCGGCATCACCCCAGCGCCCCTTGCCCTTGTCCGCCTGCTGATCCGGTCGCGGAATAGGATCGTCTTTTTCCGGAACACCGATGAGACCAAGTGCCTGTGGATACATCTCTATCAGCTTCAAACGGCAAAGGCGCGGATGGGCGTAGTGATCAATGCCCGTGAGGTAGGTTTCCGCGTCCGGGTTGGACCAATGTTCCCAGTGCGCAATTCTCTTCGGCCCATGGCCCATATAGCTTTCATATCTGGCATCGGCATTCATGTTCCCCCCTTGTGAATCCATGTCCATCATCATCCACATCATTCAATAAATTGTCTTGAAACGGTTGGCATTGTCTCGTCTAATAAGCATAAAAGCAATCATAGTTTGGTAATTTTTTCTGGACTTTTGTCATGGCCCGGCGACATGTATTCCATAGTGTTATCAGGCCTGCCCTGCATCCCGGCATTGATCTTCCGTTGCGCGCCCGCAGCGTGGGGCATTATCGGGTTAGCCACTTATGATTGTCCGCCGTGGCGGACAATCATGACGTCTTCAGGTCAATCGTCATAAACGATTGGCCTGAAGTGAATTATTCACGAAAGTATGGCTTTCATGAATAATTTAGGCTAAACGTCAAAAAAAGATTGCTCAGCATCAGTTTATGCGATAATAATCAATGTAAGGCATAGCAGACGAATCGTATTATTCCGAGATGGGAATGCCGGCCGTTATGAGCGTAAAATTTAAAGATTATTACGAAGTGCTGGGCGTGGCGCGCACGGCGACTGCGGATGAAATCCGCAAGGCCTATCGTAAGCTGGCCCGCCAGTATCATCCGGACGTCAATAAAAAACCGGACGCCGAAAGCAAGTTCAAGGAAATCGGCGAGGCCAATGAAGCGCTGAGCGATCCGCAAAAACGCCAGCGCTATGATCAGGTCGGCGCCAATTACCACACGGGCCAGGAGTTTCGCCCGCCGCCCGGATGGGAAAATGTTCCCTTTGGACATCAAGGCCGCCCGGATTCCATGGGTGGATTTCGCGTGGAGGACCTGGGTGGTTTCAGCGACTTTTTCGAATCGTTATTCGGCGGGCAGCAGTTTCAGGCCGACGCTCCCGGCGGCGCGCGGGGCGCCTCCGGTCGAGGTTATTGGAAAACACGGGGGGATGATCATGAGACTGCCATTACTATTGACCTTGCGGAGGCCTTCCGGGGAGCGCAGAAAATCATTACCCTGCAATCGGTTGAGATGGGAGAAAACGGCCAGGTTCAACGGCGTTCCCGCAGCTATAAAATTCGTATCCCTCCGGGTACGGTGGAAAACGCGCGCATTCGCATGGGCGGGCAGGGCGGTTCGGGACAGGGCGGAGGACCGGCGGGGGATTTATATTTGCAAGTGCATATCAACCCGCATCCGGGCTTTCGATTAAATGGGCATGACCTGGAAGTC
>CAYQNY010000209.1:0-3028 GCA_964418925.1 uncultured Verrucomicrobiota bacterium
TGGAAGCATGGTTTACCACGCTGGAAGCATGGTTTACCACGCCAGAGGCGTGGTCGCGCGGGTCTGGCGGCCATAATGAGAATTGCTGCAAACTCCCGCTGGCATGAAGACGGCCTTCATGCTAGCATATCAAATTGGTTATATGCCATTTTCCCGAGATCAGGTATGAATAACGAATGGATCACCATTGCGGGCGCCCGTGAACATAACCTGAAGAATATCACGGTCACCCTGCCGCGTAACCGCCTGACGGTCATTACGGGACTAAGCGGTTCCGGTAAGTCCTCGCTGGCCTTTGATACCCTGTATGCGGAGGGTCAGCGCCGTTATGTGGAGAGTCTGTCCGCCTACGCGCGCCAATTCCTGGAACAGATGCAAAAGCCGGAGGTGGACTATATCGAGGGGCTGTCGCCGGCGATCTCGATTGAACAGCGGACAGCGGGGTCGAACCCCCGTTCCATCGTGGCGACCAGCACGGAAATATACGACTATCTGCGCCTGTTGTTTGCCCATATCGGTCATCAGCATTGCCCGTCCTGCGGTAAGCCCGTGACTCAGCAAACCCCCGAGGAAATCGTGGACCGGCTGCTGCAGTTGCCGCACCGGACGAAGCTGGTTCTGCTGGCGCCGCTGGTTCGGGATCGCAAAGGCCGGCATGAGGATATCTTTGCCGGTATGCGCCGGCAGGGTTTTGTCCGCACCCGGGTTGACGGAATATTGATGGAGCTGGATCAAGCGCCCGCATTGGACAAGAAAAAGAAGCATGCCATTGACGTCGTCATTGATCGGCTCATTATCACGAAGCTGATCCGTTCCCGCCTGACCGATTCCACCGAACTGGCCCTGCGTCATGGCAACGGCCTGATGATCGTTCTGCACGAGGATAAGGGGCAATGGCGCGAAACGCTGTTTTCGGAAAAACACGCTTGCCCGGATTGCGGCATCAGCTTTGAGAAACAGACTCCACGCCATTTTTCCTTTAACAGTCCCTATGGCGCCTGCCCGTCGTGTTCGGGGCTTGGCATCCGCCTGGTGTTTGATGAAGATCTTGCCGTGCCCAACCGTGAGCTTTCCATTGAGAAGGGGGCCATTCATGCCTGGCGGCGCGGCGGCCGGCGTCTGATCATCTATTACAACGGCTTATTGCGGGCGGTGGCCCGGCATTATAAATTTGACCTGAACACGCCGTTCCAGGCATTGCCGGAACGCATCCAAAACATTCTGCTTTATGGATCCGGCGATACGCCGATGACTTTCGGGTTCTGGCGCGGCGGCGCCTGGCGCCGTTATGAAAAACCGTTTGAAGGTATCATTCCCAACCTGGTCCGGCGCCACGTGGAAACCGCCAGTGAGCTGACGAAAAAGCGCTTGGAACAGTACATGAGCCGGCGGCCCTGTACGGATTGCAAGGGCGCCCGGCTGAAACCCGAAATTCTCGCCTGCACGGTTGGCGGCAAATCCATCGTGGACATCTGCCGGTCGTCAATCAAGGATGCCCAGGTCTTTTTTGAGCATTTGGAGATGACGACTCAGGAGGAAAAAATTTCATGCGAGGTGATCAAGGAAATCCGCCAACGCCTGCACTTTCTCGTTAACGTGGGGCTGGATTACCTGACGCTGGACCGGGAAAGCGGCACGCTATCGGGCGGCGAAGCCCAGCGCATCCGGCTGGCGACGCAAATCGGGTCCGGTCTGGTCGGCGTGCTGTATGTGCTGGATGAACCCAGCATCGGTCTGCACCATCGGGATAATCAGCGCCTGATCGGGACGTTGAAGCGCCTGCGGGATTTGGGCAATTCGGTGGTCGTCGTCGAGCACGATGAAGACACGATTCGTCAGGCGGATTATGTGGTGGACCTGGGGCCGGGCGCCGGCCGGCATGGCGGCGAGGTGGTGTTTCAGGGCACTCCGCAGGCCTTGCTGGCGGATGCGCGGTCCCTGACGGCGCGTTATCTGAATCATGCCCAGCAGATTGATATTCCCGGCCGGCGCCGGCCGCCCGTGAACGGCTTTTTATCCGTCATGGGCGCGCGCGAAAACAATCTGAAAAACATTACCGTTAATATTCCCCTTGGCCTGCTGGTGGGCGTGACCGGCGTATCCGGCAGCGGCAAAAGCACGCTGGTGGACAATATCCTGCGCCGCGCCCTGTTCCGTCACTTCTATGGGTCCAAGGAGCGGCCGGGCCTGCATCGGGGCCTGAAGGGGCTGAGCCGGCTGGATAAAGCCGTGGTCATTGACCAGACGCCCATTGGCCGGACTCCGCGCAGTAATCCGGCCACCTACACGGGCGCGTTCACGCTCATTCGGCAGTTGTTTGCCGGTTTACCGGTGTCCAAGGTGCGGGGCTACGGTCCCGGCCGCTACAGTTTTAACGTCAAGGGCGGCCGCTGTGAGAAGTGCCGGGGCGACGGGATCTTGAAGATCGAAATGCATTTTCTGCCCGATGTTTATGTGACCTGTGAACAATGCCGGGGCCGCCGCTATAACGGCGAAACGCTGGAGGTGAAATATAGCGCTAAAAACATTGCCGATGTGCTTGAAATGACCATTGATGAGGCGCTGGATTTCTTCAGCCGTATTCCCGCTTTGCACCGGCAATTGAAAACACTTTCAGAGGTGGGGCTCGGTTACGTTCATCTGGGGCAGTCGGCCACGACCTTGTCGGGCGGCGAAGCCCAGCGGCTGAAATTATCCTCGGAGCTCAGTCGGAAATCCACCGGTCGGACCATATATCTGTTGGACGAACCGACAACCGGCCTGCATTTTGCCGATATCCAAAAATTACTGAATGTGCTCCAGCGTCTGCGCGATACGGGCAATACCGTGGTGGTGATTGAACACAATGTTGAAGTTATCAAAACAGCGGATTATATTATTGATCTTGGTCCTGAAGGCGGCGATGCCGGCGGCGCCATCGTCGCCGAAGGCACGCCGGAAGAGATAGCCCGTTGCGGGCAATCCCATACGGGCGTACTGCTCCAGCGCGTGCTGAAGAAGCCGGTGGAAGAAAAAATAGAATGAAATT
>CAYQNY010000209.1:3128-5764 GCA_964418925.1 uncultured Verrucomicrobiota bacterium
ATGAAATTGAGTTTTCAAACATATGCGGCATATAGTTCCGGTCCGCAACGCCTTTACGGCGCCTTGGTCCGCCTGTTTTTCATCGGCGGTGTCGTGTTGGGCCTGCTGGCGGTTGCAGGGTGGACGCCGGCGGCGGAGCATGCGGACCTGTTGACCGATGGAACAGCGGCCCTGGAAGATGAGCTGTATGAGCTGGCGCAGAAAAAAATTGAGCAATACTTGAAAATCGGGGCGCCTACGCCGGTGGAGAAACGGAAAGGCGTGATCCTGTTGGCCCAGGCCCTCCATGGGCAGCAGCGGTATCAGGATATGCTGGACTTGCTGGCGGCCGACCGGGAACGGGCGACAGGAACTCCCCAGGCCGAAGCCTTTGATTTCTGGATGGCCCGGGCGTGTTTTGAGTTGGGGCGGTGGGCCCAGGCGCTTGATTATGTTAAGGATTTTGAAACCAAATATCCGGCCAGTCTCTATCAGCCGCGTGTGCTGAGACTTCAGGCCTGGGCCTTCATGAAGCTGGGAAAACAGGGTCAGGCCATTGACTGTTTTGCCCGGTTTGCTGATCGTTACGATAATTCTCCGGAAGGGCCGGCCAATCTGCTGGACGGGTCCAAGGCGCTGATTGTGGCCGGGCATGTCGAAACGGCGCGGAATGTTCTGGAAAAACTGGTGGCGCTTGACTTGGACGACCGGATCGGTCAGGAGGGCCGCAGCCTGCTGGGTTGTATTTATATCTCGCAAAAGAAATGGGAACAGGCCCGCCAGGTTGTCACCCCGCTGGTTGATCGGAGAAATGTGCCGGATGAATTGCGCGCTTCCGCTTTCTTTTCCCTGGCGGATATTGCGGAAACGCAATCCAACATGGTGATGGCCCTGAGTCTGCTGGATAAATGCGCGGAGCAGGTTGCCGATCCGGTCTGGCAGAATGAAGTCAACTTGCGGAAAGGAAAAATCCTGCTGGCCATGGGGAAGATCAACGAGGGTGTGATCCTCGTGCGCGGATTTGTGTCCGGCCAGACGACCAATGCGGCGGCCCGGCAAGCCCAGATGGAACTAGCGTGGACGCTGCTGGACCAGGGCTTGAATGATAAAGCGCTGATTGAATTCCAGAATTATCTGGAGACGTTTGCTCTTCCGCAAGGCCTGTTACAGGCCTATCAAGGGAAGGGAACCGCGCTCTTAAATCTGGGGCGTACGATCGAGGCCGCGGCTTCTTTTGAGAAAGCGCATGCGGCGGCTGTGTTGCCGCAGGAGCAGGCGTATTGCCGGTTCCAGGTGGCGGACTGCCACTTCGCGGGGGACCAGTACAAACTGGCGCTGGAGTCGTATGCGCAGGTCATTGCGCAGGTTCCGGAAACTGTATTAGCCGAGCAGGCGCTGTTGCAGGTGGCGGAGTGCCGGGTCCGTCTTGATAATCCGGCCGCAGCGGAGCACCTGTTCTGGGATGTGGCGGATCGAAATGGCGGCGGGCCGTTGGCGGCGCGGGCGTTATTGCGGGTGGCAGAACTGCGGCAGCAGCAAGGACGGGAAGAGGATGCCCGTGACGTGTACCGGTTGGTAGTGACGGAATGCGGCAGTTCGGCGCGCCCGCGCGCGATTTTCGGCCAGGCATTTTTGGACTATCAGCTGGGCCGCTTTCAGCCGGCACTCTCAGGATTCCAGAACGTTGTGCAGTCATTTCCCGACAGCGAAGTAACCGACTGGGCGGCCTATCTTGGCGGCTGGTGTTATTCCCGCCTGGGTCAGTATGATCAGGCAGTCAACGCGTTCCGGGATTTTGTTCGGCGCTATCCCCGCTCGTCCTGGGCCGCCGATGCCTTGTTCTGGCTGGCGGAACAGGATTATAATTGCGGCCGCTACGGGCCGGCTGAAGCCGTTTGGATAAGCGTGGCGAGTAAATATCCCCAGGCGGCGTCAGCGGACAAGGCGCTGTTCTGGGCGGGGCGCGCCGCTCTCAAACAGAATGAATTTCGCCGGGCCAAAGATTATTTCTCGCGGTTGATTAAGAATTATCCGTCCAGCGAGCGCCGCGCCGAAACCCGGTTTTACCAGGGCGAGGCCCTGTGCGAACTAGGTGAATTTGCGGGTGCCATCCTTATTTTTGATGAAATTATCCGGCAGTATCCGGAAAGCGATTTGGCGGAAGCCGCCTGGTTTCGCAAAGGGGACAGCCAGTTTACGCTGGGGGTGGAAGACCCGCAGCGCTATCAGGAGGCCGTGGCGTCGTATCAGCAGATTATGGAACGGCCCCGAGCAGCGGAATTATCCAAAATGCAGGCGGAATATAAGATTGGACGCTGTCTTGAAAAAATGGGCCGCCGGCCGGAAGCCTTTGAATATTATATAAAAGTAGTTTATGCTTATTTCAAGCATCCGGAATTGAAGCCGCAGTGCAACGTATGGTTTACCCGCGCTGCTTTTCGCGCGGCCGGTATCAAGGAGGATGAAAAGAGCTGGCACAAGGCTGCGGCCATTTATCAGCGTATCGTTGATGCTCAGGTACCGGCCAGCCGGGATGCCCGGGAGCGGATTAAAAAAATCCGGGCGGATTATTGGATGTATTTTTATTAGAAGGAATGGTAATTACTCAGGAGTCAGAATTCAGAATTCAGGAGTCAGAATGAGGGCGCCGGCAAGGA
>CAYQNY010000210.1:0-5736 GCA_964418925.1 uncultured Verrucomicrobiota bacterium
GCCCTGCAATAATAATTCCCATGATCACCGGAATGCCCACCGCCAACACCCGAACGACAAACTTCAAGCTGACGGTGCTGCCACTGCGCTTTTCCGAATCGAGGATTAGATTAACCTGAAAATTCATAGCCTTTGCACACGTCGCACCGGGTTTAAACCCCGTTGCATAGGTTTTATACCCCGCGCTATTCTGCCGCCGATTCCTCAAACGTCCCCAACACGGCGCCCAGGGCCGACGAAAAATGGGCAAACTGCCCTTCAAACTGCTGAGCAATGGCGTCCGGCATCAATATGCCCTCGAATGGATTCCAGAACTCGACATTGACGCCCACGGCCGATTTTACTTCGTTCAGCCAGTCGCGCGAAATCATTTTACCGCTGGGTGAATAAAGTCTGGCAATCCGGCAATTTTCCCGGCGTTCAATAAAATGCTTGGAAATCACCAGTTGTTTAATAAACGGTTCCGACACTTCCTTGACGATTTGAGAAATATCAAACGATCCGTCGGCCATAATGTTTGCGGCTGTTGCATGATCCACGCTCATGTTCTGTTGAATCCTGTCGATCAAATCAAAATATCCGGAATCGAATTTTCTGATAAGCACAAATTCACCCTTGTTAAAAAAGGTCGCGAATGTGACCCGGGCACCCAACTCGATCACGCCAACAGCCTGCTCCTGGTGCGCCATGGCCGGACCTTGAAGAAACGCCGTCATGGCCGCTAATCCGGATATTTCCACGGAAATCGGCGCCGGCCAGCCCACGGAAAATAAGGCGCAGGCCGACTGGGCTTCGGCTTCGGGGATAGCAACTGCCAACAGCTTGGTTTCCGTGCGGCCATGTCCATGAGTGATAACGCGATACCCAATACGATAGTCCCCTGCCCCAACCCCCAAATGCTCCTTGATCTGCGTTTGCACATCACCTTCCAGTTGTCCCGGTAAATTCAACAACTTGACAACGGCATCATTACCCGGAACACAGATTGACACATACCGGGCTTGAAGCGGCTTCGGTAAATGAAATAATTCTTTGGACTCGGCATCAAAGGTAAACGCAGGTAATATATCGGCCGACACCACAGAGGTATCGCCGTTCGTCTTCTTGATCCGAACACATTGCACACCCGACGGACAAAAATTAATTCCCACAATATCCTGCGGGCCCTTTTTGATCTTCGCCAGCAACTGTTTGAAATTAGCCATAAGGCAACAGTATAGTTATAATCCTGATAATGCAAAGCAAAATTTGAAGTTTTACTTTTCGCCAATGCCGGCAAGGGCTTGGCGAAAAGACGTCGCGTTGGGCAAATAATCTGTTGGGTTATCCACCCACGCAAGTGGTGAACTTGTCACCCCGTACTGGCGGGGTGACGACGGCCCTACGGGCGAATTTTGTGCGCATAGCGTGCAAAACACGGGTACCACCATAAGTCGTGTTCCCCGGGAGATTCGATTCTGCCGGCCAAATTTAAAAGTGTTCCCATTGCCTTGTCACCTGCATACCGCTACTGTAGGATCATGCAGCACTCATTGACCATTGGCAACCTGACCTTGAAATCCCCCGTATTACTGGCCCCCATGGCCGGATATACTGATTGGCCGTTCCGCATGGCTGTCCGGGCATTGGGAGGATTTGGCCTGGCTTATACCGAAATGATCGATCCAAAAAGTGTCCTCTTCGGAAGCGGGAAAAAACGAAAGGCCATTCTGGCCACGTCCGCGGAGGATCGTCCGCTGGGATACCAGCTTTACGGATCTGACCCCAAGCTGATGGTGCAAGCGGCCCGCTGGCTGGCCGACCAGGGGGCCGTATTGATTGATATCAACATGGGATGTCCTCAGAAAAAAATCACTCGCCGCGGTTCAGGCGCCGGATTGCTGAAGACCCCGCGGGACGCCGTCAGACTGGCCGGTTGTATCGTCAAGGCGGTCTCAATTCCCGTAACAGCCAAACTCCGTTCCGGCTGGGACCAAGACGACTCGACAGGACCGCTGGCATCAGCTTTGGAAGACGCCGGCATTGCCGCCATTACGATTCATGGCCGCACGTGTCTGCAGCGATATTCCGGTCAGGTAAATGGAGACACCATCCGGCAGGTGGTGACCAAAGTTCGCCGCATCCCGGTAATCGGCAATGGCGACATCACCTCCCCGGTTCTGGCACAGGCCATGTTCACCGCCACCGGTTGCGCCGGCATCATGGTAGGGCGAGCGGCACTGAAAAACCCTTGGATCCTGCGTGACATTGATTCAGCCCTGAAAGGATGTCCCGTTGCCAGACCGACACGACAGGAACACATAGCCTTTATGCAACGTCATTTTGAAGCCATGGTGAATCAACATGGCGACACGCTTGGCACGCTGTTATTTCATCGCTGGATTCCGCAATACAGCCGGGGTTTAAATCTCGGGAGGGAGATGATGATTGCGCTACTGCAAATTCGTCAGGCAGACATAATGCGGCGGCAGTTTAACACGTTGGCGGAACAAGCCGGGGAGCAATCTCTCAGGCTTTCACCACTTTACCCGCCTTGATACAGCGGGTACAGACCCGTCGAATCACCACCCCGCCATGTTCCATCACACGGACCTTCTGCAAGTTGGGAAGAAACGTACGCCGACTAATACCCGTTGTGTGCAGGCCAATACCCCCCTTGGCCTTGGGCATTCCACGCCGGCGAATGATATTACCAAAATGCAACCCCTTCCCGCAAATATCGCAACTGCGTGCCATAAATATCTCCTTTTTCTGAATCCGTATTATGGCTGCCTTTTACAAAAATAATACGAATTCAGAAATATATAAAAACCAAGCCTTAACCTCAAGATCTATTATTGATTCTTTTATAATTGCGTTCTGCCCGTTATCTGGTATGGTTGCGCATTTGTGATTTGCGCCCATCGTCTATCGGTCAGGACACCAGGTTTTCATCCTGGGAAGAGGAGTTCGACTCTCCTTGGGCGTGTTTCCCCATAAAGCAGCCGCCGACCGCTTTATTATCCGCCTATAGGCGGAGAGGAGCAATTCCACTTCTCATTTGGCCAGCGGCAACAAAGCTGCCGCTGGCAGACGGTCAACGGCCTGCCTGCGCCTGACCTCCTACGCCCAAGTAGTCTTGACTGCGAAATGCAAAAGAGCCCCGTAACTTCATGACGCTCTAAACGCCATCCATGAGTCCGGGGCTCTTTTTTTTACTATGCAACAACCAACCGCTTATTTCAAAACATGCGTACCGCTAACGATTTTACATTCCGCATTAGTGCCAATGACTTGAATGGTATAGTCGTTAGACGTTCCAGCTATAGAAGGCGTCCCAGCAAAGTTTGTTGACGCCGGGCAAATCGGCCACTGCTTCAGGAAGCTGCCACCGGTCGCACCCGGACCAATATCTGCAAAATCACAAGCATCCGAAAAATTAGTCAGACCCATTTCCAGCGCATATTGATCCTTCGCCGCTTCAATCTGGCGCAGATTATTTATACAGCTGTTCTTTTGAGACGTTGTCCGCGCCCGCATGAACGAGGGGATCGCAATGGCGGCCAACAGACCGATGATCGCCACAACGATCATAATTTCAACCAGTGTAAAACCTTTTTTCATCATTTTCTCCTTATTTACAGCATTGGATGCTATCTTTAAACATTTAACAGCAATTCAAAACTTACCAGCTATATTACTCCCAACCACCTCCTTCCATTTAAATAATTATTACTTTCCATTAATCTATAATAAAGCAATATCCATACCAACTAATTGTATTTTTATCAGGTCGGCGCCCTTAATATCTTCATATAACATAAGCCGGTATTACCAAAACAGGTCTTTTGACAAACCCATAGCCGGCAATTTATTCTCATTAATGAGAACATAATAGCAATTATTCAAGACATTGATTACAAACAAAACCATAAAACATCTTCTCAATTATTAGATTATGAGAATATGATAAAAACGTTTTAAAAAATGCGAATTAGATCGCCACAGGGTAATTGTTGCAGGTAGAGCCGAAAACTTGCCATGCATAGCCTATTAACAAAGCCGAGTCTATGCGGCTTATCCTCAGATTACACTAAATGGAATTCTACACCCGTATTCATAAGTATTTAATTAGGCCCTTACTCCTTCGGTTCCGGGAGCTTACGATACAAAGTTGCCCGGCTGATTTTTAATGATTTGGCGGCTTTTTGCTTGTCGCCATCCGAATTTTTGAGGACAAAATCCAAATATTCTTTTTCCTTCATGCGTAAAAACGCTTTCAAGGACCTGCCCCGCATATCATCCCGGCGAACAGGCGCTCCGCTTGCCTGCATATTCTGCACAATTTTTACGGGAAGACATTCCGTCTTGATGACATTATCCTTGGCAAAGGTAAGCGCATGTTTGATGGCATTTTCAAGTTCACGCACATTCCCCGGCCAGGAATACTGCTCAAGAATCTGAATCACATCGGGGTCAATGGAAGGCAACTCCTTCTTGTTCGCGCCCAGTTCCTGGCGCATGAAATGGTACACAATTGGCAGAATATCTTCTGTTCTTTCGCGTAACGGCTTGATTTCAAGCGGGATCACACTCAAGCGATAGTACAAATCCTCTCGAAACTCACCTTTTTCGATCAGATTCTCCAAGCGACTGTTAGTGGCAGCCAACACCCGGACATTAACGGCAATACTGGTATTTCCACCAACTCTGCGAATGGCCTTGTCCTGCAGCACGCGTAATAGTTTGGCCTGAATATTAAGCGGCATAGCCCCGATTTCATCCAGCAGGATCGTTCCGCCAGTTACCACCTCAAACAGGCCTTCTTTATCGGATGATGCGCCGGTAAAGGCCCCCTTGACATGACCAAACAACTCCGATTCCAGCAGGGCTTCAGGAAGAGCCGCACAATTCAGCGGTAAAAATTGATTATTCTTCCGACTGCTGTAGGCATGAATGGCTTTGGCCACCAGTTCCTTCCCGGTTCCACTTTCCCCATATATGAGCACGGTCGCTTCCGTGGGCGCGACCCGCTCAATCATTTCACAGACATTACGCATGGCCAGGCTTTCCGCAATAATATTCTCGAACCGATACCGGCTGACCAGCTGAGCTTTAAGATTAATATTTTCCGTTAAGGCTTTGTTATATTCAAGCGCCCGTTGAACCGTAATCAGTAATTCATCCACTTTGAACGGCTTGGTAATATAATCAAAAGCGCCGTCTTTTAAAGCTTCAACCGCTGTTTCCACAGAACCATAGCCTGTGATCATCAAGACAGACATTGACGGCTGTTGTTCCCGGGCTAATTTCAGCAAAGCCATTCCATCCACCGGCCGCATGCGAATATCCGATATCATCAGGTCAAAAGGAGTGGATTTGATAAACTCCACAGCCTTTTCGCCGCCATCCACAGGAACCACCTCATATCCTTCCGCTTTCAACAGCACACTGAGCACGCTGAGGATACTGGGTTCGTCATCCACTAGCAGAATTTTAGCCATGATTTAATCCGTTTTTTTATTTATGCGAAAAAATATTATACATTGGATTTGAATATGTCAACACATATTCTCGCTTTCTAAAATATAACCCAGCGCTAATTCATATTTTCCGTAAAAGGATTGAGGTCTGATGGGTTAAGACATTTTTGCCTTGATGCATTGGCACTTTGGAATGCGACAGTCAGACCACGCCGCAGACGTGGTAAACTGTCGCTTTGTTTTCGGCGAAGCTGGCCTGCCACGCCGAAGCGGC
>CAYQNY010000211.1:0-5703 GCA_964418925.1 uncultured Verrucomicrobiota bacterium
AAGCAGGTTGCTCTGCTTGTCCCCACCACCATCCTGGCGCAACAGCATTATGAAGTTTTCCTCGAACGTATGCGCGCCTATCCGATCCGCGTGGAACTGCTCTGCCGGTTCCGTACCCTGGCCGAGCAAAGCGAGGTGGTTCGCGGTCTCCACAACGGCACCGTGGATATCGTTATCGGCACGCATCGGCTCCTCCAACCGGACGTGCAATTCAAGGACCTGGGCCTGGTGATCATTGACGAGGAACAGCGTTTCGGCGTCGAGCACAAGGAACGCCTTAAACAAGCCAAGCACCTGGTGGATGTGCTGACCCTGACCGCCACACCGATTCCCCGCACCCTGTACATGAGTCTCACCGGCGCGCGGGATATCAGCATAATCCAGACACCGCCCATAGCCCGTCTACCGATTGATACCCAGGTCATCAAAAATGACGACGTCGTGGTGCGGGCAGCAATTCTGAGAGAATTGAACCGCGGTGGCCAGGTCTATTACCTGTATAACCGGGTCATGACGATTGGCAAAGTCCGCGCGCACCTCCAGCGGCTGGTTCCAAAAGCGCGGATCGCTATCGCCCACGGGCAAATGGCTGCCGGTGAACTGGCCCGGGTCATGCGCGCCTTCTCACGGGGCGACATAGACATCCTGCTGTGTACGACGATCATTGAAAGCGGCATGGATATTCCCAACGTCAACACCATTCTCATTGACCGCGCCGACCGGTTCGGCATGGCCGATCTTTACCAGCTCCGCGGCCGCGTGGGCCGCTCCTCCCGCAAGGCCCATGCTTACCTGCTCCTGCCGGTCCACGGCCGGCTGATGGATACGCCGCGGCGGCGTATTCATGCCATCATGGAACACACGGATCTGGGGGCCGGCTTCCGCCTCGCTATGCGCGACCTGGAAATCCGCGGCGCCGGCAACCTGCTGGGTACCGAGCAGAGCGGCTATATTGCCGCCATCGGCTTCGACCTGTATTGCCAACTCCTGCGCCGGACCATTACGCAGATGTCCAGTCAAACCGCAAAGACCGCCGTCCCTTCACCTTTGCTTCCCGCCGATCAGGCGACGGACCACATTGTGGACGTAGACGTGGCGCTGGATTTCATTGATCTATCCACCCAAGCCCCGGACGTGGAACATTCAGCCTTCCTGCCGAGCGCCTATGTCGAGGATGAGCGGTTACGCATCAGCACTTACCGCAAAATCGCGGCGGCAACCACGGAGAAAGAAATCAAAGCTTTGCGCGAGGAATTTCATGACCGGTTCGGACCGGCGCCGGAGTCCCTGGAGCGCCTGCTGAAACTGGCAGTCTTGCGCATTCTGGCCGCGGAAAAGCGAGTGACCACCATTGAATCCCGTGACGGTAAAATCATGTTTAAGCGGGACGGCGAATATCTCATGTTGAACCATCATTTTCCGCGTCTGAAATCTGTTCACGCCGATGCCCGGCTGGATGAACTCCGGCATTGGTTGAGCCGGCTCACGGATTCCGGATTTTGATGCATTCAATTGTCGAGATGAACCAACAGGCCCCGGCTGCGCAGGTATTCCTTGACCTGCCGGATGGTCAGGATGCGGAAGTGAAACACCGAGGCCGCCAGCAGAATTCGCGCCCCGCCCTGTGTCACCGCCTCGTAAAAATGCCCCGGCGTTCCCGCTCCTCCGGATGCCACCACCGGCACACTCACCGCCGATGAAATCGCCCGCGTGAATTCCAAATCATAGCCGGCCTTGGTCCCATCGCCATCCATGCTGGTCGGCAGAATCGCACCGGCGCCCAGATCCTGGCACTGCCGGGCCCAGGCCACCGCGTCTTTGCCGACCGGCCGGGTGCCACCGGACACAATCAGTTCAAACCCGGAAGGCATGGCCACGTTCCTTTGCGCGTCAACAGCCACCGTCACCCTGGCCGGGCCGAACATTGCCGACGCCTGCCGAACCAAGTCGGGGTTTTTCACTGCCGCGCTGTTCATGGACACTTTGCTCGCGCCGGCGGCGAAGACTTCCTCCATATTCTTCAACGAGGCAATACCGCCGCCGACCGTCAGGGGAATATGAATCACTGCGGAGACATTTCTGACCCATTCAAGGCGGGTTTTCCGGTTCTCGACCGTGGCGGCTATATCCAGCATAGCCAGTTCATCAGCCCCTTCCCGTTCGTAAAACGCTGCGCTGTCCACCGGATTACCGGCTTCCTTCAAATTCGTAAAATGGACTCCTTTGACGACACGTCCCTTCTTCATATCCAGACACGGCATGATACTGATCGCGTTCATGCAAGCTCCTTTCCTGAACAAAACACGCCTTGGCATAATCACAGGAGAATCGAATCAAACTTTAACTATGACTTTTCCTCCCCGTTATTATGCTAAACTTTTTTTCATTCTGAGATTTAAGGCAATGCGTGTCAATCAAAATCATCTTTCCAGTTGCGGCAGATACGATGATCTGGCATAGTGATGACAGAATGAAACAAAGTCATATAATTTTCGCTTTTGCCGCGTGGCTGGTCATACCAGCGGCGGCCAACTCGGTTCCCGTGGACGGCTATGCCGGCGTCATCAATGACCAGGTGATAATGGTGGCGGACGTCATTGCCGTCATGCAGCCGGTAGAACGTCAACTGCGTCAGACCTATCACGGAAAAATACTCAACCAGAAACTCGAGGAAGCCTACGAAGGCGCCCTGGACTCGCTCATTGAACGGGCCTTGATTCTCGATGCATTCAATCAGCGCAAGGAACTGAACCTGCCGGATACTTACGTAAACGCCCGCATTGAGGAAATCATTCGCAACAAATTCAATAATAATCTCGCGGAATTCAATAAAGCGCTGCGGGCTGAAGGCATCACGATGGAGGAGTGGAAAAAAAATCTGCGTACCTCTATCATCGTCTCGCTGATGCGGAAACGGGAAGTGGAGAGTAAGGTGTCGGTTGCCCCTCAGTCTGTCCGCGACGCCTATGCGCAAACCGCCGCCGCCTATCGCATCCCGGACCAGGTGGAGTTGTGGATGATCGTGATTCATTGCGGGACAACCCCCGAGGAAAACGCGCTGAAACACAAACAAGCCGAAGATATTTACCGACGCCTGCTGGCGCGCGAACGGTTCGATGAATTGGCCAAACAGGTCTCGGAAGGACCCAAAGCCTCGAAAGGCGGCTATGTGGGCTGGATTGATCCCACCACGCGCCGCGACGAACTGGCAGACGCCATCGCTTCCCTGGCCCCGGGTGAAATCAGCGAGATCATTACCGCCGGCAATGAATATTATATCCTGAAAGTGGAAGGACGCAAAAACGGAACGGTGATTCCTTTCGAAAAAGCCCAGCAAGCCATCCGCCAGGAGCTTCACAAGAAAGAAGCCCAGCGCCTGTACGACGCCTGGATCGCGCGCCTGAAAAAGAACGCTTACATTAAGAAATACTGATAGAATCTTTCGCGAAGCCAGTTGCCACGCAAGTATTTATCACGCCACTCGATAAAAAACGCACACTTTTCGCACAGCAGTTACTGAGAAAGATTCTATGACTGACATTGTATTAGCCGTCACCTTGGGTGACCCGGGCGGCATTGGACCGGAAATCGCATTGAAGGCCGCTTACGGGCACCGCTGGCCGCGTTACCTCAGACTGGTACTCATCGGCAGCCGACGTGTCCTGTCCCACGAGGCGCACCACCTTAAGCTTCCACTCCCGCCGGCATGGACTCCTTCTGAAACCGGGCCTTTGACGGCACCGGTCGTCAACTGGGAACCCGAACTCGATCCGCATCAACGGCGCAATCACCCGGTCTGGCGTCCCGGCATTACAGGTAAAACCCAAGGACAAGCCGCTGCCCACTGGATTCGAACCGCCACAACGGGATGTCTTTCGGGTTTATTTAACGGCATGATCACCGGTCCCATCTGTAAACAGAGCCTGCACCTGGCCGGTCTGCCCTTCCCCGGTCACACGGAATATCTGGCCGCTCTCACCGCCACCCGGCGGTACGCCATGATGCTCATGGGCGGCCCGCTCCGCGTGGTTCTGGTAACACGGCATATTCCGCTGTCACGCGTCGCCGATTGCCTCTCAAAACAAGCCATAATAGAAGCGGCGGAATTGACCGCGCCGGCGCTCGCCTGGCTGAATGTTAAAAACCGGACGATTGGTGTCTGCGCTCTGAATCCGCACGCCGGCGACCAGGGACTCCTGGGCCGCGAGGAAAAAACCACCCTTATTCCCGCCCTGCGCTCCTTGCGCCGCCGGGGCATTAAGGTGCAAGGCCCAATCCCGGCTGATGTGATCTTTTACCAGGCCCGGCGCCGACAATACGGCGCAGTCCTGGCCATGTATCACGACCAGGGGCTGGCGCCGCTCAAGATGATCGCCTTTGAGCAAGGCATCAATCTGACCTTGGGCCTGCCGATTTTGCGCGCGTCGCCGGACCACGGCACGGCGTTCGATATTGCCGGCCAGGGCATGGCCAATCCGGGCAGTATGATCGCGGCTATCCGGCTGACCGCCCGGCTGGCCCGGCGGAAAAATCCATGGGCAATAGATTCTACTGCGTAGAATCTATTGCCTTCAACATCACCGGCCAGGCGTCATTCGCGTAGAAGCGATGCCCGCCGGCACCCACCACGAGACGGCAATGTGCCTCAGCGCCACAGGCCTTATAGATTCGTCGCACATCCTTGAACGCTCTGCGGGTGGCGTCAATTGGAAAGATAGGATCCTGCTGCCCGGCAACAATCACCAGGGGCTTGGGCGCGAATAATCCCATGATATCGGACATCTCGGCGTATTTCAACAGACCTGGGATGTAGTTGTCCGCGCAGTGATAGATGGACATGATGGAATCCCTAAAGGTGCAGAAATAGCAGGAGGGCATCGCAAAGGCGATGCGTGCAAGCAAAGCGGCGGCAAATAAAGTTATGGTTCCCCCGCCGGAATTGCCCATCACGCCGACTCGGCGCATGTCGGCATCACCGCGCGAAGCGAGATAATCAAGGCCGCGATCAACATCATAAACACGCTCCCCGATCAGCGTTCTGCCCAGCATAAGGGCCTGCATGGTTGCGTCATGGCATCCGTGCGGAGATATTTTTTCCTGCTTCTGTTCGCGTCGTTCCCCAAACGAACGCTGTTCAATGCACAGCGCGGCAATGCCACGGCGCATGCAACCCAGAGCAAAATCGCGATCTCCTGCGACCTTGTGCGCCTTGGTATTATCGGCCCTTTGAACGGCAATGGAATTATGCATCCCCGTCGAATGGCCCTGCAGACAGATCATGAAGACGTATGGCGGCGGCACACCCTTCGGCAGGCATACGTAGGCGGAAACATCACAGTCCGGCTCGCTGTGGAAGACGATCTTCTCGATTGTGCCAAGTGGATGCTCCCGCAGCCATAATTGCCTTGCGTTAAGCGCAGTACGCTCTGCGGGCACATCCCCCGTAAGCTGCCGGAGTTTGCGGCGCAGCCGTCGCTGCCAATGAAAAACGTCGCCACCGTCATACCGCAGGGATGGAACGATCCGCGACATGAGATAGCGGTGGTATTCTGACGGTGACAGGTGCAGCGTTCCGGTTCCTGGTTTTGCAATCATGTTGTCTATTCTTCTCCTTAGCCTGAATTATTCATGAAAGTCATACTTTCGTAAATAATTTACTTCAGGCCAATCGTTTATGACGATTGACCTGAAGACGTCATGATT
>CAYQNY010000212.1:0-5693 GCA_964418925.1 uncultured Verrucomicrobiota bacterium
GGTCATCCGTCGTTATTTCCGCTATGCCTGTGAATATGCCATGGGGCTTACGGAAAACAATGCGGTTCAGCGCGTCGAGCGGCTTCTCAAGGAACTGGATCTGCGGCCGGAGGATCGCCGCGTGGTCGAACCGGCGCGCCAGGCCGCCCGCGCCGGCAAGGGGAATCTGGGTATCTGCTGCGGCGCCGCGATTGAACTGAAAGACGGAACCATGATCACGGGCAAAAATTCGCCGCTCATGCACGCGGCGTCAAGCCTGATCTTGAATGTAATCAAACACTTGGCGGAAATACCGGATAAGATTCATCTGCTGTCCCCGAATATCACGGCGTCCATCGGTGTCCTGAAACGGGATATTCTGAACGGTAAGGCCGAAAGCATGAGCCTGGATGAAACTCTGGTAGCGCTGAGCATCAGTTCCACCACCAATCCGTCGGCGCAGATGGCGATGGAGAAGCTGAAAGAACTACTGGGCTGTGAGATGCACATGACGCACATTCCGACCCCCGGCGACGAGGCCGGGTTAAGGCGTCTGGGCGTCAACCTGACCACCGATCCAAACTTCCCGACCAAGAACCTGTTTATAGCTTGAGGCGGTGAAACGTACCCGCAGCGCCAAGGCTGCCGGGGATGTACAGTCCCGGCTTAATCGCGGCAATGATATTGAATTAACCATGCTGGTTTTTCCGTCGCCTTGACAGGATACCAGTTGGCAGGTATATGGCATTGGACTATGAAACACAGCAAATTATCCGGCACTCCGAATCAGAAACAGCTGGCGAAATATTTGGGTGTATCCCAGATGACGATCTCGCGTGTGTTGAACAACCGCGTTGGAGTAGGCGCCGGGCTGAAACGAAAAATACAGGCGAAGATTCAGGCCCTGGGGTATATCCACAACCGGCAGGCGGCCGGTCTGCGGGGCAGATGTAGCAACGTGATCGGACTGGTGATTCCTGATGTGAGCAATTCCTTTTTTCCCGCCATTACGGCCAGTATCGAACGGTGTGCCAGCGCCCATGGGTACCGGGTGATTCTCGCACATAGCCATGAATCATATCAGCAGGAAGCCAGTAAGATTGCCCTCTGGCGTGAATTCCGGGTGGACGGATTTATTATCGCCCCGGCGGGTACCCAAAATCAGATTGGCACTTACCTGAAATTACGGGCTGACGGTCTGCCATTCGTATTCATCGATCGATTGAAGCAAGGCTTGTCGTGCGATTACGTTGTGTCGGATACTAAAACAGGGGCCTTTGAGTTGGGCCGCTATCTTATCAGTAAAGGCTATCGGCATTGGGGATATATCCGGGGGCCGCGCGGGATTAGCAGTAGCCAGGAGCATGAACAGGGACTGCGCCGCAGTATCGCGAAAATGGGGCAGGCACGACTCACCGTAACAGTCGTGAGCGGGGGGTTCGATGAATCCGATGGATACCGGGGCGCGGCGAAATTTCCGGCCGGCGCGCGGCCGGATGTGATAGTGGCCATCAATGATTCGGTGGCTACGGGGGCATATCGTTACCTGCAGGAGCAAGGGATAGCGGTACCGTCCGACGTTGCTTTGGCCGGCTTCAGCAATCTTGCCTGGACCCACCTGCTGGAGGTGCCTTTGACCACGGTATCGGAACCAACGGATGAGATCGGATGTCGTGCGTTTGATCTGCTGTTGCGGCGGATTGCCGCTCCCGGAGCTGACTATATTACGACCCGTCTGCCGGTGCATTTGCTGATCCGGGCTTCCACCTGAAAAGTGGGCGGCATCGGCGGAGTTGTATTATATTCCCTCTACTTTGCTCGGGACAGGCGTGACGCGCTATAATACCTATAACTACCCGCTACCCTGAAAAAAATAGTTGACGGGATTTTGCGTTAGGCATATTATAGTTTACGTAAACGTTAGCAAAGTTGTATTTTCAAAAGGAGGATACTATGCGGAAAATGCTGGCAATTCATGGTGGAAAAAAGACGATCCCGGAGAGTTTGAAGAAATCATGGCCCGTGATTACGGCGCGGGATATTAACGCGGTGGTGAAGGTACTGAAACGCGGGATCCTATGGGGGCCGATGGAAAAGGAGGTGCAGGGACTGCAGGATGACTTTGCCCGTTATGTCGGCGCCAAACATGCGCTGGTGGTCAATTCCGGGACGGCGGCACTGCATGCCTGCGTTTGCGCGGCCGGGGTGGGGCCGGGCGATGAGGTTATAACCCCGGCGTACAGTTTCTGGGCCACCAGTCAGGCGATATTAGCGCATAACGGTATTCCTGTTTTCGTCGATATCGATTCCGAAACCATGAACATGGATCCGGCCGGGATTGAAGCTAAAATTACCCCTAATACCAGGGCTATCCTGCCGGTGCACGTGCATGGACTCTGTGCTGACATGAAGAGCATCAAGGCCATTGCCCGGAAGTATAAGCTTGTGGTCATTGAGGACGCCGCCCAGGCGGTCGGTGCCCGGTATAAGGGGCGTAACGCGGGGGTACTGGGCGATATCGCGGGGTTCAGTCTGAACGGCAGTAAAAATCTACCGGCCGGCGAAGGTGGCGTGGTAACTACCAATGACGACGCTATGATCGACCGGGCCCGGAAAATGGCCATGTTTGGAGAGAAGGCGGTACCACGGGGCATGATCCGGCTGTATGATGCCGCGATCATGGGGTTCAATTATCGTAATAATGAAATGGCCGATGCGCTTTGCCGTTCAATACTCAATCGTTTTGATAAGCTCCAGAGTCTGCGGCGTAAAAATTGCGAGTATCTGTGCCGGGAACTGGGTAAAATCAAGGGGGTCAAGCCGCCGACTGTCCCCGATGGTTATGTGCACGCCTGGCATCTTTACAAAATACGGTTGTATCCGGAACAGCTTGGCATTACGCATTTACATCCGAAACGCTTTCGCTGGGCGGTGCAGAAGGCCCTGTTCGAAGAAGGGGTGCCGACCTTTGAATGGCACAATATGCCTGTGCCGGCGCAGAAGGTATTCCTGAACAAAAACGTATATCCCCAGGGGTGTCCCTGGAATTGCAGTCACGTCAGTAAAAAAACGCGCGCGATAAAATATGATCCCTTCGATTATCCCGTGTGCGTGGACATGTTCGACCGGTCGTTCTGTATCAATTACATATTCCCGCCCAATGGCCGGGAGTTAATGCAAGGCATCGTGGCGGCATTTCACAAGGTGTTCGATAATCTGGATGCCGTGCTGAAAACGGCCGGCAAAATTACTTTCCCGACCATGCCGGGCGAAAAACGTAAAATCTAGAACGTTGCATAACATGACCCGTTTGATCAAAGAAGCAGGCTTGGAGATGCCAGATGTCGCCATACTTAATTAAAAACGGCTGTTTCACCAGCACTAATGGGATTAACCGGTATGGCCGGCCCTTATATGGACAGTATGGCATCTTCCATGTCTATGCCGGTGACCGTCCGGAATGGGCCTTGAGCCGACCCGGTAAAACCGGGAATCTTCTGATCGGCATTGTCCGCGGGAAACACCGCAAGTGGCTGATTAACGCTGACCAGGTCCAGGCCGAATACTGTCCCGGATTTTATCGTCACATAGTCCGGGACCGCTTGCTCGGAAAAGCCGTCCTTACCCTGACATCCATCGCCATGACAGATGCCGATGGTCTGCTGGTAAAAGTTTCCGTGGATGGAGTCTTAAAGGATACTGAAATCATCTGGGTATTCGGCGGGGTACGCGCAATTGAAAACTGTATCTCCCTTGACTTTGACACCTGCGGCTATACCCACGAATCACATTTTTTCCCCCGGCCGGAGGACAGTGCTGGCAACAGGGTGAAGATTGCCGGCAACACTTTTGCCCTGACAGTTCCCTTTCCCCTGGGCGCTCCGAAGCAGGCCGTTGCATATCAGGCTACGAAAAAACTGTATCGCAAACTTTATGCCGGTGTGACCGGCGCACACACTGCATCCCCGCATCTCTCGATTGTGCATGCGCGAATTTTCGGCAATGATGTCCCGATTATAAGCAAGGCCGGCTCAGCACCGGCTATAATGGGTCGCTTTCCGCCCGGCCAGGGCCATGAAGTTTTTATCGGCTTGATGATGATGAACAGGACGGCTGATCGCCTGACGGCGGCGGAACTTCCCGTTAAATTCGCGACGGCGTTCCTTACCTGGTGGTCACGACGGCGACTGCTGACACATTCGATTGTATTATACGCTTTACCGGCCGCCGCCTGGAGCCGCCGGTTTATCCCGCCGAGGTTGTGGGCGGCACCGAGCTTAAGATCAACTGGCATGGGCTCACGCCCGGGGGCATTCGCGATCCGCAAGGATGTGTCGCCAGTTTTAAGGCCGGCCGGATCAAGCTCAAAGGCACGTATGGACGGCATACGTTCTTTGTTGATGTGCGTCGCAATGGCCTGGCCTGGTGGCAGCCGATCAGTGTTAATATCCGCCGGCCTTTTGAATTTCTTCATCCGGAATATTGTCAGCACACGAACACGGTGTATGGCCGGTTAAGGAATAACTTGACTGGAAAAGAACAGGCCCGGCGCGTCATTTTGAAAGCGCCCCCGCGTGTCCCGGGAACCTATATGATGACATTACCCGCAACCTGCCGGCGGCAAGATCATTTCGCAAGTCAACTTTCAATGCCTGGCTAATGAAACTATTATCGGCCTGATGGGGATTACCGCTTATTCTCGGTCAGCTGCCAGCTAACCATAAGGAGGTCAAATGTCAGATTATCACCAGTTGACGCCAATCGTGTTGGAAGAACACCGCCATGTGCTCATGGCCGTCAAAGACGAGGAAGTGGAAAAACTATTGAATGCCATTGCCCAGGCCAAGTGTATCCAGGTCTTTGGCATGGGCCGCATGAAATGCGCGGTACGTGCCTTTGTCATGCGCCTCATGCACATGGGATTCAATGCGCATGTTGTCTATGACACGACATGTCCCAATATCGGCCCGGGCGATCTGCTGATTGCCAACGCGGCCTGTACGACAATCGGCTATACCGTGATGCAGTTCGCCCAAAGAACGGGCGCCATGGTCGTGGCCATCACAGCCAATCCAAATTCCAAGGCGGCTGGGCTGTGCGATTTTGTAGTGACGCTGAGCGGCCAGGTGCACGGTGGACGACCCTACGAAATTCCCTCCATTCAGCCCATGGCGGCCTTGTTTGAACAAACCATTTTTGTGTTCGAGGATATCATCATCCAGCTATTGATGAAAAAGTTGGATATCACGGCGGCGCAGATGGCCAAACGGCATACTAACCTGGACGGATACATGGATTTCAATGTTGATGAAAATTAAGGGAGGAACTCATGAAAACCGCGCGCGCTAATCTGCTGGAAAACCCCAAAGGAAATTTCGTTATCGGCCGTTATCCTATTCCTGATCCGGCTCCGGGATCGCTTTTAATGAAAATCGAATTATGCGGGGTTTGCGGCACCGACGTGCATACCTGGCATGCCTCGGCCGAGGATGTTGGTTGTGAATACCCAATTAGTCTTGGACACGAAATTTCCGGAACAGTGGCGGCGCTCGGCAAGGGAACAACGGGTGATTATATCGGCCGACCTTTAAAGGTCGGGGATCGCATTGGTGTAATCCCGGCCATCCACTGTCATCACTGCTACTTTTGCGCCATCGCTAAAACCCCTGAAAAATGCACGCATTGGAAAACATACGGCACCTGGCCGCGGGCCG
>CAYQNY010000213.1:0-5673 GCA_964418925.1 uncultured Verrucomicrobiota bacterium
CTCCCGCCGTCGCCAAGGCTATGGCGGGCAGGCTGGCGGAAAATTCCTATACATTTAACTATTTGGTAATATAGCCAAATAGTCCGAACATTACCAGACTTTTTTGGATATTTTTTACCGCTGCGCTTGGCCCGGCAAATCCTAGTTGAAAGATGAGGCAAGCCAGTCACCAACGAAATGCGGTGCGCATTGTCCAAGCCATCAAATAATCCTGACATCACTCAAATACCCACAAGACTGAGGCATTACATGTTTTCCGTCGGCCTTCAATCCATGCTGAGGATCGCAGCGGCCAGGGCCAGGAAAAATCCGCCCATTAATAGTTTGCTGACAAAAACGTTCCGCACACTCCATTCGATGAGTCTGGTTAACTTCAAACCGCGATAAGTCAGCAGGAAGACAACCACCAGCGGCAGGATAAACATCAGATTATAGAGCACCAGATAGCTCAATCCGCGGGTGACGGCCGTGCCGCTCTTGACGACCAACGCCAATGTCGGCACATAGATTTGCCCCGTACAGACGCTTTCCAGCGCCGTAACCGCCGCCCCGATAGCAAAGGCCCATGTCACCTGGGCCTTTTTACCGAGGCCAACCCGCACGATACGGTGAATCGTCTGCTTTACCTTGGCAGGAAGTTGCAATGTCACGTCCTTCGTCATCCGGGTCTGGCGGTAACGGAAAGCGTCACAAAACGAATAAACCGCGAAGACGGTAAGAACTGCAACCAGAATAAAATCAACGCTGGTGCGGACCGTTTGAAAACACGCCAGCGCGTGCAGGGCGCGCAGGACTCCAAAACCGATAGCAGTATATGTAAGCAATGACGCGAGGCAAAAGGCAACTCCAACCAGCAGCAGGTTCCAGCCGCTGACACGCGACATGGACAGCACGCTGATAAGGAATACCAGCGTCGCAATCGCACACGGGTTGATGCCGTCGATGAGCCCTCCAACCAGCACCCCCGTGAGGGTAAAACGTTCAATCCGTTGGGCGACAAGTTCCCTGCCGGCCGGAGGGGATCCCGCCGCGGTTACCGGTACAGCAGCGGCGTCTTCCAGGCGTGCCGCCAGGCGTTCATCCATGAGCGAAAAAAGCCGCTCGGCAATTACCTCAAAACCCGCAAGCACGTCCTGGCCGTCGATCACCATGAACACGGCGGCGTTATCCTGAACGCCCTGCTGGTCCATATAAGCCGCTAGTTTCAGGTAATGCTCTTCAAGGCCAGTATCCCACTTATGCAAAACGTAAAACCCTGCATATCTCGCCTGCAGTACCGGTATCACTTCCGAAGTCACCCGGAAACATTCCTCACATCCCGGCTCAAAAAAATAATCAATGATTACAGGCGGAACCGCGGGAGGCGTGGCTGCCTCCCCGGATGAGGCATCCGACACCGCCACCAGCGCGGTAACGATGCCCAGCGCCACTGTTGTCAGGAAGACCTTGCCCGCCGGCGCCGGCGGCATCCTGTCGACTGCTGTACGCAGCGGGTTTATGGTCGTCCTCCCTGCACCCGGACCGGGACATCGAGGACCTGCTCTTTACCATCCGAATTCTTCAAGCGGATATGGAAGACCTTGCCGTCCATATCCGGGGCAGGCCGCAGGTTGCCGATCTGCACCCGGTAACGCCCGGCGCCAAGTTTTTCGGTTGTTGCATCGGCATCGATACCCGGCATTTCAATGCCAATAATCTCAAACGGCTTATGCCTGTTAGAACGCACGATAAAAAACCGGTTCAACGGTTTACTCTTGCCTGAAGATTCCGGGAGAAAAAGCTCGTTTGGGGTGACTATCAATTCTTGCTGTATAAACGCGGCAACCAGGATTTCGATGCACGCGTAGTCGGGATGATCAGTGCAGACTGCCAATTTACCGCGCAAGCTTCCGCCAGTCTGAAGCACAGCGCCCGTCAGATTCAATTTAAGTTCGTACTCACGCGCTTTTTCCAACCGTTCCAGGCTGATAGTGCAAAAAGAAACAGCATTGGTTTTAATACTGGTAATCTTAAACGGCTTGTCGGTTGTTGAAATAATGTGGACTGTTTTTTCTTTAACCGGTTCGCCGGTAATCCCGATGAAATCAATCCGGTAGGGCCTGACCTCAATCGCTCTTTGAATTTCTCCGACAAGCTCCAGATGATAACGGGGAGACTGCGGATCGTTCGAGCGCACGTATATACTCTTGTGCTGCTTGCCGCGCCGCCCCTTTAATGCAAGACGCGCGGCAAGTTCAATCTCGCCGCCGGGTTGAATCCTGCGTTGGGTCAGACGGGTTGTCGTGCACCCGCAACTGGTATGGACGCGGTTAATGACGAGCAGTCGGTTGCCTTCATTACGGAGCAGGAATGTGTGTTCAATGCTGACGTCATTCTGAACGGTCCCGAAATCGTATACCGGCTCGTTGCAGACCAGCCGAGGACCGATTAGCTCATCGGCATGAGCCAGACCAGGAACGAGCATGAAAGCCGTCAGCACGGTGGCCATAATCCCCAAGCCGCTCATGGCCCACCCAATCCCCGTGTTACCGGATTTCGATTCATGCTCACTGTTAACTGTCATAGCAACAACAACCAAATCGCCTTTTCGAGCCACTCACTGTGTTCCTCGCATGCTTCTCTCTAATACGGGCTATGCCCACAACCCAAGTTATTAATGCTTTCATCCGAGTTAGTGTGGCAACGCTATCGCACAAACCAACGATTTTATCTTTGGCTATATCATTCATGTAATCAACGAATCACACGCATGACAAAAAACCAACTTGTTTTTCCCGCCAGAGGTGGGTCTGTCCTCGGACCCGTCCTTGGACCCGGAAGGTCCTCCGGACCTGAGGGGAGGGTCCTATGGACCCGAGGGCCTATGGCATGATATAGCAGTTCCTGATGGATCAGGCACTAGTCAATCAGAACAACGCCATAGTAGTTCTGTTTACACCGCAGGTTGCTGACAACGGCAATCGGGAAACCATTATTGCGGGCCGTTTGGAAAACATCGATGCCGCAGGCTTCCATTGCCGGCCGGGCCTCATCGGCATGCAGGCATTCCTCGTCCTCCAGATTACATTCGTTGCACAGCCGGCATGGACCGGAGCCCAGGGCAAGCGCCTTGTAATAGCCATCCAGGAATGCTTTCCGTTCAAGCGTTACGGCAATCCTGGTCACATCCGTGTGGTCATCGCCGCGGATCAGGACAGCAGTCCGGTAGTTCTTGAGCACTTTTGCCGTTGTTTCTGGTGTTGGCGAATACGGCGGACAAGTAAGGCACTGCCCATACCCGCCACAACCGTATTGACATTTCATTCGCACCCATGTGGCCGTGACTATTGTCCTGGCCGGAATCGGCTTGGCGGCATGCGCCCCGAGTTTCAGGGCTTGCTGTACATATTTATCTGTTAATTTTTTCTTGGGCATAAAATCACACCTCAAGCAACAGTCTTGCGCATTACCCGCTTGTTGTTGGTCTTGGCACTGATCTATATCTTCCAAACTTGATTTTTCAACTCTTTGCGTGAGGGAAAAACATATTCTTGCGCCCCGACTTTAAGCCGGGCCGCTTGGGGGGATACTTGAGCCGTCATCTCTTCAGTCGGCATCCGGTCGCGTAAAATATTTGCCAGGAGTATTGCCTTCTCAACGCCATCACCGCGCCCGTAATTCCACACTTCATCCGGCTGGGCCAGCCGCCCCGGCGCGTCGTAAATTGACTGCTCCGGCATATTATTGATTTTGTCCACAATGGCGCTGTCGGCCAGTTCCCGCGAGTCTTGAATCGACACCGGATTGCGCTGAATGGCAGCCAGCAGAAAAGGTTCCGGTTCGGTCCGGTTAAGATCGCGATAGGCGTAGAAAGCCATGTCCGCCACGGAATTATTTTTCCTGACATGCTCAAGGCGGTTGATAATCTCTTCCCGATCCATTTCGACCTTGATGCCCAGTGGTTCCTGCCCGGCAACGCGTCTTTTTGCACCGTAATCCGGCAATTGCGGTTCAACGCAACAAAATTGTCGCAGGCTTTCAAGGACTGTTTCCACGTGCAGACACGCTGTAGCAAATTGTCCTTTCAGGCGGGTAACGTCCTCAGGTCGGCCTATGTCAATATCGTTATTGCGAACAAACTCTTCCAAATCGTTCAGGACTATACGGTCGGGTAGCGGTCCGACCTGAAATTCCTCCCGATCAATGCCGGCCATCAACTTATCACGCATCGTGCCTGTCACCCGGTAGGGACTGCTATGTTCATAGGCAAACACACGCTCCAGCGGGATGTGCCGGGTGACGCCGCAAATGGACCATCTTAGCTGGAAGCATATTTGCAGTTCACGGCTATGCCGGAGAAAATTACCAAGAATATCATCGGAGAGACGAGTTGTCAGAAAGTTCCGGAGCTTCTGCGCGAAGCGGGAATATACCCCCGCATCGATGGTAGCGTCTGCATAGACCGCATGCACATAGCCGCTCTCGTGGGCGACAATAGTGACACGCTCGTTTTCTAGCGCCCGCCGGGCCTGGGCTGAAAGCGCTGTTCCGTTAAACCACATGTTCTTGGTCACCAGTCGGCGGTTGTTGGTCAGAATTCCGTCGCCGTTATCTATGAAATTTTGTGAATGCAGCGGTGTGGCCAGCAAGTAGATATCCTTCAACGGGATCCGGGCAACTACAAACAACGCGGCTGCGTAGAGCGCTGCCAGGGAAACACATTCCCCGGCGCCGGTCTGATAGTTCGGCTTGTGCCGGAACGCATCCATGGCCTCCACGGTTTCGGTTTTCCAGTACGGAATGGCGTTGCCGGCGTATTTGTCCAGGCCGAAATAGGTCCGGATGTCAATGTCGAAGTAGTATTTGTCGCCCTCGTACCCGAACAAGGCGTTGGATTGCTTGAGTATGTCCGCACTGATGAAATCGCGGAAACGTTCCAGTTCCCGGTCCTTGGTTGTCAACCCCCAGGTGTCCAAATCGAGATTGAACGCGTAATGATCCATAATATACTGCTTCAGCCTATTGACGCGCCGGTAGGGTTTCATCTTATCAATCCCGGCAAACCAGGGATCAGCGCGCCAGCGCCAGATTCGTGGCGACATGATATCGGCCAGCACGAGAGCGTACATGAGTTCGGGGAATATGAATATTTCCATGTCGGAAAGCGTAACGGCCGAAGACTTGCGTTCCAGATCGCTTGAATTATTGATTGTCATTTTCCTAACCTGATCAATTCATCTGCCTGCCCGCCCGCCTACAGCGCTGGAGCGCAGCGACTGCGGGCAGGCAGTGCTACCCGCCTGCAGCGTTATGCGCAGCATTTCGGGCAGGCAGCATTGCAGGCGGGCCACTAAGACCACGCCATCGGCGTGGCAAGCACGAAGCTTGCCCCGCAAGGCGGGGGCGCAAATTGTTTTCATGCCATTGGCAGATCCGCCTCTGGCGGAAAAAGGCGGCGGCGATCCCGACTGATCTGCACCATTGAAACTGTCGAATAACCCATACGGACTCGGGCTGCGTAGCAAAGGCTTTGCTTCACAGAGTAGCACGCGACCAAGCGCGCCCCTCCATTTATAATAACGCCGGTTTTACATGTATTTTGGAGGGCCACGCCGTTTCGACTTCGCTCAAGGCCCTGAGCCTGTCGCAGGGCTCTGTCGTGGCCGCTCTTAAGCATGTTTTTCGACAGTCACG
>CAYQNY010000214.1:0-5615 GCA_964418925.1 uncultured Verrucomicrobiota bacterium
CCGAACGTACTATTGGACGAATTGACCTCCAGGCCCCAGACGCCACGATAGCCTAGCCCTGTATTGCATGCATCAGCACGAATTGGCGCAGTGAACCCCTGACGGATTATGAAATATCGTCCGTTTGTTTACCAACACCATAACCGCCGGGTCGTTGGCCAGCGCCAGGACAGCGAGTTCGCGATTGCCGGCGAGCCCGGCCTCCACGATCATCTCCTGGTTGGGAATGTGCTGTATGAGGTAGCGCAGGATAAGGTCCGGCGCCGCACCGACGGCCTTTCGCGGGCGGATACAACAAAAACTCGGCCTGTGCGCGGCGCCGGCCGCTGGCAGGTAGCCGATCCGCTTCAGCCGGTCGAACTCTCGGGACGGCGCCGCAAGTGAAGACTTAGTTCGGTAAGCACAGGCTGGCTGTTTTCACGGCGCTGGTCTGTGAACTGTATGCCCACCGTGTTGTCCCCGCACCGCAATGCGCCGGGATCGACGCGGGCAGTGAATGTGACCGTTCCAACAGAGCCTGGCGCAAGACCTTCGGTGCCAGACAATACTTCAGCCCGCAGGACTGTTCCGTTCAGGGTGAACGTAACCCGGTCACTCATCGAGCATGACTCTATTTTCGCCAGTAAAAGCAGTGCGATCCGGCCACGCCGCTGGGCCATATCCTCGCCAGCAGGCAGACGGATATCCGTATTCTGCCCCCACTCCAGGGGCATGGGCAGTCGGCCGGCGCGGTCGATCACGTGCTCGTGCATTCGCGTTACGCGCGGGTTCAGATTGTCGACGGCATATACTTTATCCGCCGCACGCAGGGTATCCGCTTCCCCGATAATGCGCCAGGCGGGATGCTGCGGGTCGAACTCGTTAAAAGTCACGATTCCGTCCGCGCCGTTGGCCCAGGCATTTGTCGCCGCGCCCGCCCATCCCGCGAAGCCAATACCGCCGGCGCCAGGCTGGTGCGGGCCGCCGATGCACGGATAGACCAGCACCTGCCGGCTGTGCCCCAGCGCGACCATCCCGGTAATGTCGCCGGTAAAAGGCGTGAACTCGATCGAGGGGATGATCAGGTCCAGCAGGTCCTGCTCTACCCAGCTCTCAACATCCAAACCAATGTACTGGCAGGCTGCGAGCATATTCGGTACGCGGGCGCTGATGAGTATGGGCTTGCCGCGCGGGCGGCCAATAGCGTCGGCCATGGTTCTTATGCGCCGGACAAAAGCGGTCATGGTATCCAGATGCCCGGCTGTGACTGCGCGCCCTTCCATGTTGGGGCGGAAGTAGATTGGGTTCCGCAGGAAATCCAATTCAACGCCGTCTATATCATACCGCTCGCAGACGTCCCGGATAATATCGAAATAGTGATCACGCACTTCCGGCCGGCCGTAGTCAACGGCGGTCGCGTACATGTGCGGCTCGACCATTCCGTCACCGGGCCGGCCGCGGTCGCCTGGACGCCACAGCAGTAAATCAGGATGGTTCTGCTTGAACGCGGACAGCATGCGCGGGTACCAGCAGTCGTGCACATCGTTCATCCGAATCGACCAGAAAACCTCGAGATCATGGGCGCGGCAAAAGTCGATGACGAGCGTCAGATTATCACGGCCCTGGTCAATAAGGGCGCGGGCGTGGTTCTGTGGTAGAACAAAATCAATTGTAGCCGTAAAAAGCGGCGCTACGCGGGATTCGTGAGAGTAGTTATCAAAACCGCCCGCGCACGTGCAATAGGCAATGGTATCGACATGGGTACCCTCCAACCCCGTACAGCGGGTCGCAAGAAAGGCCGCCGGGGTGGGCTCCCGCGCTAAGAACACGTCGTCGCCGTCATTGTTGAATATCACGCGGCGGCGACGGCTGGACGCCTTTTGGCGTACTGCTGTCCAGTCACTCATTCAGCACCTTCCGGATCCGTGCCAGGATTCACCAGTTTTCCGCTAATAACTCGTAATAGGCCTGCGGATGGGCGCAGGCCGGGCAATTTAGCGGAGCTTCTTTACCGGTGTGCAGGTAACCGCAATTGCGGCAACGCCAGACAACGATTTTATCCTTCTTAAAAACCATGCCTTTTTCAATATTGGCCGCCAGGCCAAGGTAACGTTTCTCGTGCTGCCGCTCGGCAACCGCTATGGATTCAAAAACCTTGGCGATCTCTTCAAAGCACTCTTGACGGGCGGTGGCGGCAAACTCGGGATACATTGTGGTCCATTCATGATGCTCGCCGCCGGCGGCCGCCTTAAGATTTTGCACTGTTGGACCGACTACGCCGGCGGGAAATGCGCCGGAAATTTCAACATCGCCGCCCTGAAGAAATTTGAAAAGGCGGTGCGCATGTTCCTTCTCCTGATTGGCGGTTTCCTCAAAAATATCGAGAATTTGCATGAAGCCGTCTTTGCGCGCCTGGCCGGCAAAGTATGTATAACGATTCCTGGCCTGCGATTCTCCGGCAAAAGCCGTTAAAATATTTTTTTTCGTTTTGCTGCCTTTTAATGCCATGTTTTTTCTCCTTGTTATTTGGCGGGTAAACCCTGCCGTCTCGGCGTCCCTATGGGACGCCAGTGTAATTTCATGAGTTATGACTTACGGTACGAGGATCGGTGGTGGCACCGGAAATCCAGGTTCCGGATCACTGCACGATGAGCTGAATACTGACGTGCTGGATGATGGCCGGATCCAGGCCGCCGTCGCGGGGACCCACGCCAAAGTAGATGATATAAGTTCCGGCCGGCAGGCCGCTGGTGCTCAGAACTTCCACCGGTCCCACGGCGGCCAGCGGACCCTGATACGCCGGCGCGCCGGTGGCGGTCCATTGTCCGGCGGTATTGCGATAGTACCACCCGCTGGGTGTATTGGCCGCCAGCCACCAGTCCGCCTCAATGCCCGTGTACGCACCGGGAGTCAACTGCACGGTCACGGATATGGAATCAGAACTGCCCACCGTAACCGGCCCTTGCATGCCGTTGATCCGGATGTCCAGGGCGCCGGGGGTCTCCATCCAGCCTTCGTTGCCGTCGCTGAACGCGCTCGTGCCGAGCGAGTTCACGGCCTTGACCCAGAAGAAGCAGTGCGTGTCGGCCGGCGCCGCTGTCACGTCATAGACAATGCTCGTGGATTGGGCAATCAGGCTAGCCTGGGCAACATTACTGACGGTGGCGCCCCAGAGCTCGTACGATTCGGCGCCGCTGACCGCATTCCAGCCCACCTGGATTTTATCCGTATAGGTCCCATCGCTGGCCGTCACGTTGTTGGGCGCCACCGGCGCGCGATCCGCAATGGTGACCCACTGGTTGGATCCATCGGTTACGACCCCATACATATCATAGGTGCCCGTGCTCCGGTCATCCGCGCTGTTGAAAATTATGGGCCCGGTACAGCCGGTATAATTGGAGGCCACGGAGCGAATCGCGGCGATCAATTGGCTCATGGTCTGCGTGCCGCCGGTCTGCTGGAGCGCCAGGCTTACCAGCCACGGCGCGTCATAGCTGGACATGGGGTAGCGCGGCACCACGGCGCTCTCCAGCTGGGCGCTGAGGTTGGATTCCACCACGCTGTAAAGCGCGTTGGTGAACCGCCCGAACGCCGAGCACACATAGCGGGTTTGCGCGGCAAAGGCCACGGCAATGGTGTTGGTCAGCAGTGAAGAATTCTGCGCCATACCGTCGGTGCCGTACCAGCGCACCGCGCCCAGGGTCGCGTGCGCGGCCGCATGTTCCATCACCGTCACGCCTTCGTCAAATAAGACCGTAATCACAGCCACCCGGTGAGCGCCTTTATAAGCCACGCGGTTACTGACTTGCGTTGCCAGGTTCGAGACCACCTCTGGCAGGAAATCCGTCACTCGCGGACAGTAATTAGTGGCAAAGACAGTGCCTCCCAATGTCTCGAAATCCTGGACCAACGCCGTCATCAGGCCTTCACCATACATATCGGACCGGCCCAGGATCGCTATATCGGTAATGCCGTCCGCGGCCAGCAGATCCGCCAGCGCCTGGGCCTGGTGGGAATCATCAATGGTCAGCCGCATCAGGTTGTCGTCCGGGATCGCCAGCAACACGGCCGTGGCCGAGCTTGACAACAGGAGCACGTCGTTTTCATTCGCGTAGGTTTTGAGTATCCGGCATTCCTCGCTGGTTTCCGGTCCCAGCACGATGTGGACGCCGTTCGACCGCAATGCTACCAGCTTGTCATAAGCAATGGAGGCGTCCGTGCTGGTGTCTTCGATCTGCAGACGGATGGTCGGCATGCCGAGGGTATCGGTGATGGCTGCCATCGCCAGGTTGAGCGCCACCTGGTAGGCCTGGCCCACATCCGCCAGATCGCCCGTCAACGGCAACAGCGCCCCGATCACGTTGGTGCCGTTTACCGGGCCGAACGGTGTCGCCGACCGCACCGCCTTGACGGGTTCAGGCCTGCTTGCCCGCATACCGTTTGCGCCGAATCCGCCGGAGCTGATATACATGGCCACGGAGCAGGACATATTATTCGGGTACCAGTTCTCATAGCCATACATGACCCAGTTATTTAGCCAGCGGAAAACGTCGTTGAGGATATACGTGGTTCTGCCCCAGCGCTGTGAGGTCGAGACGATTGAATAATGCTCGGGCGCGACGGCGGTGGCCTTGATCCGCAACATCACGACTTCGCCGGTGGTGGAGCACCCGGACAGGGCAAACCCGCGGTAGGAGCAGATGCCGCGATAGCCCTGGTAGTTATACCGGTCGCGCATCAGGTTCATGCGATAGGCGTCCCCGTATCCGTTGGTCATGACCAGCGAATAGGCCTTGGACACGCCGGAGCGGGAGGCGCCAAACAATTCACTTTGGTCCTCCCGGCTGAGCAAAGAGAACGACTGCGGCAACAACGTGTCCGGCAGGACGGGGAGGCGCGGCGCGTCCAAGCCGAATCCGCCCGAGTTGATATACATAGCCACGGAGCAGGACATATTATTCGGGTACCAGTTCTCATAGCCATACATGGTCCAGTTGTTGAGCCAGCGGAAGACATCGTTCAGGAAATACGTGGTTCTGCCCCAGCGCTGCGAGGTCGAGACGATCGAATAATGCTCGGGCATGACGGCGGTGGCCTTGATCCGCAACATCACGACTTCGCCGGTGGTGGAACACCCGGACAGGGCAAACCCGCGGTAGGAGCAGATGCCGCGATAGCCCTGGTAGTTATACCGGTCGCGCATCAGGTTCATGCGATAGACGTCGCCATAGCCGTTGGTGATGACCAGCGAATAGGCCGCCTGGGCGGCGGAGGGCGTAATAAACAATGCTGCCATAAGAAACAACACTCCATAAAACCAGCGGCGCCACAACGCTATTTTGCGGGGAATATGGGATTGGAATTGGGAACTCATGATCAAATCTCCTGTTTGTTCAAAGCATGGCTTTAATAGCCTTAATAATTACAAATAGCATATCATACATGCACCCATGAGGCAATAAATTAAACTGATCAGCAATCGCTTAAATAACCTCTGTTTTTCAGGCTTCATCCTCCCTTGATGAGCCCCGCCCGCCTTGCCCGTAGCTTTAAAAGGAGAGTTAGGGAGGACAACAGAGAATCAGGGTCACACATGAAAAGGGAAGTCAAGACAGAATCCTCCCTTTCCATAGAAG
>CAYQNY010000215.1:0-5575 GCA_964418925.1 uncultured Verrucomicrobiota bacterium
ATGCTCTCATCCGCCAATGCCGTCCATTCCGAACTGCCGATTCAACCTCCGCGCCCGTCCTCGGAACGCCGCCACGCCTCGGGCGTGGTAAACCATGCCCCAGGCGTGGTAAACTTGCTTGCCTTGCCGGCATGGAAATTCTGGTGTACGACGGAAGTGCCTGGACCAACGCATGGGCAACGGCATCCGGCATTCCTCAAGCCGCGCGAATCATGCTGCAGCTTGAACTCCCCTCCGGCCCGCGCACAATTACTGCGGAAACACTGATCCCCGCCGGACATCGCATCAAGGCGCCGACGCAAACCGATTGACGGGATAACCAAAAGCCCAGATGTATATTCGTGCGACACATTTTGCTGGTTCGGCAAGGCTGGAAACCTACCCTTCTTCGAGAGCCTCGATGTCTGCCAGGGCTTTCTGGCGAAGAAGGGTAAAGTATCGCTTGGCCGATCAGTTGGAGCGGGCGGCATTAATATCCGTTTGAAGTTGTTTTAATTTCTTCCGCATTTCCGTTTGACCGGATTGATCGGCCAGCAGGACGGCGCGGGTCAGCGCCCGTGCGCTCCGGTCAACCTGACCGGTAAGAAATAAAGTGCGGGCGGCCCGGTAATACCGGTCCATGGCAACATCGAAATCGCCGGCCGTTTCATAGGCGCGACCGGCCTCCTCCAGCGCGAGAGCCATATCAACGTATTGCCCCGCCTGCTGAAAATATCCCGCCGCCGCGTCCAGTAAGCCTCCCGCCACATGCGGCTTGTTATCCAGAAGAGCCAGGCGGGCACGTATCCAGACGGCATCCGCCTGGATAGCGGGTGCCGCCGCCGCCAGTGATTTCCGATTCACGCGGGCCATTTCCCTGGCAGCGCCGGCGGTATCACCCCTGACGCAGAGCAGATCGGCCAATAGTATTTGATATTGGAGCCAATACGGATCCCTGGATTTCATCGCCTTAAGCTGGGATTGCACCAGCGCCATGGCTTGATCGGTTTGTCCTGCATAACGGGCCAGGCGGGCTTTCAAAAGCGGCACTTCACGGGCGCTGATGCCAGCGTTATGAAATTCCGATTCAGCCTCATCAAGGAGCACGTCGGCTTCCTTGTACCGGCGTAACAGTGTCAGGCAAGCGGCTAAATTGTATGCATTGCGTCCGATGGCCGCGGAATCGTCCATCAGCCGGGCGCGATTAAGCGCTTGCCGGTAATAGGTGCTGGATTTTTCAGCTGATCCGGCGGCCAACGCGCCGCGGGCCAATGCCACGTTGCGCTCGATTTCAGGGTCCTGCCGGACCGCCTTCGGCGGTGTCCCGCATCCAGCGCCGAACATCAGCCCGCCGGCCAGCAAAAATAAGCTTGCCAAGCGTCCCGCATGGCTTGCCACGCCATAGGCATGGCTTGCCACGCCATAGGCATGATTGGTCGCGATCTTAGCGTGGCCGGCCGTGCGTTTCATGGCATCTCTCCCCCTCCCCGTAAGGATCCCGTCTGATAAGGTGCAATCATCGGCCCCTTATCCAAGGGCTCCACGTATTTACGCAACAACCAGTGCCGCTCCAGGGCACGGATAAGTATCTGGGTTTCCCGCAGGGTATCCTGTGCTTGTGCGGTTACACCCGGCAGATCGTCGCGCATCAGGACCTCGCCCTGGTACAGGGTATTCCGGGCCTGGACAGTCAAGCCGGGCAATTCATCCAGGAATAACTGCAGTTTCTCCAGGACGGGAATCGCGGTGGCCCGGATTTCCTCCAACAGCGCTTCGGCCTGCTCAAAAAGTGCCGTATCCTTGACACAGGCAATAGCGCCGCCGTTCGGAATCAACGGGTACTGACGATCACCCACGGTAATCTCCACATAGGGATCCCCGGCCACCACGAGCGTCTTCTTGATGATAGCCACGGAATTAGTCCGGACAAAGCCGTGAAAACGTTCCTTCAGCTTAAAAACGGCCTTGATGGCGCCAGCGGGCGTCGGATCAATTCGGCCCACGGCACCGGCCGGGGTGTTCAGGATTCTGATTTCAGATCCTTTTTTTAAGCCGAAGGAGCCTTCGGCCGACGTAAAGAGGACCTGCAGTGTGAATTCCTTTTCGAACAGGCCCTGGGCCCGGCCAGCCATGAAAATACCGGCCGCCAGAAGCGCCACGGCCAGCAGAACGAAAACACCGGTGATCTCGTTGACGAACCGGAACTTGAATGTCGTATCCATCATGACTCCTTCACATATGGCGCCAGACCCCCGCGATCACGTATCGCGGGGCAGAGATTATTGGGAAACGCGCGCGTTTCCCAATAATCTCTGGCTCCTGCCGGACAAGCCGGCAGGTGGCGCGTTAGCGGCCTAATTCATTACCATCATATCGCCCCGCATGCGGAACCGCAAACACTTTTGCAAAGACAACTCCGGCGCCATGGCACTGTCATCATGGATCCAGATCACGGCGGCGCCGCGGGCACACTCCTCCTCGACCGCCCGAATCAGCTTTGGCCGATGTTCAATAGCCACGCCAAACATGGGTCGCTCCAGCAGGATCAGCGCCGGATGCCCAAGAAAGGCGCGGATCCATTCCGCCCGCCGCAGATCCCGCCCGGGGACTCCCGCGGGACGGCCAGGGGGCACTTCTGAAAGCCCGAATGATCGGGCCAGGCTTTGGGCCTCTGCAATAATATCCGCTGCCGGCCGGACCGTGTGATGCCGCTGGGAAAGCGTCAGATTTTCCAGGACATTCAGGTTGCTGATCCAGCCATGACCTTCAAAAACGCGCCCGATGCGGGCGCGCAGACTCAGTACGTGGTCGGGCGTCGCGCCAGACCAGCGCATACCCATGAAGGCCACGGCGCCTTCGTCCGGCACGATCAGTCCTTCCGCGGCATCCGCCAGCGGCAAGCGCTCGTTGCCCGGCTCGGTCTGAACCCGTAGAAGGTCACCGGGTAACAACCGGAATCCGATACCACGCATTTCCGACTGACTATAAGCAACCGTCCGCAGGGATACGCGGTCAAATTCCAATAGGGGCGTTGGATTATTCATAAATACGTTAAAATGGAAATGATGACAGATACGATAAAAAGCGCGGCAATTGAACGGACAACCGCGCGGGTGGCGGCTTGCGGCACCTCCGTGATGGCCCGCCTGACATTTAACCCCTCCAGAGCGCAGATGACGCTGGTCAGTACTCCGGGAATCAGGGTCTTGGCCAGCAGATTAAAGGCATCGGGCAAATGCACGTCCTTCAGGATGCTGTCCATGAACAGGAATGGATCGCTGACACCCACGCCGATAAGAATGCCGCAAATATACCCGCTGGCAAATGAGACGGCAATAAAGGCAATCGTCAGGCAGAATACCGAGATGGCCATGCCCAGAACCCGCGGCATGACGAGATAGACGAGTGTGTCCAGTCCCTGTGCCTCCAGGATATGGGTCTCGCCGGCAATTTTCATATTGGCCAGTTCCGTAGCAATCGCCGTTCCGCTCCGGCCAATCACAATGAAATTAACCAGCAGGGGCGCCACCTCCCGGATAATGACCATTACGAGAATGGGGCCCAATAATGCCGTCTGACCGGTCTTACCCAGCCAGAGCTGGGCCTGAACCACCACCGAAATGCCCGTGATCAAGGCAACCAGCGCCACAAATTTCAGCGCTTCCACGCCGGTGAACAGGATCTGACGCGCGAACACCACCCGAACGGTGCGCGGCCAGTAGCGCGGGTGAACGGCCAGCAGAAGCACCGTCCAAGCCACGGCAAACAGTTGGGCAATAGCACGCCACGCGCCACGAGTGGCGCGCCAGCGCGTCAGGGTGGATTGTCCGATGTGTCCGACAAACGTCATGATTTGGCGCGGAGATCCTTGATCATGGCCATTATGCGCCGACCGTACTCTTTATAAATTTCCGCGGCATCCAGGCTCCGTTGAGTTGTTGGATCATGAAAGACCGCCCCCATGTGCGGCTCGATGGAAATACCGCCGTCATAACCGCGAGCCAGCAGGTCTTGGACGATACGGCGCGTATCGCCCTGCCCTTCCCCGGGATAGGTAAAAACCGCTTTGTTCTGCCGGGCATCCCAATCACCGTCCTTGATATGCACATAGGCGATATGCTCGCGAACGTGGACATAAAAATCCCAGGAGGATTGGCGGGGATAGGGCTGGGGTTTACTGCGGTCGGCGCTGAAAACAGGATTGCCGGTGTCAAAAACGAGCTTCAGACCCGGCACATTCTCCAGCATTTTGAGGGTGAAGGGCCAGCCCATTCCGCCGTAGTTCATGCAATTTTCATGGACAGCCGTGATTCCGGCGTCGGTAAATATCCGCTGCATCTCCCGCAGGCGGCGGAAGCGTTCCGCTTCCATTTGATCCTCGGAATCGCGCACAGCGTAGCTCATGATACGAATCAATTTCGTCTTCAGCCGATGCATGCGGGGAATCGTCCGGCGGATTTCCGCGAGCGTGATGTCGAAGGGGTCTTCGATCTTGTGGGCCCAGTTGGCGACGGCCGAACCGAAACAATTGACCTGCACACCGGCGGCATCCAGGGTATCCGCCGCCAGCGCGAAAGCCTGATCCGGAATGTCATGAATCATACCGGCGGGAGTTCCTTTGACTTCCACCTTGCGCATTTCAATATTGCGCCAACCCAGTTCACGGGTCACCCGGATCTGGACATCCAGGTCCGGCGCGGCCTCATCCGCAAAACCTGTCAGGTACATAATACTTCCTTAATATATTGATAGCTGAGCCGCAGAGATTCCAGCGGCGGACGCTGGCAGATATCCTGCTCAACCATGAACCAGGTCACGCCGCTCCGGTCGCAGGCGGCACAGACTTCCTTAAAGTCAATGTTGCCCTGACCGATCTCCGCCATCGTCGGCTGGTTATTGAGCACGGTCATATCCTTCAGATGGACGACCGGCATCCGGCCCTTGAGCCGCCGGCACCAGGCGGCGGGATTGCCGCCGCCATACTGTACCCAGTAGGTGTCGATCTCGCCCTGCAGCAGCTCGGGATCGGATTCGTCATACAGGATTTCCAATCCGATCTTGTCTCCGTATTTCTGGAATTCAATCCCATGGTTATGGTACATAAGCGTAATGCCCGCAGCTTTCAGCTTGCCGCCGGCCGCATTGGCCTCATGGGCCAGCCGCTGGTAGCCTTCCGCCGTGTGGTATTCTTTGCCCACGCCGGGAATCGCGGTTGTCACCGCGCCGAGAATTTTCAATTTCTCGATAAGACGATCCGTGTCCTTGAGGATCGCATCCAGCGGATCATGCGCGGTACAGCCCCAGAGCCCGCAGTCATCCAGGATTTTTTTCAGCTCCGGGGGTTCAATGGGACCCAAACCGGACAATTGCACCACTTCGTAGCCAATGGCCCGAACCTGCTGAAGAGTTTTGGCAATATCCGCCGGGGTTTTCAGAAAATCCCGCAGGGTGTACAATTGAGCGCCGACGTTTTTGAGTTGCATAATTGCTCCTTAATGTTAGACCGCTGAATTGGAGATAGCAGCGGCATTTTTCCAGACTGCTGCAGAAAAAAACCTGCAGATTAACTACCACATCGTGATAAAGCCGTCAACAT
>CAYQNY010000216.1:0-5539 GCA_964418925.1 uncultured Verrucomicrobiota bacterium
TGCTTGGATTTAGGCACAGTGAGCCCGTTGAAGTAAATGTTCTTTTCCGCCGCAGGCGGACCTGCCTCGGGCGGGAAATTCCTGTGCATAAAATTCAGCGGCGGCGAATACCGCATTAAGGGGAAATCAAGCCAATGGCCGGTGAACGCATATTGATCGTCGAAGATGAAAGCATCGTAGCCAAGGACATTCAGAACAGTCTGCAAACTCTCGGGTACTTGGTTCCCGCCAGCGTGTCCTCCGGCGAGGAAGCCGTAACCAAGGCCTTCGAGTTGAAACCGGATTTGGTGCTGATGGATATCATGCTGAAGGGCCAGATTGACGGCATTCAGGCCGCGGAACAGATTCGCTCGAAAATCCGGATCCCGGTTGTGTATCTCACGGCATACACCGACGACCAGACCTTGAAACGGGCCAAAGTGTCCGAGGCTTTCGGCTACCTGCTGAAACCGTTTGAAGACAGGGAACTGCGTACAACGATTGAAATGGCCCTCTACCAGCACACCATGGAGCGCAGATTGCGGGAAAGCAAGGAATGGTTTGAAACCACACTTCGTTGCCTGGGCGACGCCATTATTGCCACGGATGCCAACGATTGCGTTCAGCTGATCAATCCAATTGCCGAAGCGCTGACCGGCTGGCCGCGGGCTGATGCCATTGGAAGAAAATTAACCGACGTCTTCTGCCTGAAAGATCAGGCCCAATCCCTCTCTGTGGAACAGTTCAAAGCCAAAGTGGGTCAGGATAAAATGGCGCCGGAGTTCGGAAAGGATTCCATTCTGATTGCCCGGGATGGTCATTCCATTCCCTTGGATCACAGCGTGGCGCCCATCCTGGGAGCGGCAGGGGAGATTCATGGAATCGTTCTTGTTTTCCGCAATGTAACCGACCGGGTTCAATCCAAAGCGCGGGAACAGGATCTGCAGGAAAGATTAGCCCGCTCCAAACGTATGGAATCGCTGGGTATGCTGGCGGGCGGCGTCGCCCATGATCTGAACAACATCCTGGGACCGATGGTGGAGTATCCCGATCTGATCATGAAGAGCCTGGCGGCGGATAGCGCGGTTCGCGCCGATCTTGAGATAATCAAGAACTCATCGCGCAAAGCCATTAACGTCGTGCATGATCTGCTTACGCTGGGCCGTATTGGCCATGTGATCATGGAACCGGTTTCGCTGAATAACATCGTTAATGATTGCTTGGATTCTCCGGAATTTCAAGCCCTTCAGGCTCAAGCGCCCCTTGTCGTGGTGAAAAAACAGATGGTTTCAGACAAGTTGCCTGTCATGGGATCCGGACAGCACCTGCACGAAGTGGTCATGAATCTCATCATTAACGCTTTCGCCGCCATGCCGGCCGGGGGGCAATTGACGTTAATAACCTCGCTGGAACAGTTAGACCAGGCCTTTGAAGGCTATGAAATAATTGAACCGGGGAAATATGTTGTCCTGCATGTAACCAATACAGGCACGGGAATCCGCGAGGAGGATATTAACCAGATTTTCGAACCTTTTTATACCAAACGGAGCCTAGGTTGGGAAATCGGCAGTGGCCTGGGATTGGCAGTGGTCTACGGAGTGATCAAGGATCACAAGAGTTTTTTGAATGTAACTTCCAATTTGGAGACGGGTTCCGATTTTGCGGTGTATTTCCCGGTTTCAGGAACACCCGTGGAGAGTCTCCATAAAACGGAACCGATGACATACCGGGGAGTGGAAACCATTCTGGTGGTTGATGACGATGAAGAACAGCGCCAGACGACTGTCCGCTGGTTGCGCAGTCATGGATACAAAGTCATGGCGGCGCCCAACGGCAAAGCCGCTTTCGAAACCTTTCAAACTGAAACCAGCTCCCTTGAAGTGTCCATTGATTTAATTCTCCTTGATATGATTATGGCTGATGAATGGGACGGTTTGGATACCTATCGAAATATCCTGGCCATCAATCCCGTTCAGAAAGCCATCATTATCAGCGGGTTTACCATTACTGGCCGCATCAAGAAAGCATTGCACCTCGGCGCGGGCCAATACCTGCAGAAACCCTATACGCTGGAGGACCTTGGCAAGGCCGTCAGGCTGGAATTGGATAAACCGGTTCTTGTCCGCTGAGCCGGGCTGGTCCTGGTGGTATTATGTAGTGCGCCACGCCTGCCAGCCTGGGATCGTTCCGGTTAAACACATGATCCAGAGCCACGCGCGTTTGGAAAACGGTATTAATACAATATGCCGTTGCGCGACTGCCATTCATCGAACACAGCCCGGCAGGCCGATGCCATCACGCCATTCCGGAATCGAATCCGTCGCTTTTTTGCAGGACGTTTCATCTCGGCCCGAATCCTGGCATCATCGAATCCCGCGCGCGCCGGCACGTCCGAAGTTACACCGATAAACACAGCATGAATTCTGGCCCAGTAAATGGCGCCCAGGCACATTGGGCATGGTTCGGATGTTGTGTACAGCGCGCATTCTCCGAGATCATGGGTGTTCAACTTTCGACAGGCCTGCCGGATAGCGTTGATTTCAGCATGACAGGTCGGATCGTGATCTCGCAGTACTGTATTATGAGCCACCGCAATGATGCCCTCTTGTTTGACAATACAGGCGCCGAACGGTCCTCCATGGCCTTTCCGCATGCCGTCGCGTGCCGCTGCGATGGCTGATGTCATCGGGCTTGGGTGTTTCATAATCGTAAGATGGTTGTAAATATCACATATGGTTTATTGACGGATGGTTATTTAAAACATAAATTATGCTCGTATTTTTTTAATAATGCAACCATACACATATGAAGGGAACAAGGTGCCAACCATGGCCAAGATTGCGTTTATCGGAGCGGGCAGTTTTGAATTCACGCGGACATTGATTAAGGATCTGCTTACATTCCCCTTGTTGCAGGACGCAACCTTGATGCTGATGGATATTAACGCGGAACGGTTGGAATACATCAAGCAAGCGGTGGAACGCATCATTCGGGAAGGCCGCTATCCCGCCCGTGTCGTGACCACGTCAAACCGCCGTCAGGCTCTTAAAGGCGCCGATGCCGTCATTTGCACAATTCTGGCCGGGGATGTCAGCATCTGGCAGTATGACATCACGATTCCAAAACAGTACGGCGTGGACATGAACGTCGGTGATACGCGGAGCGTGGCCGGCGTATTCCGGGCCCTGCGCACTATTCCGGTCATGCTCGATATCTGCCGCGACATGGAAGCGGTTTGCCCGAACGCCATTCTCCTGAATTACACCAACCCCATGGCCATGCTCTGTCGCGCCATGCAGGAAAAAAGTCGGATCAAGGTGTCGGGGTTGTGTCACAGTGTTCAGGGTACGGCCACAATGCTGGCGCAATGGATTGGCGCGCCGATGAACGAAATCACCTATGTCTGCGGCGGCATTAATCATCAGGCCTGGTATGTGAAATACCAGTGGAAGGGACAAGACGCTTATCCGTTAATTCGCCGGGCAATCATGGGAAATCCAAAAATCCGGAATGCAGAGCAGGTTCGTAATGAAATGTTCCTGCAACTGGATTATTACGTTACCGAATCCAGCGGGCATAACTCGGAATACAGCTGGTGGTTCCGCAAACGTCCGGATCTCATAAAAAAATATTGCACCCGGGGAACCGGATGGAACCCGGGGAAATACGCGTATATTTTAAATGAATATCGGAAGCAGAAACGCACCTGGCGAAAATCCATCCAGGCCTGGCTGGATGATTCCCATCCGTTGAATCTGAAACGTGGGCATGAATATGCTACATCAATCATCAATGCCTGGATGGGCGGCGAGGTGTTTGAATTCAACGGCAATGTGCCGAATACCGGTCTGATTACGAACTTGCCTCAGAACGCCTGCGTGGAAGTGCCGGTATTTGCGAACCGGCGCGGGTTCAATCCGGTACCCGTGGGGACGTTGCCGCCGCAATGCGCGGCCTTGAATAATATCAGCATCGCGGTGGAGGAAATGGCCGTCAAGGCCGCGCTCACCGGCGACCCGCGCCTCGTGTTTCATGCGATTGCCTATGATCCGCTAAGCGCGGCGGTTCTATCGCTGGCGGAAATCAAGCAGATGGTCCAGGTGATGCTTAACAAGAACCAGGCCTATTTGCCTCAATTCAAGCATCTGAAGATATAGATTCCTTGGAAAACAAGGAATCTAGCGGGGTGGGGGATAGTCGGCGGTTACAGTGATGGTAATGCCGCCGCGGGGATTGAATTTTCCGGTCACCCGGGCTTGGCGGGGCTGGCAGACTTTCACCAGATCGTCGAGAATCCGGTTCACCACTTCCTCGTGAAAGGTTCCGTAATTCCGGAATGAAAAAAGATAAAGCTTGAGTGATTTGCTTTCTATGCAGCGCCGATCCGGAATATATTCGATGGAGATAGCGCCAAAATCCGGCTGACCGGTAAGGGGGCATAGCGCCGTGAATTCCGGACAGTCAAAGTGAATCCAGTAATCCCGGCGGGAATGGGTATTGGCAAATGTTTCCAGCCGGGTATCGGCCGGCGACGCGGGAACCCGCTTGACCTTGCGGCCCAACAGGGTCAGGCCCGGGATACCACTCCGCTTGGTGCCTGCTCGACGTTGTCTGACCATGATGCTCCTGACCATAATTAGAAAAACATAAACCGTGAACTGTGACCCCGGAACTTTAAACCATACCCAAAATATTTATCTTGTGGATATTTCACCATATATTGTATAGTTCCCAGCCATGGAAAAGCAAGCCGTACTTGAAACAATTGATCGCCTGCTCATTCTTCAGGAACGCGACAACAGAATTACCCAGTGCCAAAGGGAATTGGACAGCATTCCTGTCCGCAAAAAGGAAACGGAAGCATGGATTATCCAGGCGCATCAGGCCCTGGAAGCGGCTCAGTCAGCGCTTAAAGCCAAGCAGGTTTCCGTGAAGGAACTGGAACTGGATATTGAGTCCTGCCGCCAGCAGATCGTGAAATTACGCGAACAGCAGTTCCAAATGAAGTCGAATGCAGAGTTTCGGGCGCTGAACAAGGAAGTTGCGCATCTCCAGGAAAAAATCCGCGGTCTCGAAGACCGTGAAATTGAATTGATGGAGCAGGTGGAAAAGGCTCAGACCGAGGTGACCCGGAAACAAGCTGATATGGAAAAAGACAATCAACGCATCCAGGACCAGTTGCAGAACCTGGCGCAACGATGCGCGAGTCTCGAGCAGGACATTCTGCAGATACAGAAAGACCGGGATGCCCAGGCGATGAATATCGCTTCCGACTGGCTGGCGCGGTATAATCACATTATGGATCATAAAAAAGACGTGGCGCTGGTCAGCATTGAAAACAATACCTGCGGTCAATGCCACATGACTCTACCGCCTCAAGTCATTCATGACACCCGCAAAGCCGATAGCATCGTAACCTGCAGTTTCTGCGGCCGTATATTGTACTGGACGCGTTAGCCTCCATTGTCTATCATAATTATTGGATATCGGCGGCTGTAGCGGATGGCCGTTCCGCCGGCTTGGACGTTTTAGTGTCCGGGCTGGGGGGGAGGAAAGTCCG
>CAYQNY010000217.1:0-5449 GCA_964418925.1 uncultured Verrucomicrobiota bacterium
TGAATCTTATACATCTATCATTGACAGGTTAAGCGAGCAGGAAGAAAAATTGCTTGTAAGAGTTGAGCAGGACATTTCGGAAATAGAGGGAAGTAAAAAATATAGCAAGATATGCGGCGCTTATAAAGAGGAATTTGAGAAAATATCGTCTCCCGATAATTTTGAAGATCAAATTATAAAGCTGGAGGGACTTATTCAAAGAACAGCTGAACTTAGATGGAAAGCCGCCATAAGAGCGTTAAGTGAATAAAAAGGATTACGCATAACAAAGCCAGTGCACCTGACCACCATTTCGATGCCGCTTCATGGTGACCGGTGACCGGCGGCGTTGGTTGTCTCGTCTGCAACGTTGGGCCACAAGCCAACACGCTGCAGTATAGCGACGACGGCGTCCATTTTCGTAAGATTGTGGACACGGTGCCACCAACAGCGCCTGGTCCGTACCGTGAAGATGGTTTTATGGGTGGAACAGGTTCGGGGATAACTTGGGGGGTGTCTATAGAGCTTCATCCCCGGTGGCCGTACCTTGTACGATTCGACTGTGATCTGAGAGCCACGGCCGGTGCCGAACAAAATAAGGATTAGAACTGAGTCGGAGTGAAACGGAGACTCGGTTCTAATCCCTGGTTCAATAAAGCCTTCCAGCCGACGCCGAGGGCGGCGCGGGAAATGGAAAAACGCCTGAATTGGCCGCAGCAGAGGATTGCAGAGACCGCCGGCCTGTATCCGCAATTCAAGGCAACGGTGGAACAAAGTTTAGGTTACAAGTCCCAGGCGGAAAAGGTCCTTTTGCTGAAGCAGGATTGGGAGTCAATTGCGGAGATTGCCAGAAAAAAAACGCCAAGTTGGGAGCAAATCTCGGGCGGTTTCCAAAAGACCGCCGGTATTTTGGAAAGAACTACGGAGCTGAAGATCATGCAAGAGATGCGGGACTTATTGGGCGAATGAAAACAAAAAAAATGTTTTAGGCAATAGCATTCTACATGAGTCTTGCCGGTAATATGACCAGCGCATGGCCTTCCAGGGCGGGGTTGACAAGCGGGCCATGGCCAAGGGCGGCAATATTATCAAGGCCGAGATGGAACGGTTGTTACCGGTTATCAGGACGGGTGGATACATTCCCAGTTGTGATCACGGAATTCCCGCGGACGTTTCCTGGCCGTGCATGATGGAATATGCCCGCATCCTGGCGCAGATGACCGGCTGGCTGGATAGGTAATCAGAGGAGGTCTGCATTATGATTGCGCCCAGCAAAGCTGGCGTGTGCCAGCCGGACAATCTAGCATGACCACAGGCTAACCACCGAGTTGGAACTAAACTATGCGCGTCGGGGGGGGGCAACGAACTGCGCAAAGCCACAGAGATCATAAAGAGTTGAGCGGATCCATAAAAACTGAATTGAGAAGAGCATTTATTTCAAGGTAAAGGATGGACAACATTTCTGGTCGAACGATCAGGCCTGGGGCGTATGTGACGTTAAGATGGCGGCGACGAACCGACGCCGGCGCAAGGTTGTTTTCACTGCGTTGCATGGAAAAACCCGTTTAAAACGGTTCTCGCTGAGCAAAAACGAACCGGTCGTGTTTGCGCGGGAAGTCGTCGTCGGTCGGGATCGTCTGCTTGAGTTTTATGTCGGCCGCTGAAAGCGGTTCCGGTCGTGGTGCAAGGATATGGCATGCAATGCAAGCTGAATAATACAGCACAGCTGTGGAAACTGGAGCCGTCACTCTGGCAGGCGGCCCGGACTGTGATCATGCGCACGTCTTAAATAAATCGAGGAGTTTATCATGGCAAAGAAAAGAAATACGATCGGGAAGAACGAACTGCCGGCAAAGTATAAGCCAGTTCAATTACTGAAAATCCCGTATGTTGCCAAGCCTCCATGGGTGGATGGTGACCTGCGCGATCCAGCCTGGCAAGAAGCCTTGGCGCTCAATAGTTTCGTGGATATTACCGCTTGGCTCGACCATGTTAACAACTGTAGTCTCACCAATCCCCGCCAGTTTGAACCCGAACCAAAGCCTTTTAAGGCCAAACCTGTAACACAAGTTCTCTGTTGCCATGACGGCGCCAGGCTTTACATGGGATTTATCTGCCATGATTCCGATCCGGAAAATATTCTTCAACGCGCTATCCATCAGTACGGCGTCAATGTTGAACAGGAAGACTGTGTTTATATCTGGCTGGATACTGGCTTTACCCACCAGCAACCATATTCATGCGAGTACATAATCAACGCCGCCGGGCAAAAAACGGAACGGCTTCGAGGGTATACTTCAGGCGATTATAGTTCCCTCATGGCCTGGGAAGGACGCGTCCGGATCGGTCCCTCCGGGTGGATGGCCGAGGTTGTCCTGCCGTTGGACCGGCTTGGTTTGTCCGCCGACGTCAAAAACGTGTTCGGTTTGAACTTTGGCCGCGGCTACCGCGGCACGATGCAAACCCATGCTCTGTTGCTCTTCGATGGCGAGGTGCGCGCTGGTTGGGGGCTCGGCCTGCTTCTCGATAAAAACAGCAAAAATCTTAGTTCATCCATCAAGCGCGCCGAGACAGCGCTCGCGTGTGTGAATCGTGTCATCTCCGGTTGCGCCCTGCCCACGGAGCCGGCCGGATTGTTCCGCCAGTCGGCCAGCACGCAGGATGAAAACGCCATGATCGGCATGAGTGTCTGGGGGCCGGACTTCCAGCCCACCATCAGCATTGGCAGAAGCGACAGCTATGACCGCCGCTGGTTCGGTAACGAGTTCCCGGTTGTCACCCGGCAGGAGGTGGTTGCGGCGGCGATGGCGGGGGATGGCGCCGGCCTGGATGCCTTGCGCAAACGCTGCGGTGGGCAACAGTACAAAGTCTATCAACAGTTTCCCGCCCCCAAGCCGGTGGGGCAGGCGATCCTGTTTTTACCCGGCGGCGCAGAGGCTGGGTGGCGCACCGACGTTGCCGCGGGGGATGACGGCGGGCGGATACTGACATGCCGTTGCAAACAGGGTAAAATACAACTGCGCGTTTATGTCCACAAGCGCCGGAATCTCATTGTCATCGAAGGCTTGCAAAATGGTTACGCCGGCCGAGAGCTGGCGTTGCGGCTTTATCGGCACAATGATTCGCCCCAATGGAAGAAAACAGAAGGTTACGACTACAATGCCGACATCAAGGCGGGCAGGAATATCGCGCCCCTGCCGCGGCCGGAGGTGGGCGCTGATAAAGACGCCATCTGGATGCGTCAGGATTTCTATGCGGATCGCACCTTCCCGGAAGGTTTTGCCGTGGGCGTGTTCGGCTGTGTGCAGGGGGGCCAACCGGTTGGAACGGCGGTGAACGTTCAAGCGACCGGCCTGGGAACGCCGGCCGAGGGACCATACGAGGGCTACCGCGGCGGCCCCATCGGATTCGGGAGTTATCTGGCAACCGCCTGGAATTATATGAATGCCTTGCCCGGCAGTGCGGCCACCATGCGCATTAGATTGGACCAGCCGCATTTCCGTATCCTCCTGCCGGTGCTCTCCACCAACGATGGGACAGACCTGCACAGGACGCAGCAGGAACTCATTGCCGCAATAGGCGCTCTATCGCCCGAAGCGCTGGCAGCCGACAGTTGCAACGCCACCGAGGCCGAACGCGTCGGCTCATACTTGTTCCGGCAGGACCTGCCGCTCTCTTCCATATTTTCATCAAAATTTGCCGTCTCCGATAAAGCGGCCTGGCATGGTGATTTGCACTTCAACGAATGGGCCGGCAACTTCCCTTTCTATGACTACTTTCCTCTTAAAAGCGCCGCTTTTTTGGAGCCGTATTTCCAGATGATCGAAGCCAACATGCCGGCGGCCCGTGCCTTTGCCCGGGATGTTTTTGGATGCGGCGGCGCGGCCTGGGGCGTTGCCAGTTTCCCGATGCTTCTGGATCGCCTGCCACAGACCAATCTTGACTGGGATTATTCAATGGAGATGACCGGCCTGGTCATGCAACCTTTCTGGCTTGCCTATCTTTACAACATGGATCGCCAATTTCTGGAAGAGCGCGCTTATCCGGTCATACGGGCCGGGGCTGTTTTCTATGCGGATTACCTGACGCTTGAAAAAGACGGGTGCTATCATATTTTTCCGTGTGTATCCTCGGAGCATATTCCGCTTCAGCCTTACCTTAAGTACAATCGCGATGCCATCGCCGCGCTCAGCATGGTCAAGTTCATCCTGAACGCGTCCATAGAAGCTGCTCGTACCTTGCATGTGGATGAATCTCTGGTGAGGCAATGGACGAAAATTCTGGCGCGCCTTGTCCCATATCCGACTGAGAATACTCCTGATGGCCCGCGGTTTGTGGACGTGGCGGGGGCCAAACTGATGACCGAGTATAACATTGCGGCGCCTCTCTTTCCGGTATTCTACGGGAATGATATCGGCCTGGCTTCACCGCAGGATGATATTAATCAAGCCAAACGCTCGTTGAAAGGCATCATCCATAATTCTACCGGAGCGCATTGGCACCATATCTACCGAGCTAAGACTCGTCTGGGCCTCTGGTATGGGGGTGAAATCGGGTGTGAAAATCTGCTCCAGTCGCATCAGGGACCGCTCTTTTTCTTCCCGGCAGTTCCCTCCGGCTACACGGGCGGATTTAAAGATCATCGGGCGCGGGGCGCATTTCTGGTATCCGCACAAATGTGCCGAGGGCGTTTGGACCAGGTGAACATCACATCCCAGGCTGGCGGCAAATGCGTCTTGGACATCTCCTGTTTTCAAAAGGTTCCCGCCGTGCGGCAGGACGGCGCCGCCGGCCGGCTGCCTGTCCGGATTCAAGCCCGGCATTACCTCTGTTTGGAAACATCAGCGGGCGGGCGCTATACCATTCAAGTCGAGCGCGGGTCGCCACATAAGGTGCAAATTTGAAAAAGATATGGAGACATATGCTTGTAAACTTATTTTACTAGCATCCCATAGAAAATGAAAAAGCTGGAATGATCCGGCAGTCATGAGGTAATGACGGCCAAGTAAAATAACAACCGAAAGGATCATTCCAGTCCGCTGCGGCGGAAAAGAACACACTATGTTTAAACAAGTTTGCAATTTTATTCCGCCGCATCTTGTGAACATGACCGGGCCCCACTTTCCGATCCAGGAAGAGAGTTAGTCTGAATCTATTATTGATAATAGATCATGAGTCCTTGTTCGTCCATCCCCAACGAAGGGAGGGCGTAGCCCGACCGAAGTCGGGGATGGAGCCCTTTGAGCTACAAAGCGGCTTGGACTAAGATAGCCCAATTTGCTGTGCGGTCGATATTGATTGTATTCACATCTGAAATCTTCAATTACCACCCGCGCTTCAGTCAATGTCCAAAGCTGCTCCCGGTTCAAGCACTTATCCCGGAAACGACCCTGAAAGCTTTCCACAAAACCGTTTTGCCATGGACTGCCAGGATCGATGTAAATTGTTTTGATATGGTTGCTCGCCAGCC
>CAYQNY010000218.1:0-5434 GCA_964418925.1 uncultured Verrucomicrobiota bacterium
AGCGAAGTTGGGCCGTGTCCACCGAAGCTACTGAAAAGCGAAGGTGGATCAACTCCCACCGTCGCCAAAGCTTCCTCCTTCGCCTGGGGCTACGGAGGACAAGATGGCAGGCAGGCCGGGTGGGGCGATGTTCCGTCGCCAAGGCTATGGAACACAAGTCCGCCAATCGTTATTGTCGAACTCCTGGTGACGTGAGGCCTAATCAGGAAAAACCACAATAATGGTGTACTTGGCGCGTTGATTTTGTTAAAAAACAGTTTGATTTGGGAGATATTTCAGGATAGATCGAAACCATCTTAGATGAAACGAGTCTCGACGATCGGGAGTCGGGGCTCATATGGGAAAGAAAATGAAATATAAAAACGTACTGGCTCTATATCCATATTTAGGAGATTCCACGGCCACGATGGGGGTATTCCCCCCCACGGGACTGGAATACATTGCGTCAAATATAAAAGACCTTGTTAATAAGATAACCCTGCTTGATTTGAGATACGAACAGAAATATCAAGATATTAAAATATTATCCGATTTTATTAAAAAAGAGATAAATCTTTTATGTATAAACATTACCTGGGGGTCTCAGTTTGATGCGATCTGCGATCTTATCTGTAAATTGCCGGATGAAGTTACCACTGTAGTGGGAGGGAATAAGGCGACGGCTGAAGTAGAATTGCTTTTTAAGAGATGCCCGAATATTGATATCATCGTGAGAGGCGAAGGGGAAGAGACGATCAGGGATGTTATTAATGGCGTTCCCTTGAAAGATATTCTTGGGCTCTCGTATCGCGAGAACGGAGTAGTGATTCACAATAAGATCCGATCCCCTGCGGATATCTGTCAGATTGCTTTCCCGGACAGATCGCTTAGAAGGCACGATTACCACGGGATGCTAAACGGGATCCAGATAACAAATCTAACCTTTGACACCGTGCTTGCTTCCAGAGGGTGTCCCTATAACTGCAAGTTTTGTACATTCAGCCTGAATCCCCTTGGACAGAAAAGGAAATATGCGGAAAGACCACTGCCATCGGTTATTGAAGAGATCAAGAGCATTACGGCTGATGTCATCATGTTCAGCGACGACAATTTCTTCACGAACCCCGCAAGAAGCAAAATACTATGCGATCTGATCATAGAAAACGGAATCAAAAAATTATTCATTGTCCAGACACGGATTGAAATCGCCAGGGATGAAGAATTATTGGAAAAGGCGGAAAAAGCGGGTTTCAAGATCTTCCTCATCGGCATTGAATCGCCCCATGATAAGGTTTTAAAGCAGTTCAACAAGGGTTTTACTCAGCAGCAGGTCAGGGAGGCCTTCAAAATATTAAACAAATATAATTTCTTTATTCATGGCTATTTTATTTACGGCAATATTGGGGAAACGGAAGAAGAGATGGTATACATTGCCCAGTTTGCGAAAGAATTAAAGCTGGATTCAATAAGTTTCCAAAAGCTTAGAGTAGATAAATTTTCCCCGTTGAAGAAAGTGATCGAAGATACTCCCGGCTATCACTACACCTCCACGCATGGCTCCGTATATTCAGACCGGTATAGTATAAAGAATTTAAAACGGATACGAAACAGGATAAAATTTAGATTTTATACTTTGGGACAGATCGTGACGATAATCAAAAAGGTCTACAAGATACAATTTTTGACAAAATCCGAGTTAATGTACATTATCATGCGGCTTCCAAAGTTATTATTTAGATTGATGAAAAAAGAGTTTAAGAAAAAAAGCATGACCGGCAAGGCGAGTTAAAGCCTTACTTTGATTTTTCGTTTGTTGAATAGAACGGTAATCGTGTCCCCGCCCCGGTCAGCATTGCTGCCCAAAATACCTGTCTTTTGGTACAGCGGCACCCCCAGCAAGTGGATTTTTCAGTAATAGACTTTCCAATATTTGATTACTATACTCCCCGACAGTCAGTGATAAATACATCAGGCTAATCGCATAATGCTCTCCAAAGTCCATCCCCCCTCGTCCAGGGGGCTTCCCTCCTTCGCCTCAGGGGCTTCCCCCTTCGCCCGGGGGGGGGCTTCGGAGGACAGGATGGGGGACAAGACGAGGGACAAGTTCCGGTTTGAGGGCAATGTATGTTAGCTAAAGTACGCTCTGGCGCGGTTTACGGCGTTGACGCTTATACCAGTTGACCCGGAAGTTCAAAGACTATGACTTTGACCTGAACTCACGGTGCCGGCGCATCAAGTCCAGGCACTCGTCTTTCACCCTGAAGCAACCCATTAGGTGCAATGGCAAGGGGCCACGATCCAGGGTGAGGTCACGGTCACCATCCCGACCAACGCAGTCAGGACGCTTGCCATCTGGGGCTCGGGTAATGCCTATTCATTGAAATAATGTCAATGGGATAGGGTGGGCTAGGGAAGATACAAAATCAATCGGTCGGTCCAGGCGGTTTCACTAAGCGTGCCATGCGGTTGGATCTCGGCATGGCCGCGCACTGAAGAAAACACCGGGATGTATTGCCGGGTTGCAGCCACCTTGCCCGTCACGGAGCCCGCGCCATAAAACGTGTGCCAATCACGAGATTCCTCCTCCGTATAGACAATATCCGCCTTGGCGACATAATTCTGAATATCGATTCCAATACCTATGGCGTGAAAGACCTTGGACTCCCGATGATCCCCATGCCAAAGCACCCGCGATTGGCCATACAATCCCACGGTGCGATCATTCATGGCCGGCGCCCTGAGCAGACTAATCGCCAGGCTATGTTCCCACCAACAATCGAATCCCGACCCAAAATAATGACCTTCGGGGTATTCGACGTAGGCAGCTTGTACAATACCCGTGACGGTACAATCGCCAAGAAATTCAAACTTCATCGAAGAAGTATGATCCGGGTCCGTACCATAATGGATGGTGGGCGTTTCAAATATGACGTTGCCCGGGTGCTGGCCCACGTAATGCCGCACCGGTACGATGAAATACCCGTAAGGCACGGAATTGGACGCGCCCGGGCTGACCACGGTAACATAGTCGTTGGATCGCCACTGCACCGCGACGGTCTGCGCGGTTTCGCTTTCGCGCGCGCCGGCCACGGTAATCCGGTAATCGCCGGCCGCGGCATTGGTCAGCGCAAAGACATCGAAAGCCATCTGGTTGGTGGCGCTGAGCTGATAACTGGACGGTGAGTATTCCATATAAACCATCCAGGCCGGCGTCGAGGTGTAGGGACTCGTCATCACGGGCACGGCTCGTGCCACCGGCCGCATCAACGGCAACGGAAGATTATTGGCGCGCACCTGGCCCTGGCGGCCATATTCAGCAATCCGCCCCGGTTCCCCGATCAGGCGTCCCGCCAGGCCGTGGTAATAATTGGTCGAACAATACGCGGCGATGAAATTCGCCCGGCTGTAGATGGCCAGGGCATCCGCCGGCAGGAACGGCCGGTTCGTCGGGGGACACATCACGTAGAGCCCGGTGTCGATCGGCAGATCGACCATGCGGTGCACGCATTCGTTGAATTTACCCATCTGGGCGGCAATACCGTACTGGCCGCCCAGGAAGATGGAATCGCGCCATTCGATTGCCGCGTTCGTGCTGATCGTTTGCGTCAGCAATTCCATGGTCAGCTGGGCGCCCTTGTATTCGTAGGTCAACACCCGTCCAAACAGGTATTCCAAGTTCAAATAGCAGTATAATAGGCTCTGGCCTTGTTTGAGGTGGTTGTTGATCAGGTAATCCGTGTAAATATCCAGAAACCCGCGCCCGGTGGATTCCACCTCCTCCATCAGGTTGATCGCCAGTTCTTGCGTGACTTGCTGAATTTTTACGTCCTTGAGATAGTTGACGATAGTTGACATCGCTGCCTGGCGGACGGCAAAACTTTTCGTGGCGACGTAATTCGTGGAAACCATCGGGCGCATGGTATCGTAAGCGCCCTTGATCGTGGTAATTTTCGCGGAAAGTGGCATCCACTTGATAGCCTCCTTGATGTCCTCAAATTTCATTACGATGATTCCCCGGAGGTTGTCGATTTTTTGATCGATAATATCCAGTTTCCTGTTGATCTCATCCAGCTTTTTATCCATCTGGTTCAGCATATCGAGGATCTCCTGTTCCGGGGAGGACATAACACCGATGGTCTGCAGGATACTCATGCCGCCATTGATGATACTAATCGCCTGACTGAACGGTCCAGTCACGGTGCTGACCGCCGCGAAGCTGTCCATAATCCCGTCGCTGATGGCACTGGAGCCGGCGGGGATGATGATATCAAACCGGCCGCCGCTGTTGGCCTTCACCCCGTGGCCGGCCGTGACATTGGTCTGGAATATCGCCATGGTATATACATCCGGCAGATAGAAACGGCCCGGACAGGGCACACCGCCGGTCGGTACATTGAATTCCAGCAGGGTCGCGTTGGTTGTCAGCCAGAGGTAATACTTGCCGGCTTCGGCCGAGTAGATGGCCGATTCCGCGCGCCCATTCCCGTCGTAATCCGCCGGCACCGGCACATAGCCCATGGCCCCCAGGGACAGGGTGAACAACTGATAATCGCTCCCCGAGAGCAGGGCGCCCCACGTGTCGGATGATTCCTGATAGAGTGCCGGGTCGGCCTTGCCATCCCCGTCGTAATCCGCCGGCACCGGCGTGACCCCGTCCGCGCCCCAGACCGCGTCATAGAGCAAGGTTGCGCTGTCTTTCACCGAGTAAATATACCACTTCCGGGTGCTGGTCTCATACACGGCCACATCATCGGCGCCATCGCCGTTATAGTCGGCCGGAATTGGCACGCAGTCGCTGGACCCCCAGCACCCGCCGTCCACGAGCACCGTGGCGGCGCCCAGCGAATAAATCCACCACTTCCCCGTTGCCGGCTGATATACCGCCAGGTCCACCATCCCGTCGCCATCATAGTCGCCGGCCACGGGAACACAGTTGGCCGCGCCCCATTGGCCGGTACGCAGGACGTCATTGGTGCTTTGCCATATGTACCAAATGGCGGAATCCGTGTCATACACGGCAATGTCGTCCAGCCCGTCACCATCATAGTCGTCTACGATTGGCTGACAGCCTTCCCATCCGAAATAGACCGTGTTCGTGTAGCAGTCCGTGGCGGCGCGCGCCGCACCGGCCAACCCGATGGCTGCCATTAAACTCAACAAGACAACCGGTATTTTTATGGTTTTCATAATGCTTTCTCTTTGGAGTGATGATTCTCACATGGTCAGGTTTCACTGGCGTCCCATAGGGACGCCGAGGACTGAAGACTTTGGGCTGTAGGCTGTAGGTTCAAACAGGCAAAATGCATATGTGAAAAACCGGAACTAAGGTTTTGACAATGGGTAAAAGTTTACTGACAGCCAGATCTACCGGCGCGAGACACCAGCCGATTGATTTGCCCGCTTCCACACGCACTAATCGTGATTTCCAATTGGCCGGCAACAAGGCCGTTTCCGG
>CAYQNY010000219.1:0-5403 GCA_964418925.1 uncultured Verrucomicrobiota bacterium
CCGATTCCAGCATAAGTTTTTTATCAAGCGGAAACAGAGAACGCAGGTCAATGACCTCAGGTTTGATTCCTGCAAGCGCCAGTTTTCCGGCCGCCTCCAGCGCCCGCAAAACCATATTCGACCAGGCAATCAAGGTAATGTCTTTTCCGGCGCGTTTAACATCACCCCGCCCAAGTTCGACAGTGTATTCATTATCCGGCACTTCGCCTTTGGTCATGTACAGCTTTTTATGTTCGATAAATATGACCGGATCATCATCCCTGATGGCGCTCTTCAACAATCCCTTGGCATCATAAGGCGTGGCGGGCATGACAACTTTCAGTCCGGGCACATGGTAAAAAAACGCCTCCAGACTCTGGGAATGCTGGGCCGCCAGCATGTTGCCGCTGCCGCCCTGTGTGCGGATCACAACCGGCACCTTCCCGCGGCCGCCAGTCATGAACCGGTACTTGGCAGCCTGATTGACGATCTGGTCCATGGCCAGCATAATAAAATCAATGAACAGAATTTCAACGACCGGACGCATGCCCGTTATAGCCGCCCCGACCCCGGCACCCGTGAAGCTGGCTTCGGCAATCGGAGTATCCAGTATCCGCAACGGACCGAACTTCTGTAATAAGCCGGCGGTCACCTTGTACGAGCCGCCGCGTTCGGCAATGCCTTCGCCCATCACAAAAACACGTTTATCCCGCCGCATTTCCTCAGCCAGCGCCTCGTTCAGGGCCTGGCGATACATGATCGCTCTCATTCGCACACCTCCAGAAATTTTTCCACGGAAGGTTCCGGACTGTTCTTGACGTATTCCACCGCCGCCTCTATTTCAGCCTCAACCCGTTTTTCAAGATCAAGCAAGTCCTCGCCGGCGCATCCTGCCTCCAGTAATTTTTTGCGCATGTTTTCCACCGGATCGCGCGCCTTGTAATATTCCAACTTTTCCCGCGGCATATAAGCGCCGGGATCGTTAACGTGATGACCGCCATGCCGGTAGGTTTTTGCTTCCACCACAATCGGTCCCCGTCCGCTACGGCATTGTTCCAACGCAGGCATGACCGCCTCATAAACGGCAAGCGCGTCATTGCCGTCCGTTGGCGAGGTTTTTACCATATAACCCAGGGCTCTTTTATATAAATCCGTCGTACGGCTGGTCTGTTCAATGGGAGTGGACACCGCATAACCGTTATTTTCGATTAGAAACACAACCGGTAAATTCCAAATCGCGGCCAAGTTCAGAGACTCGGCAAAAACTCCGTTGTTCGAAGCTCCGTCCGATAGAAAAACGATTACGGCCTGATTGCTCCCGCGTATCTTGGCACCTAGCGCCGCACCAACGCCCAATGGAATTCCTCCACCGACAATCCCGTTCGCGCCAAGATTGCCAAGGTTGAAATCCGCGATATGCATCGAGCCGCCCCGACCCAGGCAGTATCCCGTTTCCTTTCCGCATATTTCCGCCATCATGGCCTTTAAATCCGCGCCATTGGCAATACAATGACCATGACCACGATGAGTGCTGACAATATAATCGCCGGGCTGCATGGCCGCACAGGCCCCGGCGGCAATCGCTTCCTCACCGATATAAGAATGCAAATATCCGTTAATCAATCCCTGACGATATAAGGCGCAGCATTTCTTTTCAAACGATCGTATCTTGAAAACAGTTTCGTATAATTTTTTCAATAAATCCAAGGAGTAATTGGCTTTATCCATTTGGCATCCCATATCTTAACGCACTATGTTTACCTAAAAAAATTATTTTGCCGCGACGACGAACCGATATTCATTTCCGTTGTACAAAGATAATTCCATCTCTAAAACCAGATTTTTACCATAAAATGTTACCCCTTCCACACGAAACGCTGGAACCGTTTCCTGCAGATCAAAGAACCCCATAACCGCTGAACTTAACATTTCCACGCTGAGCGTTTGTTCGATCCGCGTCAAATGAAGTTTATATTCCTTTTCGTATATTGCATATAAAGAGTCTTTCATGTTCATTTTATCAATGCCGGGGCACAATACCATCGAAATATAACGCGTCTCCAACATCATCGGCACCCCGTCTGCCAGCCGCAAACGATTGATTTTAAAAACCGGCGCTTTTACAGTATATCTACGCCCATTAATCACGGATGAATAATCAGTTTTAACAATTCTGCTGTCCAGTAGACGCGTACTTGGTTTTCGTCCGGCCTGAATCATATTGCGCGTAAAACTAAGAATTTTATTGATACGTCGCTCGACAGCATCCATCCGCACAAAAGCCCCCTTGCCCTTGACTTTCATAATCCACCCCTCATGCTCCGCTTCCAGCAATGCCTTGCGGGCCGTAGTATTGCTGACCCCATACCGGGCAATTATCTCGTTCTCGGACAATGTACGCTCGCCCGGCTTGATTTTACCGGATTTTATTGCCGCAATAATATCACCTGCTATCCGTTGATATTTCGGGATAAACTCAATATTATTATTTGCCAACATAACGCACTATGTCCTTTTGCTTTAAAATAAAACATGTTTTGTTAATATTGTCAATTGTTTATTTTGACATTTTTTTCATCTATAAACAATTCATGGTTTTAATATGAGCAAGCGACTGCAGGCAGTCTTATTTGATTTCGACGGCACGCTGACCCGGCCGGGGAGTCTGGATTTTAATGCAATCCGGCAGGCGGTGAAGTGTCCCGCCGGCATCCCGATCCTGGAATACATCGAAACGCTGGTAACGGGCGAACCGCGTCAGCGGGCCATCCGTATCCTGGAACAGCATGAACTGGAGGCGGCCAAACGGTCTCAGCCTAATGTCGGCGCCGAGGACCTGATCGCCTTCCTTAAATCCCTGCAGCTCAAAATTGGCATCCTGACGCGGAACAGCCTGAACTCCGTCAGCGTGGCGCTCCGAAACTTTCCGCGAGTGCGGGAGTCGGATTTCGATACCATCATCACGCGACATGACCCGGCTCGTCCCAAGCCGCATCCGGAGAGCGTACTGCTGGCGGCATCCAGGCTGGGCGTTGCCCCGGACAAAATAATGGTCGTGGGGGATTACGTGTTTGACATCGAGGCGGGTCGGCAAGCCGGGGCCCGCACCGCTTTTCTCCAGACTAGCGCTACCACGCGCTGGCCCGATCCGCCGGCTGATTACACGCTCAAGTCTTTGGATGAACTAAAAGCTGTTTTCAACGGAAAATTTTGACAGATTAACAAGATCAACAGGATTTGCAGAGGAAAACGATCGCTTTTGCCTATATTCCTGTGCGAAGTGCGTTTCCTCATCCTGTCAATTATGCAAATCCTGCCAAAAAAGCATCTCTTTCCCTTTTGAAACGGTTTGGTCGTATCATTCTTGCAATCAGAATGTTATATTATCAGCCGAACCAGCGCTGCTGCGGCTCAGCGCGAAAATACTTCGTTGTATAAACCTTCGTGGTGAATCATTATCAAGGACTGATTGAATGATTTCCGTTCACATACCGGCGGCGTTGCGCCGCAACCTTGCAGATGCCTTTGCCGCGCGGCGCTATTGTCGCTTGTCGCAGCTCTCTTTTTCCGCCTCCGCATTTCTAGCCTGGGAAATGCAGCGGATCTTTCAACGAACGGTTGTGCTCATAACCGACAGCCTGAAAACCCAGGATGAACTGCACCGGAATCTGGCGGCCCTGGCAGGAACACGGGCATCACAACTGGTCTATTTTCCCGCCCGGGAAGCACACAGCGGTTCTCAACCGGACATCCTGGGCGATCGATTGCAGGCCCTGGCCCGCCTGCAGGAAACCCGGTCCCCTCTTCTCATGATCACCTGCGTTCAGGCGCTGATGCAGGCAACACCGGTCCCGGACACGCTCCGGGCGCATACCCTGCGCCTCGCCCTCCAGGAAGAGCACGACCCGCAGGCGCTGATGCCCCGCCTGGAAAGCATGGGATATGAACCGGCGCCGGAAGTGCAACTCAAGGGACAGACGGCACAGCGCGGCGGATTGCTGGACGTATGGCCGCTGACCGACCCTTATCCCTCCCGCATCGAATTCTTCGGCACCACGATCGATACCATCCGCTCGTTCGATCCCGCTGACCAGCGGTCCTTTACCCGGCAGTCGGCCATGACCATTACCCCCGCCGACGAGGGGCGATTGATGCAATACCCCGGCCGGCTGACGGATTATCTACCAACGGAAATCATCTATTTCTGGGTGGAATCCCCCGGGCCGGATGACGTTCTCATGCCCGCGGGCACGGAGTTTCCCATTGAAAACCACGCCGCGACTTACGAGCAGATACCGACCGAAACTCCTGACAACGGCCTGACGATTTCCTTACGCGACATTCGTAAGGCCATTGCCGGCAATGCCGATGCCTGGCAGTGCCTGTCCGGATGGGACACCGTGCCAGGCGAGCTCGCTGAATGGCGCGAGGCGCCGATAATTGACCTCGGATTCCGCACGGTGACGGCAGTCGCCGAACCGCCTCGACGTTTGTTCGAACCCGACGTTTTTGAAACCCGGCGTCGGCAATGGTTGTCCCGGCTCGAGGAACGCGCTTGCCGCGGCATGAAGGTCTTTTTCTTTTTCAATACCCAGGGTGCCCTGGATCGTTTCCGGGAAACGCACCCGGAAACACCATTCCATTTATGCCTGGGCACACTCGCCGACGGCTTCGTGCACGAATCCATGGGGCTGACGGTTATCGCCGAATCCAACCTGATGGGATTCCAGAAAATGATTCCGGGCCGTTATGATCCCCAGACGCACCGGCGCCCGGCCCGGCAGCGGACATCAGGAGAAACACTTACAGAATGGCTGAGCATCGAACCCGGCAACATGGTGGTTCATGTGGACCATGGCATTGGTAAATACCTGGGGCTTTACGAAATCAAATTCAATGGCAAGCTCCAGGAGGTTCTGGCCATCGAATACGCGGAAAAGGCCAAGCTCTACGTGCCGGTTTCCCAGACTCACCTGCTGAGCCGTTATATCGGCGTCGGCAAACATCAAGCAACCGCCCATCGGTTGGGCGGCAAACGCTGGTTCCGGGAAAAAGCGGCGGCTGAAAAAGCGGTTTATGATCTGGCCGCCACGCTGTTGGAAACACAGGCCCTGCGGGAATCCAAGGCCGGTTTCCCCTTCCCGCCCGACATGCCCTGGCAACATGAATTCGAAGCCGCTTTTCCCTACCAGGAAACTAATGACCAGGAACAGGCCATCCGGGAAGTCAAACACGACCTGGAAACTACTCGCCCGATGGACCGGCTGGTCTGCGGGGATGTGGGATACGGCAAGACCGAAGTAGCCATGCGGGCCGCTTTCAAGACCGTCATCGCGGGCAAGCAGGTTGCTCTGCTTGTCCCCACCACCGTCCTGGCGCAACAGCATTATGAAGTTTTCCTCGAACGTATGCGCGCCTATCCGA
>CAYQNY010000220.1:0-5305 GCA_964418925.1 uncultured Verrucomicrobiota bacterium
CATGATTTCCGCCGGCAAGGACCGGTCGCAGTTGATCATCCGGAAGCCGGTGTTCTAAGAGGAAATACAGAATTAAGAATGAAGAATTAAGAAACACCGGGTAAAAAGGATATTTTTTAACGATGTGCGGGATTATTGGTTATACGGGGAAGCGCAACGCGACCGGTATTATTCTGGCCGGCCTGCATCGTCTGGAATACCGGGGATATGATTCGGCGGGGCTGGTCTTGTGTTCCACGGCCATCGGTGATATGCAACAGGTGCGAGTGGCCGGTAAGGTAGCGGCGCTCGCTCAACGGGTGGCGGAGCAGGTGCCCAATAGCGCCGGCCTGGATTATACGCTGGGTATCGGCCATACCCGCTGGGCGACCCATGGCGCGCCTACCGAGGCAAACGCCCATCCGCATCTCAGCCGCAACGGCGACTTTGCCGTCGTTCATAACGGAATCATTGAAAATTATCTATCGCTTAAGGATCACCTGGTCCGGCACGGTTATGCCTTTGCCAGCGAGACGGATTCCGAAGCGCTGGCCCACCTGATCGAAGCGTGCTACGAGGGCGACTTGCATCGCGCGGTGGCCGCCGCGCTCGAGCGTGTGGAAGGCACCTATGGCATCGCCGTGATATCCCGGCGTCATCCGGGCATGCTTGTGGCGGCGCGGAAGGGCAGTCCCGTCGTCATTGGCGTCGGTGACGGTGAGAATCTTGTGGCTTCCGATATCAGCGCCATTGTGCCGCACACGCAACAGGTCGTGTTCCTGAACGATGAAGATATTGTCACCCTGACGCCCGAAACCTTCGAGATCTCTTCGCTTAAGAACGTGCCGGTCAGCCGGGAATTGACCTCCATTGATTGGAGCATCGATCAGATTGAAAAGGGCGGCTACGAGCATTTCATGCTCAAGGAAATCCATGATCAGCCGACGGCCCTGGCCAACGCGATCCGCGGGCGTCTGCTGGAAAAAGACGGCGCTGCCAAATTGAACGGCGTTCAAATGGCGCCGGCCGACTTCACGCGGGTTAATCGGGTTATTATCGCGGCCTGCGGCACATCCTATTACGCCGGCATGGTCGGCAAGTATTTTTTCGAGGAACTGGCGGGGATGCCTGCCGATGTCGAGCAGGCCGCCGAGTTTCGTTATCGCAATCCGATTATTGAACGGGACAGCTGTCTATTGGCGGTCAGCCAGTCGGGTGAAACCGCCGATACGATTGAGGCGGTGCGGGAAGCCATGCGCAAGGGCGCCGCTGTCCTGGGCATCTGTAATGTGGTGGGGTCCACCATCGCGCGGGAAACCGGGCGGGGCGTCTATTTGCATGCGGGACCCGAGATCGGCGTGGCCTCCACCAAGGCCTTCACCTGTCAGGTAGCCGTGTTGGCCATGCTGGCGATTGCTTTCGGACGCTCCCGGCGAATGTCGGCCGGCGCCGGACGGGATCTGGTCCGTGAGTTGGCGCGGGCGCCCCAGCTGGCGGAGGCGGTGCTGGCGCAGGAACCGCAGATCAAGCGCGTGGCCGAAAAATACGCGCAGGCCGAACATGTATTCTACCTGGGACGCGGCTACATGTATCCGGCGGCGCTGGAAGGGGCGTTGAAGCTGAAGGAGATTTCGTATATTCATGCCGAAGGCTATCATGCCGCTGAGTTGAAACACGGGCCCATCGCCCTGTTGGACGAAAAGGTGCCCGTGGTCGTGGCGGTCCCTGACATCCACGGCAAGAGTAAAACGGTCAGCAACATGCAGGAATGCCGCGCGCGCCGTTCGCCGGTGATCGCGATTGCCACGGCGGAGGATACCTCGGTGGATGCCTTCGCTGACGACGTGATTCGTGTGCCGCGGTGCGCCGATTTTATTGCCCCCATTCCCGTGGTGATTGCCGAACAGTTGTTGGCGTACCATGTTGCCAAGTGCCGGGGATGTCCCATTGATCAGCCGCGGAACCTGGCCAAATCCGTCACTGTGGAATGACTCAGAATTGCGGATTGCGGATTGCGGAATGCGAAATGCGGATTGCGGCATAATAGCCCGCGTTAGATATCATCATGAACAGATGTCTACTCAGGAGTCAGAATGAGGACATTCGAAGACTTGCTCGTGCTTCGTAGCGTAGCTACTACGCAGAGTAGCAGTGGTTTGGCAGAAAGCGCACCGGTTTGTGCTTGCGGTTTATCGTTTCTCACAAACATTTCCACGATCCGAAATTTATGGCCTGTCGTCACAATCCCGACGCACCGCTGTCTCAATTGCCGCGAATACGGTGATGTTTTTAAAACGAGCCGGTTGCTGGAAGAGGTTAGCAAACTACTGGCGGCGTATTCTCTGAGTATTCTGAATACTGACTCCTGAATTCTGACTACCTGAATAGTTACCATGAACAAGTCATTTCCCGTGATCCAGGGGTTTGAAATAGTCAAGCTCATCGGCATGGGCGGCATGGGGAGCGTTTATCTGGCGCGCCAGCTGTCGCTGAACCGGCCCGTGGCGATCAAGATTCTGCCGGCGCATATGGCCGTGAATTCCTCGTATGTCATGCGGTTCCAGCAGGAAGCCCGTGCCGCCGCCAAGGTGAAGCATCCGGGCCTGGTTCAAATCTATGACGCCGGCAAGGAGCATGAGCTGTTTTATTACGTCATGGAATATATCAACGGTGAGACCACCGCCCAGCGAGTGCTCCGCAAGGGGCGGCTGGATGAGGCCAGCGCTCTGCTGATTGCCGAATCCGTGGCCGTGGCGTTGGAACATGCGTGGGCCGAGGCCCGGCTGGTTCATCGCGATATCAAGCCGGACAACATCCTGATTGATGGCGACGGCACGGTGAAAGTAGCCGATCTCGGCCTGGCCAAGATGATTGATCAGTCGGCCATGGCTATTACTATCTCGCGTTCGATTATCGGCACGCCGCATTACTGTGCGCCGGAGCAGGTGCGCGGTGAATCCCGTGTTGATTGCCGCGCCGACATCTATGCGCTGGGCGCCACACTCTATCACTATATCGTGGGGCATGCCCCGTTTGCCGATACTCCCGGCGTTTCCGCCATGGTGCGCAGTCTCACCGACTATGTGCCGGATCCTATGGACTGTCATCCGGACGTTTCCGAGCATGTGACCTGGCTCATCGAAAAAATGATGGCCAAGGACCGGAATGACCGCCAGCACAACTGGCATGAAGCGCTTGACGATATTGATCAGTGCATAGCCGGGCGATTTCCCGTGTCAATGCCGCTGCCGCCGCGCGCCAGCACAGTATTGCGCAGCGAACAACGGAATCGAAAGAATCAGGCTTTGGTTGAAGTCGCGCCGTCGGCTGGAAAAGATGTAACTGAAGACGAGGACGAGCCGGCCGCGGCGTCAGCGTCGCGCCATTTCCGGATTTTCCTTGCCCTTGCCGCCGTTTTCACGGTCGTCCTGTACATGATCTGGTTCCAGATGAAAACGGAAAATCGTTTCCGCCCGGTCTTAAACCCGGCCAGGAATTTCCTCCAAAAGCTTTTTTAGACGCAGAATTCTGGACGCGGCATAGCCGCAACCAAAAAGATTTTTTATGGAGTGTGCCATGTCAGCGCCGCAGGCGCTAAGTGGCCACCATGCCTTGGACGTGGTGAACTTGCATCCCACGCGGTTCGCGTGGCTTGGCGATGTGGCAACCAAATGTAATGTGCGACATACTTTGGAGTGCGCAAGCTGAAGCTTGCACTTTGCTTCGTCCGCCGCGGTAAATTCGCTGGATAAAGCGGGAGCATGGCTCCCGCACTCCAAAATTTTCTCAAGAAAACAAGCTGTAGATGAATAGTAATATATTCAGGTGTTCAGCGTTCAGGACGGAACAATCTTTTGCTACTCGGCGCTCGTGCTTCGTAGCGATACTTCGCAGAGTAGCAAAGTAGACTTTGCTACGAAACACGAGCCCGAACACTGAACACTTGAGCCTGTCCTCCACAGGCGGATCCGTCTCTGAAGGAAAAGAAATTCGGCCAGGTCTTACCGGGACACATGGCACAGGGCGGCGTCGGCCAGAACAAGAGCCGCCATGGCTTCCACTATGGGAACGGCCCGCGGGACTACGCACGGATCATGGCGTCCCTGCAGGCTCAGTGCGATGGACTGGCCGTCGTAGGTGACGGTGTTCTGTTCTTTGGCGATGGTGGCGGTGGGCTTGAAAGCCACGCGGAAGATAATCGGTGCGCCGTTGCTCAGGCCGCCCTGGATGCCGCCGCTGCGGTTGGTGGCTGTTTCCAGGTTGCCGTCTTTGGCGATAAACAAGTCGTTGTGTTCCGAGCCGCGCTGGCGCGTGCCGGCAAAGCCGGACCCGATATCGAATCCCTTGACCGCTGGAATAGATACCACGGCGTGAGCCAGTAAGGCGCTCAGTTTGTCAAATACGGGCTCGCCCCAGCCGGCCGGCACGTTCCGGCACACGCAGGTAATGATGCCGCCAAGGGAATCGCCGTCGCGCTTGGCCGTTTCAATGGCTTGCATCATCCGCGCAGCGGCCTGCGGGTCCGGACATCGGACTGGCGTGGCGTCAATGCGCGCGCGGGTCAATGGCGCGGTCGTCAGGTCCGGAGCGTCAATTGTGCCCAGCGAGCTGACCCAGGCCGTGATATCCACGCCATGGTCTGTTTTGAGAAACGTTTCCGCCACGGCTCCGGCGGCGACGCGGCCGACCGTTTCCCGGGCGCCGGCTCGACCGCCGCCGCTCCGGGCGGTTATGCCGTACTTCATTTTGTACGTGAAATCGGCGTGGGAAGGGCGGGGGGCCGCAACTGTTGCCGCGTAATCGGTGGGCCGGATATTCGTGTTTTCGATGACCAGCGCAATCGGTGATCCCAGAGTCAGACCGTGGTCCACGCCTGACAGGATAGTCACCAAATCCTTTTCCTGCCGGGATGAAGTGACGCTACTCTGGCCGGGCCGGCGCCGATCCAATTGGGGCTGAATATCCGCCTCGCTCAGGGGCAGGCGGGATGGGCATCCATCCACCACGGCGCCGACCGCCTGGCCGTGCGACTCGCCGAATGTCGTGACCTTGAATAAAGTTCCGCAACTGCTGGACATGATATCATTCTCCTATACTGAATTTAACCATTGCGCTTCTGGTAATCAACCTTTTTTTACAGGTACCGACCTTTGGGATCAGGGTTGCGTCATCCTTGGGAACAGGGTGCATGTGTAGGTATAGGAAACAAGCGGTGCGGATTGGGCAAAACGGATCACGTGTGATCTTGACCCCGCTGCTTTGTTGGCGCTTAGGGCGCATACACGAGTATAGCGCTCCTGAGCGCCGCTCACGCGAAACGCGTGAC
>CAYQNY010000221.1:0-5304 GCA_964418925.1 uncultured Verrucomicrobiota bacterium
CAAGGGCTGACCCTATTTCTCCCGACCCTGTCAATATATGTTCGGCGGGGAAAGTAGAAGAATAGAAGGATGTCCACGTGGTAGAGCTTGTCGATAAATCGTTCTGTTGGGTGCGGGGCTTTGGCTATCAGCCAAGCTACGCCGCTACCGGAGTTGAAATCTGGTGCCAATTCGATGAGCGGCTGTTCGCCATCGAGCTTGGGCGAGCGAAGGAGTATTTCCCAGGTACGACTGCGGTCCGGCTCTGGCTTTCATTTGACGCTTACCTTCGGGACCGCTATCGGTTTGTCGGCAACTTCGGGAAAGCCCTCGACATAGTTGGCCGCTTGGGGCTGCGTGCCATGCCGTGCCTCTTCAACAACTGGCACAGCATTCCGGATTTCGGCGGCGTCGCTGCCGAGATGATCTCCTACTGGAACGCCCCCAAGCGGGAGGTGAACTATTTCCTCCGCTATGTGGACGATCTCGTGTCGCCCCACGGCAACGACGAGCGGATTCTCGCCTGGGATCTGTGTAATGAGCCGTTCAACAGTGGCAGAGAGGACGTATTCCTCCCCTGGCTAGGGAACTTGCGCGACCATGCGAAAGACAAAGGCGCGTTGGCCCCTATCACCATCGGCGTTTCGCCACGCCTGACACAGATGGAGATGGTCGAACCATTGTGCGACGTCCTTACGCCCCACCTGTACGGCGCCAGCGCAGCCGACGATTCTTGTGTCGAATTTGCCAACCGAGTACGAAAGCCCATGTTTGCGGGAGAAACCGGTTGGGGTAGTCCGGACGACGACACACGCCTCCAGACGCTGAATGGCGAACTCTCCGCCTTGGTTGAGCGTAAGGTCGGCTTTCTAATCCATATCTTGCACCACAGTCTTGTTGCCGATTGCCATCGTCCCGAATTCGGCCCTGTTAGCGAGGTCGGGTTTATGGGTTGTATAGAAGCCGATGGCACCATGCGGAGTGGATACGAGTCCATTCGGAAGTACTTCATCGCAGCGTAAGCTCCTGTGATGGCGATACGACTCAACAACAGTCTGCCGAACCAGGTAAATCCAACGTACGCGGTAAACCGCGCCGCTGATTTGCGGTGTTCGATTCAAGAAGAGAGTAGAAAAATGAAGCGACCGAATTTCTTTGTGATTGTCGCTGATGACATGGGGTTCTCGGATGCGGGATGTTACGGAGGGGAGATATCGACTCCGAATCTCGACGCCCTGGCAGATAACGGTGTGCGGTTCACGCAGCACTACTCCACGGGACGGTGCTGGCCCTCGCGCGCATGTATTCTAACGGGCAACTATTATCAGCAGGTACCCAAGGTGTCGGAGGACGGGCGTTTGCCGAATTGGGGCAGAACTGTTCCACATTATCTGCGGCCCCTTGGATATCGCTCCTACCATTCCGGGAAGTGGCACGTCAATCAGTTCCCTATGCCGGTGGCGCAAGGCGGGTTCGATCGCTCATACTACATCCGCGACTACGATCGCAACTTCGCCGTCAGCAAACACAGCCTGGACGATGAGCCGCTGCCGCCTGTTGAACCGGGGAATGGGTACTACTCATCGACTGCGATTGCAGATCATGCCGTGACCTTTCTCAATGAGCACGTCCGCAATCATGCAAACAGCCCGTTCTTCATGTACTTGGCTTTCATCGCTCCACATTTCCCGCTACATGCCCCTCAAGAAGACATCGCATTCTATCGTGGGAAGTATGACCGGGGCTGGGACAACGTTCGCGATGTAAGAATAAAGCTGCTGGCGGAAATGGGTGTGGTGAATTGCGACCTGTCTCCTCGGCAACCGAACACGAAACCCAGATGGAACCTCTCTCCCAAGGAGCTCGCCGAGCGGATTGGCACGGGAGAAGCGGCGAAAGCCGTCAGTTGGCGAAGCCTGAATGCCGAGCAACAGACATTCCAAGCCAGGAAGATGGAAATCCATGCCGCCATGATTCACCGATTGGATCGCGAGGCCGGACGGGTGATCGAGCAACTGAAGACAATGGGGCAGTGGGAGAACACGGTTACCATGTTCGTTTCCGACAACGGGGCGAGTGCCGAGCAGATCATTCGGGGCGACGGACATGACAAGAATGCGGTGCCGGGGTCCGGAGAATCGTACCTATGCCTAGGGCCGGGTTGGTCTACAGCGGCAAACACCCCGTTCCGCTACCACAAGTCATGGGTGCATGAAGGTGGTGTGGCGTCCCCCTTGATCATGCATTGGCCAGAAGGCATTCAGGCGCGGGGGGAGCTGCGCCGTGCGCCCAGCCACTTCGTTGACATCGTTCCGACCATGCTTGATCTGGCGGGCCAGGGGGCCGACCCTGCGTGGCGGGGAAAGGACTGCCCGCCGCTGGCCGGCGTGAGCCTGGTGCGTGCAATCCATGAGGACTGCGACATTGACCGGGAGTGCATCTTCTTTCAACACATCGGCCATCGTGCGCTTCGTGTAGGCAAATGGAAACTGGTTGCCGTGCACAACGGCAAATGGGAGCTATACAACATGGAATCGGACCGGTCTGAACTCCACAATCTGGCGCACGAACACCCCGACAGAGTCACGCGAATGGCCGCACTGTGGGAGCGCTGCCACAGGACGTTCGTGGAGCAGTCCGGAGAGCAACGCAACTGAATCGAACCAGGCCTTGCACGGTACGGCGTACCGCCGCCCGTGAAGGCAATCGTTAGGGCAATAAAAAAAATGATTCGTTTCGTGTTTGCGTTGACCATAATGAGTGTATTGATGAGCGTCGCATTTTCAGAACAGAATATGTTCAAACATAATGGCGTTACAGCCCACAGAGGTAATTCCGCAGAGTATCCCGAGAACACAATTCTAGCATTCAAGAGTGCTCTTTCTCTTGGTGTTGACTGGATTGAGCTTGATATCTACAAGACAAAGGACAACCAAATTGTCGTGATTCACGACTCCGCTACAGGGAGAGTCGGTGACAGGAATCTCCAAGTATCCAAGGTCACATATGAAGAATTGAAATCAGTCGATGTAGCCCATAATTTCCGCACGTTCAACAAACTCACGCTGAAAGAATGTCCGTCTGCAAACATTCCGTTGTTGTCAGATGTTATTCGGTTAATCACGCACCAGAACGAGACACGCTTATCGATTCAGCCAAAAGCGGATTGCGTCAAAGAGGCAATCATGATTATCAGGGAACTGAAGGCTGAGAAATGGGTTGGGTTCAACGACGGTAGTTTGCGTAAGATGAAGGAAGTAAAGACATATGCAAAATTGGTCCCTGTGTTTTGGGATCGGCCGGCAAATGCGAACATTGACAGGGATCTTAAGATTATCCAACAAGAAGGATTCGAATCCATCGTGATCAACCACAAGGGGATAACAAAGGCAATAGTAGACAAGATTCACCAAGCTGGACTCGAGGTCGGTGCATGGACAGTAAACGACATAAAGAGAATGAAGGCGCTTCTGGCAATGGGTGTTGACCGAATCTACACGGATAACCCAAGGCGTCTCCTGCAACTACTGCAAAAGAAATGAGAAAGATGCTCCAACCAGACGCTGCACTGGACGGTGATTTCGCTGCGCTTCATCCCCGCCAGTGAGCTTTAACGTTGGCCGAGGAACGATACAATGGCAAGATCGGACTTTTTATCCATTGCCCACCGGGGAGCATCTGCCTATGCGCCGGAGAATACCTTCGCGGCCTTTGATCTTGCCCTGCAGATGGGGGCGCGTCACATTGAACTGGATGTTCATGCGGCAATGGACGGACATGCTGTGGTCATTCACGATGAGACGCTTGACCGGACCACCAGTGGAACCGGACCTGTAGCCAAGCACTCGTTGGCCGACCTAAAGCGGCTCGATGCCGGATCGTGGTTTGATTCACGGTTTGCCAATGAACGGATTCCCGCATTCACAGAGGTTCTCGAACGATATGCCAGACGGGCATACCTCCACACGGAGATCAAAAGCATAAAGGCCGGGTTTTCCAGGCGTATTGTCGATGAGATCCGGAAATATGGCGCGGAGCACCACGTGACAATCACGGCGTTTGAGATCGCAAGGTTGGGTGAGGTTCGCCGATACGCCTCCGATCTTTCCACCGGTTGGCTGGTGCGGGAAATCACGGAGGAGATCATCGCAATTACAAAGCACACGGGAGTCGCCCAGTTGTGTCCCAAGGCGAGCGCGGTGACCCCAACGCTGGTGCGGCGCCTGCACCAAGAAGGCCTCACGGTTAGGGTTTGGGGCGTGCCATCTGAAGAAGTGATGCGGGAAGTAGTGCGCGCGGGTGTCGACGGCATGACGGTCAATTTCCCTGACAGGCTCATTCAGTATCTGAGCACGGAAAGGGAGCAATCAACTCATGAGGCCAACCAAGAAGTTCACGCGACGTCGCATCCGCGCCGCGCGTGACTTCTGTCGTTATGCTTAAAGGAAATGAGAAATGAAAGTTCTTACTGATATTCCATTTGAACTGAACGTCGATGATCTTTTTAAAATAAATCATGTTGAAAAAGGGACTGATGATGCAAAAGAATTTCAAAGCCTTGTTGATGCAATTGGAAAAATAGGGAAACCTAAAGTTCTTTTCAAGGAATGCTTCATTGACAAAAAAGGAACAGATACTATTTCGATAAGCGAGACTATATTTAGAAGTCATGTATTAAGAAAGAAATTAGACGCAGTTGAGCGTGTTTTTGCATATGTTGCTACCTGTGGTAGCGAAGTTGATGGGATCGATCTTCCTCAAGAGGATTTTCTAAAGAAGTACTGGCTAGATACAATCAAAGAAACTCTTCTTGGTTTCAGCAGAAGACATCTTAATGAGTACCTTTCTCGAAAATACAAAATAGAAAAAACAGCGTCTATGCAACCGGGTTCTGGCGATGTGACTGTTTGGCCTATTGAACAACAGAAAGAACTTTTCTCTATTTTCGGGGATGTTGAAGATCTTATTGGAGTAAGACTGACGGATTCATTTTTGATGTTACCCAATAAATCCGTATCAGGTATAATCTTTCCAACAGAGATTGATTTTAAGAGCTGCCAACTATGTCATCGTGAAAACTGCCAGGGAAGAAGCGCTCCCTTTGATAAGGATTTGTGGGAATCAATGCAGCATGATGAAGCATAACAAAGCCATGCATACAGACGGGAATTCCGCTGCGCTTCACTCCCGCTGGTGATGGCCGGCGTTCTCCTCCAGCAAGAAAAGGCAGAGGGGAGACCGAAGCCATAGTGCATGTCGTCACAAAATTTGCACGATTGTTTCGTTGATAATATAATCACACTTTATAAAGTGTGACTATGTCAG
>CAYQNY010000222.1:0-5223 GCA_964418925.1 uncultured Verrucomicrobiota bacterium
CATTTATCACACATGATGTTCTCCTTTCCTTTTGATTATTCTCTTGAGACTTAACATATATTAGTAATTAGTATTGTATTGCAATATAAGAATGATATCTAGTATAGTAGTGCTCAGGTAAAAGAAAGTATTGAATAATATAGTATATTTTTATGTGATTTCCACATGAATGTCAATGAAAATTCCGATATTTTCTGGAAGGCTTATCAGGCGTGTGTGGAGGAACATAAGGTTGATCCCGAGCATGCCCGGTTCTATATCCAATGGGCCAAGGATTTCTTAACCCATATGCCGGCCAAACCTCTGAAACAACGGTCCCGCGAGGAGATCGAATCTTTTCTCAAGGATCTGGCCGGCCGGCCTGGTATCAAGGATTGGCAAGTTAAACAAGCTCGTTATGCCCTGCGCCTGCTGTATGAGCAGTTTCTACCGAATTTCCGGCCAACGGCTCCATTGCCGACAGATTCCGATCCCGCTGTGCCGGAGAGCTGTGCGATGCAGAGTTCCATTTTACCCGAACACAAGGAATCGTTTCGGGATGTGGTGGCGCCGGGCGAGGTCGAACGCCGGTATGACGCCATTCTTCAAGCCATGACCACCGAAATTCGTACCCGGCATTATTCTTACCGGACGGAACGCACTTATTTGGATTGGGTGCATCGGTTTATCGCATTCCATGGCTATCGCGATCCGCGCCACCTGGAGGGCGCCGCCGATGTGAAGGCGTATCTGAATTATCTGGCCGTGGAACGGGAAGTCTCCGCCAGCACCCAGAATCAGGCTTTGAATGCGCTGGTTTTTCTGTATCGTGAGACGCTGAAACAGCCGTTCGGCGAGTTGGATGAAATTACCCATGCCAAGCGGCCGCAACGGATGCCGGTGGTTCTCACGCGTGAAGAGGTCAACGCCGTGCTGACCAGGATTGAGGGAATTTATAGCCTTATGACCGGACTGCTCTATGGTAGTGGATTACGCCTGATGGAATGTGTGCGTCTGCGGGTCAAGGATGTTGATTTTGCCCAGCGGCAGGTCATGGTCCGGAACGGCAAGGGCCAGAAGGACCGCGTCACCATGCTTGCGGAGCGTTATCTTCAGCCCTTGCAGGAATATCTGGGCAGGGTCAAGGTTTTGCACGAGCAGGATCTGGCACAGGGCAATGGCGCGGTTTATCTCTGGCCGGGACTGGAAAGAAAATACCCGCATGCGTCCAGGGAATGGCGCTGGCAGTATGTGTTTCCCGCCAAAACGCTCTCGGTGGATCCGCGCAGTGGCAAGGTGCGTCGCCATCATATCAACGAACAGCTTCTATATCGGGCGGTAAAGCAGGCGGTGGAACAGGCGGGGATTACCAAACAGGTGAGTTGTCATACATTCCGGCATTCTTTTGCCACACATCTTTTGCAGGCCGGTTCCGATATTCGTACGGTGCAGGAATTACTGGGCCACGCCAACGTGGCGACCACGATGATTTACACGCATGTTCTTAACCGGCCCGGCCTGGCCGTCAAAAGCCCGGCGGATGAATAAACCCGCAGTCAGCAATCTCTTATGATCCGCTACATCCTCAAACGCTGTATGCAGATGCTGCCCACGCTGGGCGGGGTCATCCTGATTACCTTTGTCCTCTTCAACCTGGTCGGCGGCAGTCCGGCCTCGATGACGCTGGGCAAGCATGTGAGCCCGCGGGCGCTGGAGGAATTTGACGAACAGCGCGGGTTCAATAAGCCCCTCCTGTGCGGCTGGTGGGCACGCACCCGGGCCCTGGCCGACCAGGCGTTTGCCACCGGCATCGGGCCCTGGCGCCGGGTGCCGGGCGCGGCGTTTGCCGGACCGGCCGGCCATGATCCGGGTCGGCTGGTTCTCAAGGATAACGCTTTATATCCTGTGCCCCTGGAATTTGCCCTGTTGCCCGCAACCCGTTATGAGTTAAGCGTCACCTATCGGCTGACCGCCGGTGGTGTCACAACATTGCAGACGCGGGAACAGTCGCCGGCCGATAGCGTGCTGATTATTGAATATCGGCAAATCCCGTTGCCATGTTCCCCGCGCTGGCGAACCATCCACCTGCCGGTGCGCACTGGTACGGAAGCATTAAGCCTGATATTCAAGGTCGAGAACCAGCCGCTGGAAATCCGATCCATGAAGCTCCGGCGCCGCATGGCGCATCCGCTGGATTCGCAACTGGTTTTCTATCTGAAACAGATTGCCCGGCTGGATTTCGGAGTTTCCAGCAGTATGAATCAGCCGGTGTCCCGTCTCCTGCGGCAGGGTATTCTGCCCTCGCTGGCGCTGACCATTCCGATCCTGGCCGTTGAATTGATCGTGTCCGTTGTCCTGGCGCTGGTCTGCGCTTTTTTCAGAAACACTTTCATTGACCGCTTTCTGGTCGTGTTGACGGTGGCGCTGATGAGCATCAATTACCTGGTCTGGATTGTGGCGGGTCAATACCTGCTGGCTTACCGCCTGCACTGGTTTCCGCTCTGGGGTTTTGAATCGTGGCGTTACCTGCTTCTGCCGGTGGTGATTGGCGTGATCAGCGGGCTGGGGGCCAATGTCCGTTTTTACCGCACGGTTATGCTGGACGAAATGTACAAGGATTATGTCCGCACGGCGTTTGCCAAGGGTGTCAGCCGGAAGGGCGTGCTGTTCCGGCACGTGCTGAAGAACGCCATGATTCCGATCATCACCAACGTGATGATTGCCTTGCCGTTCCTTTATACCGGCAGTCTCCTGCTGGAGAGTTTTTTCGGTATTCCCGGCCTGGGCTACCTCAGCGTTAATGCCTTGAACTCCGCGGATGTTGACGTCGTGCGTGCCGTGGTGCTGGTCGGCTCCATTCTATTTATTGCCGCGAACCTGGTCACGGATATTTGCTATGCCTGGGTGGATCCGCGGGTGAAATTGGGATGAAGATTATTAGCGTCCCATAGGGACGCGGAATGTTGGAAATAATAGTTCTAGGTTCTTCGTTCCTGGTTCGTCGTTGTCGATTCCGTTTGATCTTAAACGAAGAACAAAGAACCACGAACGACGAACGGTTTCAACAAAATGTCTTAAATGAAGACTATCGTCCAAACGTATGATCCTGTGCCGGCGCGGAAAACGCCGTCGGCCGCGGAGACGACCGCCTGGCAACGTCTGCGCCAAAACCGCCTGGCAATGGCCAGCCTGGGTGTGGTCATGGTTTTTACCGCCCTGGCAATGTATGGCGAGGTTGTCTATCGCGTATATCGGGCCGGGGACCAAACACCGCCCTATCAACAGACGCACCTGGAGGACCAATACCAGCCGCCTGGTTACCGGCACCTAATGGGCACCGACGGCCTGGGCCGGGACGTGCTGCAGCGGCTGATCCAGGGCGCGCGCATCGCGTTCCTGGTGGGTATCGTGACTTCCCTCATTGCCATTCCGATCGGTGTGTTGCTGGGATGTCTCGGCGGCTATTTCGGCGGTTGGATTGATGACGTCATTGTCTGGCTGTATTCCACGTTTGCCTCCATGCCCAGCCTGCTGTTCATACTGGCCATTTCCATGCTGGCCGGGCGCGGCCTGCTGGGGGTGTTCCTCGGCATCGGGCTGACAACCTGGGTCGGTGTCTGCCGTCTGATTCGCGGCGAGGTCATCAAGCATAAACAGCGTCCTTACGTGGAGGCCGCCCACGCGCTGGGATATGGTTCGGGGCGTATCATGTTCCGGCATATCCTGCCGAATATTATGCATGTTGTCATTGTGACGTTTACACTCCGGTTTCCCGCGGCCATCGGCACGGAGGTTTTCATGAGTTTCCTGGGCATCGGCGTGGAGAACGAGCCCTCGTGGGGGTTGATGATCAACAGCGCCCGCCTGCGGCTCTGGCAGGGCGTCTGGTGGGAAATGACGTTCGTGACGATTGCCATCTTCCTGGTGGTGCTGGCGTTCAACCTGCTGGGCGACGCCTTGCGCGACGCCCTGGATGCCCGCCTGCGGACGGAAAACATATGAAATCAGAAGCCAGAATTCAGGAGTCAGTATTCAGAATAATATCCCGACAACAGGGTGCTTGCATGATTTTGAGTCTCATTCTGACTCCTAAGTGCTGAATACCTGTTATCCGGGTGTAAACTTTGATTGTTAGCACCATAATTGGGAATGACGTTTATTATGGATGGAAACGCCAGCACATTGCTTGAAGTGGACGATCTGCGCGTGGTATTCGGCGCCGGCAACCGGCCTGCCCGCGCCGTGGACGGCGTGAGTATCTCGATCCAGCCGGGCGAGACCGTGGCCCTGGTCGGGGAAAGCGGTTGTGGCAAAAGCGTCACGGCCCTGGCGCTGGCCCGCCTGGTGCCGTCGCCGCCGGGTATTATTACCAGCGGACAAATCAGGTTTGAAGGCCGCGATGTACTGCGGATGTCCGCTACCGAGTTGCGGCGCTTGCGGGGCGCGCGCATTGCGTACGTGTTTCAGGAACCGGGAGCATCGCTTAATCCGGTCTTCCGTGTGGGGTGGCAGATCGCGGAGGCCATCCGCCTGCATCAAACCGGAACGCCGGTTCACGATGAAGTCGTTCGCCTGCTGAAACTGGTGGGATTGTCCGCCCCGGAACGTCAGTTGGAGGCCTATCCGCATGAACTGAGCGGCGGCATGCAGCAGCGCGTGATGATTGCCATGGCGCTGGCCTGTCGGCCGGCATTGCTCGTGGCGGATGAGCCCACCACGGCCCTGGATGTTACCATCCAGGCACAAATCATGGAATTGCTGGTCTCCCTGCAGAACGAATTAAGGATGGCCATGCTGTTGATCACGCATAACCTGGGCCTGGTTGCCGGCGTGGCCGGCCGGATTTACGTGATGTATGCCGGCCGGATTGTGGAATCCGGACCCACTGAACAGGTTCTAAGCCAGCCGGGCCATCCCTATACCCGCGGCCTGCTGGAAGCTGTTCCGAGCCTGGCGGGCGCTACTGGCGGACTGCAAGGTATTGCAGGTTCCGTACCCAATGCCGCGCGGTTGCCGTCCGGATGCCGGTTCCATCCGCGTTGTGCGCAGTGCCGGGATGTGTGCCGCCAGCGCGAGCCGGAACTGGTCCAGGTAGGGCAGGGACACTTAGCCCGTTGCTGGCTGGCAAAAGAAGCATAACGAATAGCTGAACGATAGCGTTGAAGTTCCGAGCGAAGCGAGGTAAGTTCAGGTATAGGAATTTTCCGCCAGCCTGCCCGCCATAGATAGGATGAGAAGGCAAAT
>CAYQNY010000223.1:0-5205 GCA_964418925.1 uncultured Verrucomicrobiota bacterium
GAATATTCTCGGTAATATGCTGGTCAATATTGAGCCAGCCATCCTGTTGCATTTTAAGAATGGCTGTAGCCGTGAAAAGCTTGGTGTTGCTGGCAAAGCGGAAATTTGTTTTCGGCGTGGTTTTGAATTCTTTCTGACCGGCACTGGTATAATATAATCCAACCGGTGTGTTGATCAGGACGTTGATGCTGGGAATCGTTTTGCCCAGTTTTTCCGCCAGGTTTTGCCGCACCTCTTCGATCGCGGCGGCCAAGTCATTCTTTTCATCAACGACCGGTACGGTATGAACACAACCCACCAAAACAAGCATCAGCAATGACAATAAACAATACATGGTAATTTCCTTTCTTTAATCTTTTATGATTTCTGCAAAATGCAGAAATCATTCTTAATAATCAACTTACGTTGATTGTTTTCTTGGCACTTTTTCCGAAGGCGCATCTTCGGAAGATAGTTGCCCAACGATTTGGATGATGCACTCGGAATAGACTCGTGCAACGCGGCTATTTCGAGTCGCCATCGATCATTTGGTTTGCCGGGTCTTCTTCGGGTAGGTTCTCCAGATCGTCAAGATCCTTGTACCGAGCAGAAGCCCGCTTGTTCCTGCGAAGATGTTTCTGAGAGATCAAGTTGACCTTCTGACCGTCGATCTCAACGGTCAAGCGGGCGGCATAGCATTCCTGGAAGTCGACGCCGTCAATATCCATAAGGACCTCTATGCGCATCGGTGGTACACCCAGGCGGATGATTTTGCCCCGCTCCTGCAAGAGATCAGCTGTCAACTTGGGATCGCTCATTCCAAAACGGTGAAAAACATCAACAAGTTTGGCTGCGTTCTCAGGAGTGATTGCGACCCATATATCCATGTCCGCCGTAGCTCGCGGGTATCCGTGCTATCCAACGGCGTAACCACCGATGAGGAGATACTGAACGTCAAATTCGTTCAGCAACTTCAAGAACTCTTTGAAGTCGTCTGGAAGTACTTGCGCGGCCATAAGCAACCTGTCGGTCAGTCTGGATCGCCCGCAGTCGCTCCAAGTGGGGGCATTTTGCCCAATACTCGGTATCAGTTGAATCGTGGAGTGCGACAATCGACAGTTTTGAGCGATCCAATTTCATCTTTTTATAATACCAGGAGTAATGGGCTCATTCAAGTAATATAAACATCGGTGCCATTTTTTTAATGCCATCGGCAACAGTTAGAAAAAAGACTTTTTCTAAGCGCCGCTTGGCATACAATCGGTTCGGATTGATATGTAAGGAGGCACATGACGTCTGACACGATAGCCGCGATTTCAACCGCTCCGGGAGAGGCCGGGATTGCCATCATCCGGGTTTCCGGTCCCGCCAGCCTGTCCATTGCCGATTGCCTGTTGACGGCTTCCGGGCCGCGTCCTTCTCAACGGCCGCGGTTCTCCGCTATCCATGGCTGGGTGGGATATGCCGGTCAGATCGTGGATGAGGTCATTCTTATCATTATGCGGGCGCCGCATAGTTACACGCGCGAGGATGTGGTCGAATTTCAATGTCATGGCGGCATCATTTCAGCCCGTCGAATTCTTCAAGCTGTTCTGCAAGCAGGGGCGCGCCTGGCAGAGCCGGGTGAATTTACCCGGAGAGCTTTTCTTAATGGGCGCATTGATTTAGTTCAGGCCGAGGCTGTGCTGGATTTGATCCAGGCGCGTTCGGACCGGGCGGCATCCGCGGCCATGGAACAGCTCGAGGGTAAGCTAAGTAATTCATTCAACGATATTTACAACATACTAGTCGCTGTCAATGCCGATTTAGAAGCCTGGCTCGATTTTTCTGAAGATGACATATCGCCGGCACTGATCCCTGATGTATTGCAACGGCTACAGGATATCCAGAAGGAATTGCATACCCTGCTTGATACATGGGAAGAAGGGCATCTGTTGCGTGAAGGCGCCATTGTAGTCATTTCCGGTAAGCCCAACGTAGGCAAATCAACCTTACTCAACGCGCTTTTAGGCAAGGCCCGTGTCATTGTCGCGCCCACTCCCGGAACCACCCGGGATATCATTGAAGAAACCATGATTCTGGATGGCATCCCTATTCGTCTGGTAGATACGGCTGGATTACGAGCTACAACATGTGAAATTGAAAATGATGGAGTTCAAAGGGCACGTCAATATATGCAGAAAGCCGATATGCATTTGTATCTTATGGATATTTCCCAACCATTTGATAAAGAAGATAAAAAAAACATTCAGAATCTTAATCCCAAGCGAAGTATATTGATACTAAACAAACGCGATCTTGGCAAAAGATTACATTTTGTTGGTAATGAAGGTTTTACAACTATACAATCGTGCCTTATTCAAAACAAGGGATTGTCTGAAATACGTCAGCAGATAGCTCACAAGCTGGGGTCTATTTCCGCCAAGCCTCCCCACGCCATTATTGCTGAAAGGCATAGGCAAATTCTGATTTCGGTCAACACCGAACTTGGTGCTGCAGAAACCATGCTCCAATCATTGGAGGATGATGTTGTCGTCCTATGCACAGCAAGAATCCGCGCGGCGATTGAATTACTTGGAACTATAACCGGGAAAACATATTACGACGAATTACTGACATCCATCTTTTCAAAATTCTGTATTGGAAAATGAATTCATATTTTGATGTTATTGTCGTGGGTGCCGGGCATGCCGGGTGTGAAGCGGCCCTTGCTGCAGCGAGATGCGGTGTTAAAACAGCACTTATCACCATAGAAAAAAATGCCGTAGCCAGAATGTCATGTAATCCATCTGTCGGTGGATTAGCAAAGTCACATCTCGTCTTTGAAATTGATGCACTAGGAGGCGAGCTAGCCAGAAACACGGATTATTCCGGTATACAATTTAGAATTTTAAATACAAAGAAAGGGCCCGCTGTCCAGGCAACACGCATTCAGTGTGATAAACAATTATTTTCTGCACGCATGTTGGCCATATTAGCCAACACACAAAATTTAACCATAGTAGAAGCCATAGTAACAAATATACTGATTCAAAATGGAAAATTATGTGGAATTCTAATACAAAACAATGAAAAAATATATGCAAAATCAATTATTCTGGCTCTAGGCACGTTTCTCAATGGAATGATTCACATAGGTAAAGTTCAAATTCCTGGTGGACGTAAAGGCGAAGCATCATCAACCGAACTTGGCAATTCGTTGAGGAAAATTGGATTTCGTATTGGACGATTTAAGACCGGAACACCTCCCAGACTTCACAAAGATACTATTGATTATTCAAGAATGTTAATCCAGCCGGGTATAGAGCCCCCTTCGTTTATGTCTAGAGTTGCCAGAGATGATTGGAGAATGTTCCACGTGGAACATTCTCGGCCGGCAGAAAAGCGATTAGCTGCAATGTTCCACGTGGAACATTTTAACTCCGTAATGAGACCTTGGGATCCTGGCACGAATCAAATTCCATGTTATTTAACCCATACTACAGAAAAAACACACAATATTATTCAAGATCATTTAAAGGAAAGCTCTCTTTATGGAGGACAAATCACAGCCACAGGAGTCAGATATTGTCCTTCTATCGAGGATAAAATTGTCAAATTTTCAGACAAAAATCAGCATCATGTCTTTATTGAGCCGGAAGGACGTGATTCTATTGAGGTTTATCCTAATGGAATATCCAATAGTCTCCCGGAATCCGTTCAAATTCAGATGGTTCACTCAATACCTGGACTTGAAAAAGCTATATTTATGAACCTTGCTTATGCAATTGAGTATGACTATGTAGATCCTACTCAATTATTTCATACGCTGGAGTCGAAACGGGTTGAAAATTTATTTTTTGCAGGACAGATCAATGGTACCACTGGCTATGAAGAGGCGGCGGCCCAGGGATTTATTGCCGGCGTCAATGCCTCCCGGAAAGTATTGCATCAGGATCCCATTTCCATCAGTCGCAATGATGCCTATATTGGAGTCCTCATTGACGATCTCGTTACCAAGGGCATTGATGAGCCCTATCGGATGTTTACCTCACGTGCTGAACACCGCTTAATTTTACGGCAGGATAATGCTGTTTACAGGATGCGTCCATTTGCAGAACATATAGGGATTATCAATCAACATGATATTAATAAAATCAAAGCCGATGAAATTGAAATCAATGGAGAAATTAACAGATTATTAACAACGTATAATGGGAACAATTCTTTAGCTCAGATTCTTCGCCGGCCACTGGTACATTATGATACCATCGCTGATGCCAGAAAAGATCTGCGGGACGAGATAAAAAATCAAGTTGAAATCAGAATCAAATATGCAGGATATATTGCCAGGGAAAACGAGTTTATTGAAAGATCGCAAGTTATTGATCGTCAACATGTTCCAGAGTGGATTGATTATGAAAAAATAAAAACGCTGCGGTTTGAGGCTCGGCAAAAATTAATAAAAATTCAGCCGGTAAATTTAGGCCAAGCTTCCAGGATTCCCGGTGTCAATCCATCTGATATCGCAATTCTCTCTGTGTGGATAAAACGTGGGAACAAATAGATTGCCACATAATATGAAGTTATTATCAGGCCTAACCTGACCGAATGTCATGATGGTTTCCGTTCTCAAGGCATAGGTCACCTGAAAGGCTTCGACGTGAGTAACTTAGGTCGCTCGGGGCCAGAGGAAGCCCAAAGCAAGCATGCGGTTTTTGCAGGTGCAACGAAAATCCAAAGTCATTAGCCCTGAAAGACTTATGAATTAAAATATGGTTTCCATAAATCATACCGGCTAACAGACTGTTGGATTGTGGCTACGCCAAACCCTCCAAGTCGCTAGCCGAACATATGTTCTTTCAGATCAAGATAATACAGATAATCTTCAGGTTTTACATTGGGCGGGCAACGGTGATCACAGAATGGGATATAACCACCGCGTTCAACCAGGGGCGCTAATGTCTTGAGATAAGCCTTGATGGCCTCAGGACCTTTGCCAAGCTCAATTTTATTCACCCCACCCATGATCCGCAGATCCTTGCCATATTCTGTGAGTAATTCGGCCGGATGCGCGCATCCATTAACTTCAAAGGGAAACAGGCAGTTGATTCCGCCTTCCATCATATATGGAAGAATGGGACGAACGTCACCATCGCAGTCTATGTACCAGAGATCAATACCAGCCGCCTTCAATTTCTGGTGAATTCTCTTAGGTAAATATCATTTTTATCATTATCTAGTAAG
>CAYQNY010000224.1:0-5200 GCA_964418925.1 uncultured Verrucomicrobiota bacterium
CCCCTCGACCGTGCTCGGGACCCTGAGCTTGTCGAACGGGCCTGTCGAAGGGCTCTGTCGTGGCCGTTCTTCAACGGTCTCTTCACATAGCAAATAGCGATCGTCTTTTTCTTGGAACCCGCTCAATTTACTCGACGAATCGAGCCCGTTACCCGCTAATCGCCGAGCCGGACTTCAGTTCCGGAGCCAACCGACTGGTGAAGATCGTTAAACTTTTAAAAGTACGGCCCGCAATACTGAAATCCGGGACCCTGATGCCCTTGATCCGATGCCCTGCGCGTCCGGAGCGTTGAACTTGGACCAGCCGGGCGATGTTCGGCCCCATTTATTGGGGCACTGCATCAAGTAAGAAATGCTTACCTGATAAAAAACAGGAATTGAAATTGATCCAGGTCAAGTCGGCGGGTGGAATAATTTCATATTGGCTACTGACGATATTCATGCTGGCGGCCATGATATATTATCAGGGGATACATCATGGAGGCAGACAATGATGGAGGGGCAGGGGGATGAAAACAGATGCAATCAAAAGGCCTGTTTTTAACTGGCTTTTCCGGACCCGCCCTGATATATTCAAACCCAATATGAACACGCCGTTCGGATGTAACCCCGATTCCCGTGCCAACATTATGGAGGTGAATATGAAGTCCATGGTCTTGTTTGTGGCGTGTGTGTTTTGTTTTTCCCTATGGTGTTCAGATGGTTCAGCAGGGGAACCGGACACAGCTATCGCTGTTCACCATGAGTGGGGAAAGCTTAAGGAGGTAATTGTCGGGATCGGAGATGACCTGTTTGTGCCGAGTTACTGTGAAGCCGTTTCGTTTATTTATGACCCCAAGTACATCGAACAAATGAAAAAGTATGGCGGCATTGATGAGCGTAAGCTGGCACCGGAGGACGTAAAACAGGCCAAGGAGCAGATCGATAATCTTGCCAGGGTGTTAGAGAAGCAGGGGGTTATAGTCCACCGTAGTCACCGGCTCAGTCCGGAAGAGATGAAATACCTCGATTATGTCCAGAAGGGGAGCCACTTTTTCTACGCCCGCGACCCCGTCCTTGTCATCGGAAATAATGTCATCGAGACGTCGTTATGCATTCCCTTCAAAGTCAAAGAGCGCTACGCGCTCCGGCCGATCCTGCGGAAGCGTCTGGCCGGAAGCAAAGCCAATTATATCTCTATGCCGGTGCCGTCTCCGGTTTTCGGGAGAGATCAGATCTATCTCGAGGGCGGCGATGTGTTGCTCAACGGGCGTGATATATACGTTGGTATTTCAGGGCGGGGAAGCAGTCCTGAAGGGGCAAGATGGCTGCAGAATTTTCTGGGGCCGGAATACAGGGTCCAACAAATCAAGTTGTCGCCGGAATTCGAGCACCTGGACTGCGTGCTGTCGTTGGTCCGTCCCGGGTTGGGGGTCAGATGTTCGCAGGGGATAATCGATGCTCTCCCTGAATCGATCAGAAATTGGGATTATGTGGAGGTCACGAAGGAGGAAGCCAAGAAGCTTGGCGCCAACCTCCTGGTCCTCGACGACAAGACGGTCATTATCGACAAACAGCATCATCGTATAGGGGAAGAGCTTAAGAAAAAGGGAATAAAGGTTATAGAGATCCCTTATGATAAGGTCGCAATCAATGGCGGCGGGTTGCGTTGCTCGCACCATCCCCTGATAAGAGAAAGCGTGCTCCCGTCCGCTCCATCAAAAACAGAAAACAGGTAAACGCCCTGCTGGACTTTTTCAATGGGAATGACCCCATTCCCTCACTGACGACATTCCAACATTCTGCAGAATGTTAGAATGTTATTTTGGAGGAAAGACGGGGGACTTTCAGCTGGCTTTTCCGGACCCGCCCTGATATATTCAAAACCAATGCGAAGCCCTCCGACTTGTCCGCCATAGTCCGGCGGCTGCCGGACGACGGTGGAAGCCATTTAGGCGAAGGAGGGTGAAGGTGCCGGCGTGCCAGGGGAGATCAGTCTCTTCAAAGTCGGCTTATGACTGCTATCTTTTATCTTAAGGGCTGACCCAAAATCTTCCCCGCTGATTTTGACGGTGACGGCCGGGCTGATCCGGCTCTCTTTGGCGCTGCCGGTTGGCTCATCTGGCTGTCCGGCTCCGGTTATACCCGTGCCGGGCCATTTGCCTATGGGGCGGCGACGAACGCGGCGCCGGTGCCTGCCGATTACGACGGCGACGGACGGGCTGACCCCGGCGTGTATAGTTCCGGCAATTGGCAGGTATGGCTGTCCGGCTCCGGCTATGCGGCTGTTGGCCCGGTTCTTCTGCAGGCCACTAGCGCGGATCAGCCGGCGGCCGGGGATAGTGATGGTGATGGCCTGGCCGATCCGGTTGCTTATGTGACCAACAACATTCACCTCTGGTTGTCGTCGGGCGGGTATCAGCATTCCGGCCCCTATGGGTTGTCCGGCAACTGAGGCTTTCCTTGCGAGGCGGGGCTTCCTCAAATCAACGCTGGCGGCTGACAGGGGCAGAACCCGAATGAACGTTGCGGCCGTGGGACTTGTTTCCGATGTTCAACCATCGTTGCTTTGGGCCGCGGTAACGGGCGTGTCGTGTTCGTTGGCCTGGATAATTTCCATGACGCCCGTGGCCGGTTGCCCGGATCGCACCTGGTCGGCCATTAGTTGCATATAGGGCGCCAGATGCCGGAACAATTTACTGTATCCCCGGCACAGGTAGTTCAGGCCCGCCTCGCCGTCCGGTGTTTTCAGAAAGCGGTTTTTGGGGCATTCCCCGTGACAGGCAAAAAGCACATCGCAGTCCTGGCAATAGCGGGGTAGGGCCCGGGCTTTGGCCGCGCCGAACTCCTTTTGCCGCTGGGAATTGAGCAGGTCCGCCAGCGGGGTTTCAAGGATATTTCCCAACCGGTAGGCCGGGTACACGAAGTGGTCACAGGCATACACATCGCCGTTGTGCTCAAGGGCGGCGGCGTGTCCGCAGGTTTCGGCGTAGTAGCAGATACCCGGTTCGGCCCCCAGGAAATTTCCCAGCGTCGCGTCAAAAAACTGAATGAACTGTTGGCCGATGTCGTTGCGAACCCACTCGTCAAAAATCGTGATATAGAAATCAGCCCACGCGTCCGGCTGGACGCTCTGCGCGGATACCGGGTGTTCGACGTCAGGCCCATCCGGACTTGGCGGCATGCTCCAGTCCAGGCCTGACGCCGCTTCGTGCTCGCCCGGCTCACGTTCCACCAGGGGAATGAACTGCATGAACCGGTCGCCAATCTCTTTGAGAAACCGGTAAACCTCGCGGGGCTGGCCGGCATTATGGTTGTGAACGACTGTCAGCGTGTTGAACCGCACGCCATGTTGCTTCATGGCAGTAATGCCTTTCAGCACGCGTTGGAAGGTGGCCTTGCCCTGCCGGTCCACCCGGAAGCGGTCATGCAGCGGTTCCGGTCCGTCAATGCTGATCCCCACCAGAAAGTTATGTTCGGCCAGAAAGGCGCACCAGGCATCATCAAGGAGGATGCCGTTGGTCTGGAGGGTATTGGTTATCTTGCGCCCCGCCCCGTATTTCTGCTGGATGGCCACCACCTTCCGGAAGAAATCCAGTCCCACGAGCGTGGGTTCACCGCCCTGCCAGGGGAACTGGATTTCAACATCGCCGTGCATGGCGATGTATTGGCGTATGTAAGCCTCCAACACATTCCCCGGCATCTTGCAATTGCAATTTGGATTGAACAGATGAATCTTTTCGGTGTAGAAACAATAGCGGCAGGCCAGGTTGCATAACGGCCCGGCTGGTTTGGCCAGCACGGCGTAACTGCGAGTTCCGGTTGTCATAATGTTTCCGTGTTCTGTTCAGCGGAAGGTCCGCAGAAGACCTTGGTGGTGTTGTCCCATGCACTCCGCTCCGCGGAGAGCGTGGCTGGTTAGAAAAATATGACTCTAGCTTCAGCTCAGAAAATCCAACACAGCCCTGATAAATGCTTGCGGTTTTTCCACATGTACGGAGTGAGCCGCATTTTCCATAACCAACCAGGAACACTTGGGAATTCCCTTGGCCAGCGTTTCAGCCTCTTCTGGTAAAATGAGAATATCTTTTTGCCCTTCAATAACAAGTGTTTCAGCCTGTATCTTTTTTAACCCGCCACTGGTGTTATGTGCGGCCATAGCTTCAATTTGACCCTTAAAAGCGCCGATCGCCTGGGGATATGGATATTCCAGGGCGCCTTTAATATAGGCATCCATAAAGCCGCTATCCTCAAAACGTTGCTGAGCAAATAACCAGAATGACCAGGCCCGTATCCAGGACGCCATGTCCATGCCATCCAAGCGCCATTTAAGCAAGTTTTCAAAAAGAATATTGTTCCGGGTTGAAGATAGCGGCGCAGTGCTTTCCAGAATCAGTTTATTAACGCGTTCCGGATAGCTAATGGCGAATTCCTGGGCGATATAGCCACCCATGGAGTAACCAAGAATATGGGTTGATCGAACATTTAAATGATCAAGCAGTTTTAAAGTATCATCCGCCATATCGCGGATGCTGTAGGGTAATTCAGGTATATCGCTGCGTCCCGCGCCACGATTATCGAAAATGACAGTCTGGAAGTGTGGGGCGAGCTCGTTAATTATGGGTTGCCAGCTTTGGCTGTCGCAACCAAGACCGGCAATTAATAACAAGGGTACTCCCTGGCCATGGACTTCATAATAAAGCTGAATATTATTTAACTTTATTTTTGGCATGGGTGTTTTTCTAACGATAAGCATCAGAGTTCGGCGCGTAAGAGCCGATACTCTGAATGCTCTGGTTATGCTTTCTTTATTAGTTTATCTCTAATCTGTTTGAACAAGTCGCCTTTACCTTCTCCTTTGGACCATCTTTCGATCTCTTCGAGATCAATTTGATTCTGATGGGCAACCAGAATTGCCTGCTCAAGGCATTGTTGGTCATCGTCATGGAAGAATCCTGTTAGTCTATCTTTGACGCAGTCGGTTGGTGATATGATCTTAAGAACGCCCGTTGCCTCATGTCGCTCTAGTATCTCCTTAACTGGTTCTTCTCCAACAGCTGGTGGTCCCACAGGAAACTCAACGAACAGCTCTGTATCTGCATGCTTGAAGTAACGCCTATCTTCAGTAAAGCCAATTTCGCTCATTGCATCTCTGATTAATTTACGCTTGGGTTTCATGAGACTTGTATGAATCATATCAAGATCCATGGAAGGATATTTG
>CAYQNY010000225.1:0-5188 GCA_964418925.1 uncultured Verrucomicrobiota bacterium
GGGATGCCGGCCTTTAATGGCTGGCAACCCCCTGAGAACTTTTGACTGTCGAGTACCTGATAGGTACAAGGAATATGTTTCAGTTCCACTCGGTTTCTTAGCGGCTGATTCTTATAGCGTGGCAACCTTGTAAACTCAAGGTGTTCATAGCTTGCCCCGCCACGGGCAGGGTCCCCGGAACGGAGAATTTTGACAGGATTTACAGGATAAAAAGACGCGCTTCAGGCGGGAAAATGCGGACAAAACAGTTGTTTTCCTCTCTCAATCCTGTTCATCCTGTTAATCCTGTCAAAAAAACTTGTCTCATTTCGATTTAGGGAGCGTTCGGACTTATCCTCCTGGCGATCAGAATGTTAAGCCCTTTGATCTTGGATGAATCAGTTCCACTTGGCTTCTTAGCGACGCGATAACGCGGATTTACGCGGACTTCAGGTCGGCGGAGGCCTTGATCAGCGCATCGCCCAATTCGTTGACGGTGTTCCAGCGTTGATCAGGGTCCAGGGCCAAGGCCTTTTCGAAAACGGGGCGCAGGGTCGCAGGCATTGCGGATGAGACCACCGGACAGTAAGGCGTCAGATCGTTGGCGTGGGCATCATCGGCGGTCGGCATATGTCCGGTCAGCAATTCATGCAAGGTGACGGCCAGTGAAAAAATATCCGACCGTTGGTCCAGCGCGTCTCCCCGGATTTCTTCCGGACTCACATATATCGGCGTACCGCTGATTATTTTATTTTTACGCGCCGGATGCGCCAGGCAGGCCAGGCCAAAATCAATTATTTTCAATACGCCATCCCGGGTCAGCATCAGGTTGTCAGGCTTGAGGTCATGATGAAGCACATTCCGGCGATGCGCGTATCCGATGGCATCGGCGCAAATGCTGGCCACCTGGATGACCGTGGTCAGCGGCAGTTGGCCCTGGGTCTTGAGAATACTGCGGAACGTGCACCCGTCGATGTATTCCATGACCATGTAAAAACCGCCCTCATATTCCTGGAGATTATGCAGGCGCACGATATGTTTATGGGAAAGCTGCATGGCGATGCACGCTTCATTGCGCAACGTTGCAATGGATCCCCCCTCCTGAATAAATTTAGGCGAAAGTATTTTAATTGCCACGGGCATATTCAGCAAGGTGTCCTGGGCTTTATAGACAATGCCGCTGCCGCTCTCCTGGATCAGTCGCACAATGGTATAGCGGCGGTCAATCTTGTGCTTGAGCGCCTGCGAATCTACTGGAGACGGGACATCGGTGGCATGATGCACAACAACCGGCCGGGGTTGTTTTTTGAGAACCGGGTGGGGCGGGCTCGCCGGAGATGGCTCGGTCGCCGGTTCCGCGGCCATATGTGTCATGGGGCCGGTGGCATGCGCCAGTGTTTTCAACTGATGCTGATGGCGCATGCTTTCATCGTATCGCTGGAGACCATCCTTGATCATCTGGATCAGTTCGGCGGATTTGAACGGCTTGGCCAGATATTTCCAGATGCCGCCCTTGTTGATGGCTTCGATGACGCTTTCCCTGCCGGCGCGGGCCGTGAACAGAATAGATACGATATTGGGGTTGCTTTTACGGGCAAGGGCCAGCACGACATTACCGTCAAATTCCGGCATTTCCATGTCACATAACAACAGGGCAATATGTTCCTTGCATAAAATCTGGATGGCTTCACTGGGTGAGCAGGTGGAAATAATATCTGCCGGCACCGTGGCGGAAATCACTTTGACCACTGCCGCCACCAGGTCCGGTTCGTCATCCACAACCAGAATTTTATAACGTTCCATCAGTTAACCAGCCTTTTTATACGAGCCAACTGAAGCCCCCTGATCACCGGGGTCAGGGTTACATGCCGTAAACGGTTCGCAGGCATTCGACGAAGTGCCGAAAATTATCGAGCGAAATATCATGGGGCACGCCATGATCGCAACCGGGAATATAACCGCCATCCTCAATAACCGGACGCAGGCGTTCCACTTCGCGCCGGATGGCGTCCTTGCTGGTCGCGAGAATGCGTTTATCGAAGCCGCCGGTCATCATCACCGTGTGACCGTATTCCTTGCGGATGGCCACCACGTCCATGCCGGCCGCCACTTCCATCGGGGTAAACATATTGATGCCGCATTCGAGCCAGAGCGGGATCAGTTTCCGGATATCGCCGTCGCTGTCCATGAAATGAATGTCAATGCCATGGGGGTCGGTCAGGCGGGTAATCCGCTTATAGTAAGGTGTCATGAATTCGCGGAACATAGCGGGAGAAATCAAAGGGCCGTTTTTGTAAGCCATGTCTTCATGGTAACCGATGAAATCCAGCTTGATTTTCGGGAGAGCGGTTTTGAGCGCCATTTCACAGCAGGAACATTGCAGTTCATTGACGGCGTTAATGAAGCCGGGGGAATCCGCGTATGCGTACATCAAAGCTTCCGTGCCCATGTGTTCGTTCAGGAACCCGAAATACATGCCGCCGTTGCAGAAGAGCAGCTGTTTATCGGCCTGCATGCTGCGGGCCTTGGCGAGCCAGTCCGCTTGAATCCGTCCGGGGGTATGCGGGTTCAATTTTTCCTTGAGCCACTGCAGATCATTCGGTTCCTTGATCGGATAATCGAGGAATTCCGGCATGGATACTTCGTCCTTGAAATTTTTTACCTTGATGCCGTGGTTATTGATTTTAACGATATATTCACCGCCTTCCTCGAGAATTTTTTCCTGGAACGGCGGGTACAGGACGGTTTCAATGCCGATGTGGCGGCCGGAAATACGGTCTGTCCCAAAATAATCACAGAGATCCGCGCCTGGGGACAGGCCTTCCTGTTCCCAGCGTTGGCGGGTGGTTGGCCAGGGTTCTCCGGGACATAGCGGCGGACGATCTACCGGTTTGAAATGCATGGTATTCAACCAGCGGGTACGGGGGTCCATATGAAAATCCTCTTCGATTAATTACGCGTGATCATATTCTAAAATAATTATTATACTTAAGGTGGTCGAATATGTACACCAAAACAATGTTCAATCACTGGTTACCAGGGCTGATTTTTATAGCATGACAATCTGGCCGACTCAAGGTGTTCACAGCCTGCCTTGCCACGAGCAGTATCCCCGGAACAGTGCATTTTGACAGGATGCACAGGATTGAGCGAGGAAAATAACTGTTTACCCCGCATTTTTCGCGTGAAGCGTATCGTTTAAGCCTGTTCATCTTGCCTGCCCACCGACTTGTCCCGCCGACTTGTCCGCCATAGCTCCTGGAGCGACGGTGGAAGCGGCTTCGCGTAGGGGACAGCCTTGGCGCAAGATAAATCTTGGGTTTAGCAGTCTGTTATACCCCAGCTTGGCCTTACCGGCGGCAGATTTTAACAATCAGCATGTCCATCAGCCATGCTGCGGGGAGACTGCTGGAAACCAGGTGGCGGCGGGTTTCCAGAATCCAGCGCCGGCACTGATCCAGCGCTTCAATTGTGTAAGCCGCGGCTTGACGGATGCGTATGCCGGCGATATAAGGATTTTTCAGGCGGTTGTCATTGAGCGCCTGAAAGAAGAGTTGCTCCTGTTCCGGCGTGATGGCGCCTTTCAGCATGCCCCGGTCCGTCATCCGGACCCAGCCCCGGTCCAGCCCTTCCCGCAATACGAGCAGACTGCGGAACCGGCTCTCCAGACCAAAGATCAGACGGATGGGTGCTTCTTTCTGAAACAACAACTGGCGCAGGATGCGCAGGGCAGCCGCCAGGTCCCGGTTGGCGACGGCATCGTCCAGGTCCCAGGTGAACAGTTCCCGCGCGGGCGAAACAACGGTCTCAATATCCTTGAGTTGCGCCGTGCGTTTGTCGCCCAGATAAATCGAAAGCTTTTCGGCTTCCTGCTGCAGCTGGCGTGAATCGGTCCCGGTTTTACGTAAAAACGCGGTGATGACATCCGGTGAGGCAGTGAGCCCGATTTTTTGGAACAGGCTGACGATGAATTTATACGCCGACTTATCGCGTTGCCATGGTTTGCCCGTATCCAATCCGATCACGGTGCCCGTGGTTTTACAGGCTTGATAGAATTTCGACTTTGCATCAACTAGCGGTGCTGAGATTACGAGCACATGTTCCGCGGGTAAGCCGGCCTGAATGATAGCGGCCAGATATTTCAGATGTTCGTGGACGTCCTTGGATTTACCGATGATACTCTGGTCCAGGAAATTGGCGTTGCGCAGCCAGGTCACTTTCCGTTTCCCAAGGAAGCCAAGGGTTTGGACGGATGCCCGGCATTGGGTCAGAAACGCTATTGCTTCCGCCACGGTATCCGCCCGGGCATTGATCGTCTCCAGTCCCAGCATTTCTTGCTCCGGAGGGATTATCCGGCGGATCAGTTCCCTGGCTTTTGAGGCGACGCTTAATTCGTCTTCGCCGTTAATCAGAAAAACACGGTGCTTGGTACTGGTTTTTGGTGACGGTATGGCGGCGTTCATGGCAAGCTTCCAGTCTTAAAATCCTTTATTGTCGCGCATCCTCAATCGTGATAGATTCTACTTCGCAGAATCTATTGCAAAGAATTATTTCATAAACCCGTTCGTCGGACAAGAAGGTAAATAAAATATGAAACGCATGTGGGCGCCATGGCGCATGGAGTATATCCTTAAATCCAGGGAGCCGGGCTGTTTTTTGTGTGACATCGTGCAGAGCGGCGAAGATCAGAAAAATTTACTGCTTCGCCGGGGAAAAACCTGCGCGCTGGTAATGAATCGGTATCCGTACAATAACGGACACCTGATGGCCTTGCCGTACCGTCACGTGGACAGTCTGGAGACCATGCAGTCTGAGGAATCGGCCGAGATGATGGCGCTGGCCGCCACGGCCTGCGCCGCATTAAAAAAGGCCGTTCATCCTGACGGGTTCAACATCGGGATCAATCTGGGCACGATTGCCGGAGCCGGGTTGAAAGATCATATCCACTTGCATATTGTCCCTCGCTGGGAGGGTGATACTAATTTTATGCCGGTCATTGCCGAAGTGAAGGTCATTCCGCAAGCGTTGGATTCCCTGTGGCGGCAGTTGCGGGCAGCCCTGGATTGAGGGAGCGAAAGTCGAAGGATAGAGGATAGTCGCAAGTCAAAGGTCTTGACCGGCGACTTGTGACCGGGCAACCTTTGTGTCTTGGCGGCTTAGCCTGCATTATGCATGAAAATTATATTTTCATTTATAAGCATTTCAAAGC
>CAYQNY010000226.1:0-3799 GCA_964418925.1 uncultured Verrucomicrobiota bacterium
CCTTGGGTGGTCGCGCATGAGTTTTGGCAGTTTTCTTCCCCGGGACGTAGAGATACGCCTCACCCCAGCGACAGCGGAACGTTTCCTCCTTGCCGGGATTATTTTTATCAACGGGGGGATGCCGGTGTTCCGGACAAGTCTGGTGCGGCCGCAGGGCCAGTTCCTTGGCACAGCATCGGTCGGTATTCACATAGACCAGGACGCCCAACCCGGTTTGCGCATAGTCGCCAAGACCGAAATCGGCCGGCTCGATCAACGCGGCTTCCTTTTTTGTGATGACGATTCCAGCTTTTTTGAACAAAGCCTGTGTCTGTGTTTGTCGTCTCCGGAATTGTTTTTTACTCATCATACTATTTTCACTTCCTGAACAGGCGCTGAACACCATCCATAATTCGTTTTGGATCCGGCCGGTAGGCATTTTCCAAAACCGGCGCAAAGGGTACTGGAACATCGGGAGACGCCACACGAACGACCGGCGACTTCAAGTGTTCACCGAACCGTTCCATGATACCGGCGGCCAGTTCGGCGCCGACCCCGCCGGTTTTCGGGCCTTCCTCCACAATGACCACGCGGCCGGTTTTCCGCACCGATTTTCCAATTGTTTCATAATCAATGGGGGAAAGACTGCGAACATCAATTACTTCCGCACTTGTCTCTCCGGTTTCCAGTCCGGCGGCGGCCATAACGGCAAAGTGCGCCATAAGAAGCCACCCCAGAATCGTTACGTCACGGCCCTCGCGGCGCAGGACTGCCGTGCCAAGCGGTACGGTATAATCGGTTTCCGGTATTTCATTGGTAGCATCCACGGCGCCACTTTCAGCGCGCGGCCCTTTGGAGCCGTAAAGAAGTTTATGTTCAAAAATCATCACGGGGTTGTCATCACGGACGGCGGCCTTCAACAGCCCTTTGGCATCATAGGCCGTGGACGGAGCCACCACCTTGATCCCCGGTACACCAATGAAGAACCGTTCCACATTTCGGGCATGCTGGGCGCCGCGTCCCGTGGCGCCGACCGGAGCGCGCATCACCATCGGTACTTTGACTGTGCCGCCGGACATGTAGCGCATCATAGAGGCGTTGCTGTGGATCTGGTCAAAAGCGCACAGCAAAAAATCACCGTATTGCACATCCACAATGGGACGCATACCCATCATGGCGGCGCCGATTGCCGCGCCGAAAAATCCATTCTCCGCGATAGGCGTGTCAAGGATACGGTCCGGGAACCTTTTTTCCAACCCGAGTGTAACCGTAAAGGCGCCGCCCCAGCCGCCGGGAACGCCGATGTCCTCCCCCATGCAGAACACGCGGTCATCGCGTTCCATTTCCTCGACAATGGCCGTCCGCAATGCTTCGACAATAGACATACGTTTCATGGTCATGATCCCTTATGCATAAACATCGGTTGTGAGTTCTTCGTCCCCGGGCGGCGGCGCCGACCGGGCATTGGCAATTGATTCAGCGATAAGGCGTTCTACCCGCACACGAACAGCATCCAGATCGGTTTGTAAAACATCCGATCGCGCGAGGAGTGTCCTGCCAAACGCACCGATTGGTTCGTTCTGCATTGCCGCCTGACGCTCTTCCTTGGGCTGATAATGGCATGGATCGCGCCTGGAATGACCGGTAATCCGATACGTCATAAGTTCCAGCAGGACTGGCCCTTGACCCGCGCGACATTCTTCCGCCGCTCGCCGGGCGGCCTCATACACCGCCAGCACATCGTTGCCATCGACGGTTTCGCCGCGGATGCCGTAACCCGCCGCCCGTTCCGCAAGGGTCTTCAGTCGCGTCACCTTGCTGACATGAGTCGAAGCGCCGTAAAAGTTATTCTCGCATACAAAGACCACGGGCAGTTTCCAGATCGCGGCAAGGTTGACTCCTTCGTGAAATGCGCCTTCGGAGATGGCGCCGTCGCCGAAAAAGCACACAGCAATCTGCTGTGTCTTCTTCATTTTGAACGCCAAGCCGATTCCGGCCGCCAGTGGAATTCCGCCGCCCACAATGGCAATCGCAGGCACCATGCCCTTGGCGATGTTGCCCACATGCATCGAGCCGCCTTTGCCCCGGCAACAGCCGGTCCCGCCGCCGAACAATTCGATCAATAATTCAAGCGGCGTCAATCCCTTGGCCAGGGCATGACCATGAGGACGGTGCGTGGATGTTATGACGTCGTCGGGATTCAGGGCAGAGCAGACACCCACCGCTGTCGCCTCCTGCCCCTGACACTGATGGATCGTGCCCGGCATGGATCCCTCAAGGAAAAGGAATTTGACCTGTTCCTCAAATTCCCGAATCAGAACCATTCGCTCGTAAAGTCCAAGGAGAAAATCCTGCGGATAATGGTTAACATCCGTTTCGTATAATCTATTCATTTTATACCGGAGTTCCCTAAAAACTGATTTTCGTTCTGAGTTTCGATCACCGCGATCACCTGTCCCACTTCCACTTTATCTTTCGGCGCCGCGCATGCCTCGATCAGAATACCGGTGCCGATGGACTCAACCTCCATGGCCGCCTTGTCGGTCTGGACTTCAACCAACGGCTGACCGCGCTTCACGGGCTGACCCGGCTCAACCAGCCAGCGGATTATCTCAATATCCGCCTCAGTGACTGCCAAGTCCGGCATTTTCATCTTTATTTTCATAACTTCACCTTTTGCATATTGATCGTGTTTGACGACATAAATGTTTCCGCCTCCTCTGCCGTGAAAATTGCTTGCGTTGTGCCGACGGCGCGTACTGCCGATGCCCCCAAGGCACTCGCATACCTGAGCATATCGGGCAGATTCCAGCGTCGAACAATCCCTGTAATAATACCGCTACAAAAGGCATCTCCCGCACCGGAAGGATCCATAACGGGCATCTGATAGATGCCAGCCTGCCATGCTTCATCACGGCGCGCGGCCAGTAGTCCATCTTTGCCCCGGGTGATGATAACTGTTCTCACTTCTTCTGCGAGCAAAGAACGCGCCTGATCTTCCGGCCGGTCGCAACCCGTAAGAACACGCGCCTCGTCTGCATTGGGCAGAAAGTAATCAATAAAAGGCAACAGTGGTTTCAGTTCCCGCTTGCAATCAGTCCCTTGTGGAACAACGACGTCAACGACGGTCACCACGTTGTGGCACCGGCAAAATTTCAATAGCTCGAGAAATTCGTTGCTCCTGAAGGACGGCATGAGGAATAAGCCTCCGAGATAAAATACTTTTAATCCTGCAATCCAATCGCGCCGGATATGACCAACAGTAAAGACCGCGTTGGCGCCGAACATGTGGATATAGCGCCGATCCTGCCCTTCAACGAGAAGAATCAACGTCCTGCTGGTGGGATGATCCGCCGAATAAATCAAATGGTTACAACCGACATTGGCTTGATTGAATTCATCGGCAATGACGGATGATGACGAGTCTCGTCCCACGCATCCGACCACAGCCGTCGTGATACCCTGCTTCGACAGGTCAATCGCCACATTCGCCGCGCATCCACCCGCATACGACGGCATGGCTTCCACCGCCAATAACTGCCCTTCGCGCGGCATCTCTTTCAGGGGACCCAAAAAAGTGTCCGCTACTAAAACACCTGCACATCCGACGTCAGTCATAATAACCGTTCCCTTTTAATTTTTATGCTCGCCCGCAACATCCGAGGAATCCAATCCGTTCCATAACAGCCTCTTTCACGGCCAAACGTCCGGCCACAAGCAAGTCCTCATTACCACCGTATCCAAGCCGCTTGTGAGGATTAAGCTCGTCAATGGCCAACACTTTGCGAATGGCATCCAGATAACGCTGTTTCACATACGT
>CAYQNY010000226.1:3899-5081 GCA_964418925.1 uncultured Verrucomicrobiota bacterium
TGGCCGACTTCGGCCTCCACGGCAACACCCTTTGAATGGGCATAGCTGGTCAGCGCCGTAACGCGCCGAAGAAAAACGTCCGCCGTGGCCCGCGGATCATCCAACATTACCTGGCTGAACCCGGCGTCAATAGCGTTCCGCACCCACTCATCGTCGGAGCATTCATTAAAGATCAACCCGCAAGGCACTCTGGCCGACTCGGCCGCGGCTGATCCCAGCGCAGCATACCATTGCAAATTTTCTCTGGTCAGTCGTCTTTTCCGGCTCATAAATTTGCCGTTGAATCCGATAAGCACGGGAGACCTTGTTTCTTCGGCAGCATCAATAATTCCCTGCAGCGATTCGAGGTTCCAGCTTTCGAAATAGCCCACGGCATAGCCGCCAGCTTTGGCGCGGTCAATCAATTCCATGGCACGTCGGATCGGCATATTCCCTTCCTATACAGTCGCTTTAACCGACTTATTGTCGGTCACCCAAACAGTTTTGCCCTTCCCACGCAGAACGGCAATGTCCTTCGGGGAAACTGCCGGATCAGTGACCACCTCGTGAATTTGAGAAATATCCAACACCTTGCGCAAAGCGTATTGACCAAACTTGGTATGATCGACTAGCAGAACTATACGCCGACATTGCTTGGCGATAATTCGTTTAATACGCAGGGTTGGAATAAAAGATTCGTACATACCCTCGGCCGGTCGGAATCCCTTGGTTGAAAAGATGGCCATATCCATAAAATATTTACCGGCCTCCTCTTCACACGCGGAGCCCACAAATGAAAGACTGGCGGGATCATATTGTCCTCCAAGTCCGATGATCTCATGGTTCTCGTTTTGTCCGAGGTCCCGGCAAATCAAGATAGAATTGGTGATAATGGTCATCCCTTTCATTTCATGTCCAATTAGTTTGGCCAATTCGAGACAGGTGGTACCGCCATCCATAAAAACGGTTAATCCGGATTTGAGTAGTTCCAACGTTTTCCGCGCAATTTTCTGTTTTTCAGCATGCTGGAGCAGGAGTCTTGAACGCAGCACAGATTCATACAAGTTTGCCGCCTCGGCAGCGGCCTTCCGGAAACCACCCAATGTCTTGATTACAGCCCCGCATTCAACCAACGAATCCACATCACGTCGAATAGTCATCTCGGAGACATCCAAAATGTCGGTCAATTCCTCATACGATGAA
>CAYQNY010000227.1:0-5077 GCA_964418925.1 uncultured Verrucomicrobiota bacterium
ACTTCGATATCTGGAAGACCAACGGCTATTACGATCTCCGGTTTACCAATACGATCAGTTTGCCCGGCGGGGAAACCTGGCTGTCCCTGACGCCATCCACCGGCACCAGCACCGGCACCGGCGACCATCAGCAGATAACCGTGACCTATAATACCCTGGGGCTGTCGCCGGGGTCCTATACCGGACTGATCACCGTGGCGGGCAACGATGCCACGCTGGGCTTCACGGCCGGGAATTCGCCGACAACCATGGCCGTCTCCATGACAGTGAAAGCGAGGCCGATTCTTTCTGTCAGCCGGACCAACCTGAGCCAGGTGATTCCGAAAGGCAGCAACCCGACCAATCAATCCTTTGATATCTGGAATGGCAGCGGCACTCCCATCGTGCCCATGACCTATACGCTGGCAATGTCAAACGACACGGGGTGTATGAGCCTCAATTTCACCAACGGCACCAGCACCGGCGAACACGACCCCATCGGCGTGATATTTTCCGATATGTCCACCTACGAAGCGGGCACTTACACGGGACGGATTGCGGTTTTAGCATGGGATTCGGGAACCGATTACGTGCCGGCCGGAGCAGAGACACAAACAACCGAACTGGCTGTGACGGTGCAGGTGATAGTGCCGGACGCCCCTTCGCAAATCTGGGCCAGCGATGGAACCGACACTTCGCGAGTGAGTGTGTGCTGGACCCCAACAGCCTCGACGGGAACCATGGCGGCAGTTACCTACGAGTTATGGCGATACACGACGTTTGATGTGGGCTATGCAAGCAAGATTACGGATGTGGCGACAACTAACTATGAGGACTCGTCGGCCCTGCCGGGTGTGTTGTATTATTACTGGGTACGGGCGGTGAACGCCTTCGGGGTGCAGGGACAAATGAGCGAATACGATCCGGGGTACCGCGCCCTGTCAGCGCCCCAGGGGGTGCAGGCAACGGACGGAGCGTACACCAACCAGATCGTGGTCAACTGGTCGGGAGCGGACGGGGCCTCCAGTTATGAAGTATACCGGTCGGTTAGCGCCACACCCGCGACGGGAAGCATTGTCTATAACACCGACGGACACATGTATGCCGATGTACAGGTGGCGGATGGAGCAAAATACTGGTACCAGGTCAAGGCAGTGAAGGGTCCGTACATAAGTGCGTTGAGCACGGCCGATGTAGGTTATGTGCTGTCCAACCCAACGGATATTAGCGCCACGAAAGGAACTTACAGCACGCGAGTGCAGGTGAGCTGGAACCCAGTCAGTGGGGCAACCGGCTATGAGGTGTGGCGCAATTCCGTGGCCCTGTCACAGTCATCGGGAAAATTGGGAGACGCAGTAAGCCTGACTTATAACGACAGTTCCGTTGCACCGGGAACGGTATATTATTACTGGGTCAAGGCCAGGAGCACGACGGCAATAGGCGGCTTTTCAGGGACGGACAACGGCTATGCCGCAACGGGAGCGGTGGATCTGGCAATATGGAACCTAACCATGTTGCCGACAGTGCTTCCGGCGGGATCGCACCCGACCGTGGCATCGTTCCGGATGCAGAACAACGGACCGTCGGTGCTGACAGCGCCGAATACGGCGATGGGCATGAATTTTTACATGGGGCCAACAAGGGATATCAGTCAGGCGGTAGCAGTGGGTTCGGCGATTCAGGATGTGACGCTGGCGGTGGGAGCGGATACCATTGTGAAAGTGAGCGGAGTCGCCGGGGTGACCATGCCCTCGACAACAGGGGATTATTATGTGTTTGTGCAGGTAGCGCCGGTGTGGCCTAACCTGCTGGCAGACGATAACCAGGGTGATAACATCACCATAGGAATCGGCATGATCCGCGTGACGGAAAGCGGAACAGCACACTACTGGGCCATCAACGATTACGACGGCGACGGTATCTCGGATCTGGCCGTATATGATGCAAGCCGGGGCACCTGGTCGGTGCGGACAACTGACGGACGGGTGCTGGGCGAAAATGTGTCGTTCGGCGGAACAGACTGCATACCGACGGTGGGAGATTACGATGGAGACGCCAAGGCTGACCCGGCGGTGTACGCAGAGGCCAGCGGCAAGTGGCAAGTGCTGTTGTCCGGCAGTGGATATGCGCAGGCATCGGCAACACTGGCAGCAGGCACGGGATGCCTGACCGTGCCGGCAGATTACGACGGTGATGGCAAGGCCGATCCGGTGGTCTATCAGGAATCCAGCGGCTGGTGGACCGGCATGCTGTCGGGCAGCGGATACGCGCAGGCCTCGGGCCAATTCGGGGCACCGGGCTATCAGCCGGTGCCCGGCGATTATGACGGCGACGGCACTTGGGATCTGGCCGTATATCAAGAAGCAACCGGCTATTGGTTTATCCGCACACCCGCCGGCGAACTGCTGAAGTGGGGTGCATACTGGGGCTCGCCGGGCTACAGCCCGGTACCCGGCGATTACGACGGCGACGGTATCTGGGACCTGGCCGTGTATGCGGAGAGCACCGGGCAATGGTATATCCGTACCCTGTCGGAGACCGTGCTGGCGGCGGGAACATCCTGGGGATTACCGGGCTATATACCGGTGCCGGGCGATTACGACGGCGACGGTTTGTGGGACCTGGCCGTGTATAACACGACCAGCGGCAAATGGTATGTCAGGTCGGTGCAAGGCCGGCTGATCCTGTTTGACAGCCTGTGGGGGTCCTCCTCGGCAACGCCCGTAAAATGGTAGCCGAGGAACGGACAGATAAATTGCATCAATCCCCATGAGTAAGCCGCAAGGAGGAATAGAGGGCTCGACATGACCCTAAGTTCAATTGCGACGGCTGACCCCACCCCCCCCCATCCCCCTCATAATGTCAATTTCCTGTCTGCCAGCAGCACAAGATTTCTGAGTTCTCGCTCATCGGCTGCCGCCAGCCATTTCCGGTCGAATTCGGAATGCTGTGTGATCTGGGCGATCGCCGCCAGCGCATGCAGGTGAAACACCCGTTCATCCGGTGTGCCCACAAGGACAAAGAGAATATGAGCCACCTCATCATTGGCGAATATTACGCCGGCCTTGGCCCGGACAAGCAGCGCCCTGACCATGCCCTTGCCCGCGATAATTATGTGGGGGATGGCCAACCCTTTTCGCATAAGTGTGGTCGATTCTTGTTCCCGTGTTATGAATTTATTCGCAATGTCCCGCGCCTCAAGATTCAGGTTCTTCTCCAAGACAACTCCTATAGTCTTGAAAAATTCCGCCATTTCCATGGGAGCATTCAAGTCTAGGACTTCCGCGTTGGTAATAAGCTGATGGAACCTATCCGTCTCCAGGCCGTCTCTTTGTATTACAATGTCTTTTAACTCGGAAAGAAGGTCTTCCGACGCCAGTTCTTCATCACGGATGATCAAGCGTTCCAAAGCATAGATCAGGGCGGAATCCTGGCTGGCCCTTTTCTGGGCATAGATCTTGTACCAAACAAACCCCAGGAATAGAAATAACATCGTCAGGAATATAATGAATGTCCCCATCTCAATCAGGAGGAATAATCCCCCCAGTATGCCGAACACCTGCATATAAGGATAAAAAGGTGCCCGGAATTTGGGTTTATAGCTCATAATCTTACTCTCCCTGAATAGTATCAGGGTCAGATTGGCAAATATAAACAGCAGGATGAGAACGCTGGAAGCGACCTTGACCAGCAGTTCCAGTTCCAAAATCAGGATAGCAGCAACCATAAAGATGCCCGTGCCCAGGATGGCGACCCAGGGGACTTTGGTCTTGGCACTGATCTTCTGGAAAATATCGGGGAGCAGTTTGTCCTTGCTCATTCCCAGGGGATATCGGGATGCGGCCATGATCCCGGAATTGGCGGTTGAAATAAAGGCCAGGAATGCCCCGACACTAATCACTATTTTAAGCACATCGCCCCCGAATATACCGGCTCCATCCGATATTGGCGTCAGGCTTTTGCCAAGAGCTGTGGCATCGGATACTCCGACCGTCACAAATATTACCGCAGAATAGAATATGAGCGTCACAATAATGGCAAGAATCATGCCCAAGGGCAGGTTCCGGCCTGGATTCTTGGTCTCTTCGGCCAGGGCCGCGATCTTGGTCAACCCACCATACGAAATAAACACAAAACTGGCTGTCGCAAAGACAGCTCCAAAGCCTTGGGACGCAAAGGGCCGGAAATTCCCGTAAGCGACCGTTGGCAGGCCCCATACCACGTATACCACCAGTATGCCCAGGAGCCCCATGACCAGGAAAACCTGAAATCTACCCGCTGGCTTTACGCCCAGCAGATTTAATACGATAAAGAAAATACAGCAGGCTAGTGCTATTAAATTTATGGGTATGTCGGTTATTAGGCTCAGGTACGCCCCCATACCAAGCAGTGCAAAGGCCCCCTTCAAGCTGAGCGAAAACCATGTACTGAAACCAGCGACAGTTCCAAGCAGAGCCCCGAATCCCCGCATGATATAGAAGTAATCACCGCCCGCTTTCGGCATTGCAGTAATCAATTCCGCTTTGCTGAGTAATGTGGGGATGCACAATAGCCCCGCCAGGATATAGGCCAGTATCACTGCCGGTCCGGCCTTAGCATAAGCCAGGCCCGGAAGAATGAATAAGCCGGAACTGATCATGGCCCCGGTGGCCACGCAAAAAACATCCAGGAGGTTAAGCTCTTTTTTCAATTCCCTGCTCATATCGTAATTGCTTCCTGGTTTTGACAGGCAATCCACGCTTTAATACCACCTGCAACTCAATGCGTTGCTACTCAGGTGTTCGGTGTTCAGATAATGGTGACCAACAAACTATTGTTAATTGTATAATCTGCAATAAGCAAACACGAGCAGTAAAAACAGCCCCCCCAACCCGCTGATTAAGAGCGAGCCCGGTAACTTTTTATACGAACTAAAATACTTTGTAAACCCGGATGAGTAATTGATGCTTGATTTTAAGAAGGCCTTTCGGATAATTAATAATGATATGTTTTAAAATTGGAAATATGCTAATATAATACCATAGCATTAGGTTATAACTCGTGATATAGACTTCTGCGAAATGGTCTAAAATCGCGCCCACTCGGTGAGTGGGCCTAC
>CAYQNY010000228.1:0-5014 GCA_964418925.1 uncultured Verrucomicrobiota bacterium
CCGCCCTCCATCCACCAGTTCCATCACGATATACGGCTGGCCCACGACCTGCCCGAAAGAATAGATTTGAACAACATTCCGGTGGTTCAAGGCCGCCGCCGCCTGGGCCTCATGTTTAAATGAACGCACAAATTCCTGATTATCACCCAGCGATCGTTTCATCACCTTAATGGCGACATGCCGGCCAAGTTCCCGGTCGACCGCATGATAAATAACGCCCATGCCGCCGGACCCCAGACGACTCAGGAGCAGGAATGAACCGAATTTGGCGGGAACCGTCTGCTGCACGCCGCACGCCGGACACTTAATTGCCGAAAACGACGGCAGATGGGAAACGTCCATCACATGCTGACATTCAATACAGGCGAGTTTTTTAACCCGTGCTGTTTCAATAATGGTTTGTTCCTTATCAGCCACGTCCCGCCTCCGCAGTATCCGGACATACTAGTCACTGCCACATCTAATTTTAGATCTTATCATTTAGCGGCCTGAATGCAATGTTGAAGTTATTCCTTTTCTCGAGGGGTCACAGCCCCTATGATGTCTTTTATTGGCGTGGTCATTCTTGATGTTTGCTTGTTTTTCCCACCAGTTTGTCCGGCGTAGCTTCAGCGAAGACGGAAGGCGGGTCTGCCTCTGGCATGATATAACAGTTCCTAACGTTTAAGACATTAACGATTCGAGAGGGGTTCTCATGAATCCAGTGTGCTTCTATATCGGACAACGCCCCATTTATTGGTATGGCCTGATGATGGCCACGGCATTCCTGGCCTGCATGACGCATTTGATCCTGCTGGGGAAAAAGGAAGGCCGGTCATCGGCGTTTGTTTCCGATCTGGGATTCTGGATCATGATTGGGGGTATCATCGGCGCCCGCATTGCCTATGTTCTGGCAAACCGGCGCACATTTGCCGCATCTCCCGGCATGATATTCCGCCTCGATCAAGGCGGGCTGATTTATTACGGCGGATTCATCGGCGCTGCCCTGCTGGTCATTGCCTTTGCCCGTCGACAACATGAACCGCTATGGCCCCTGACTGATTTCATCGCAACGGCTCTTCCCCTGGGCCATGCCATTGGCCGGATCGGGTGCTTTCTGAACGGGTGTTGTTATGGAATCCCGGCCATCCTGCCCTGGAGCGTTTCTGTGGACGGCGTGATGCGGCATCCGGTTCAACTCTATGAAGCTGTGGGCAATCTGGTGATCTATGCCGTCCTCTTTGTTCTATACCGCCGCCGGCAAAGGGATGGCCGTATCTTTGCGCTTTACCTGATCTCGTATCCCCTGCTGCGTTTTGTCATGGAATACTTCCGCGGCGATGATCGTATTCGCTGGATAGGCATGAGCGTGGCACAGGACCTCAGCCTGGGCTTTATTTTTATCGGCGTTTTCATCTGGTTCCTATTGTCCCGCCCAGCCGACAGGAGTTCCGGAAATCATTACCCGCATGACCACTGACCTTCATCTGACTGTTGCCCCCGAAGAAGCAAAAATACGCCTGGACGTCTGGCTGACTCGGCGCATGAACTCCGTTTCGCGTTCGCGGGTTAAAATCATGATGCAGGCGGGCCAGGTGACACTTAACGGGCAGGCGGTTAAAGAACATCATAAAACGCGGGCCGGCGAAAGCTTCCATGTCGTGATCCCGCCCCCGGAAGACCTCACGCTTCGCCCCGAGCCTATCGCCCTAGATATTCTGTATGAGGATACTGACATCATTATCGTTAACAAACCGGCGGGCCTGGTGGTTCATCCGGCAGTCGGTCATCCTTCCGGCACCTTGGTCAATGCCCTGCTCTATTATTGTCCCGACCTGACGGGAATCGGCGGCAAGCGACGCCCGGGGCTTGTGCATCGGCTGGACAAAGATACCAGCGGCGTGTTAGTGGCGGCCAAGAACGAAAACGCCATGGCAAAACTCGTTGTTCAATTTAAGGCACGGCAAGTCGAAAAACATTATCTGACGCTGGTCTGGGGAAAGCCGAATCCACCGGCAGGAACGATCGAAACACTGATCGGCCGGCATCATCACGACCGCAAGCGCATGACAGTCCATCCGCGCTCAGGCCGACTGGCTCTGACACGCTACGCAACCCTGGAAGTATTCAAAGCCATCACGCTGCTGCGGATTCATCTCATCACCGGGCGCACTCATCAAATTCGCGTCCACATGGCCTCGCGTGGGCATCCGGTCGTGGGCGACCGCCAATACGGAACGCGATCACAAGACCGTCTCCCCGCCCCGGCCCCGCGCCAGATGCTCCATGCCGAGCAACTGATCCTGACCCACCCGACAACAGGCCGGCGCCTCAGCGTCAAGGCTCCAATTCCCGATGACATGGCCGCGCTACTGAAGGCCTTGAGAGCATAATCCTCATATTATTCGGCGGCTTTGACTGCATTCCACATCGCGTTCAGTTCGGCCAGCGAGCATTGGGACATCTCCCGGCCTTTTTTATGCAAGCGCTGTTCTATCGCCTTAAACCGACGGGCGAATTTATCCACCGTGCGGTTCAAAACATCTTCCGCGTTAAATCCCTGAAACCGGCTCAGATTAACTACGGCAAAAAGCAGGTCGCCGATCTCTGCCTGGATTTGCGAAGCATTACCCGTCGTGAGCGCCTCCTTGATCTCGGTCAGTTCCTCCTCCACTTTGGCCACGACATCATGCACCTGGTTCCAGTCGAACCCGACCCGGGCAACCCGGCGCTGAATATGGTGGGCCTTATGCAAAGCCGGTAAATGCCGGGGAATACCCTCCACAATGGACCGGGGTTCCAACGGCTGAGCGGACCCGGCGCTTTGTTTTTCGCGCGCCTTGATCGCCTCCCAGTTTTTCAGCACCTCCGCGGAACCGGAAACAGCCTGATCACCAAAGACATGGGGATGGCGGCGAATCAGTTTTTCACAGACATGCCGCACCACATCCTCGAACGTGAACTCACCCTGCTCCTTCCGAATCTGCGCCTGAAAAACCACCTGGAGCAGGAGATCGCCCAATTCATCCTTATGCCTGGCGACCTGACCTGAATCCACGGCATCGATCACTTCGTAGCATTCTTCGACCAGGTACTGCTTGAGCGACTCCAATGTCTGCTCACGATCCCAGGGACACCCCCCCTCCGCCCGCATCCGGGCCATGATGTCCAGTAATTGATTGATGGCATCCATGCAGGCGATTGAATTAGTCCCGAGCGCGCTTCGCGCCTCGGGAAACTTTTATAATATTCTGCCACTAAGACTCAAAGGCACGAAGAATAAAAAAAAATCTTATCCTTTTTCTTTGTGTCCCCGCCTTGCGGGGCAAGTCCCGCGCGGCGCGGGATAAACTTAGTGCTTGCCCCGCGTTTCGCGGGGTTTACCCCGCCACAGGCGGGGCCTTTGTGGCTATTTTGAAATTCCTATACATTGAATTAGGCCACCTGTGGCGGCAACTCTTTTTCTATGGGAGGGACGGCATTCCCCCGTCATCCTGCCGATGGCGGGATAAGGGGCCACTTGCCGCCAAAGGCGGCGACGTGGTGCCGTCCGCGGCGGGCAACACTCGCCTCTGCGAAGCGCTCCGGCGAAGCGGGGTGTCCGCCCTCACTAGTTTTGTCCGCCGGAGGCGGATCCGCCTCCGGCGGAAAATTCATATACAGCTGAAATAATTTCTGCGAAGAAGAAATTATTTCATGCGATCGGCAATTTCCCGCGAAATGCGCATGGCGCAAAAATCGGCGCCGCACATCGTGCAGTGATCCGATGTATCCCCGGATGATCCCGCGGCTTCCTGGAACCGTTTCCGGGCCCGCTCGCCGTCCAATGCCAGTTCAAATTGACGGTTCCAATCGAATGCAACCCGGGCGCGCGTCATGGCATCATCCCATTCGCGGGCCCCAGGCAATCCTTTGGCCACATCGGCGGCATGCGCGGCAATACGATAGGCCATGATCCCTTCCCTGACCTCGGCGGCCGTGGGAAGTCCCAGGTGTTCCGCCGGCGTCACATAACATAACAGCGCCGCGCCGTACACTGCGGCGGCCGTGGCGCCGATGCACGAAGTGATATGATCATAGCCCGGCGCCACGTCGGTAACGACCGGTCCCAAAACATAGAAGGGAGCACCGTCGCACAACTGGGCTTCCCGCTCCATATTCATTTGGATCTGGTTGAAAGGCAAATGACCGGGGCCTTCCACCATAACCTGAACACCCCGCTGACGACATCGCGAAACCAGCTCTCCCAGCACCTCCAGTTCGGCAAACTGGGCCGCATCACTGGCATCGGCCAGGCATCCGGGACGCAGGCCATCTCCCAACGAGACGGTCACATCATGAGCCTGGCAGATGTCCAGCACGGCATCCCATTGCTCATAGAGCGGGTTTTCCCGGTGGTTAGCCGTCATCCAATTCGCGAGAATCGCGCCGCCGCGGCTCACGATCCCCGCCAGCCGTTTCATGGCCAGCCCCACATGACGCTGGAGCAGGCCCGCATGCAGCGTCATAAAGTCAACGCCCTGCTCAGCCTGCTCCTCAATAACCGCCATCAAAACGTCCGGATCCAATACCGCCAGATCGCCACCCGCCCGCGACACCGCTTCATAAATTGGAACGGTACCCAACGGCAGGGAAGATTCCGTTATCATGGCCATCCGCAGCGCGGCAAGATGCTCTCCAACGCTTAAATCCATGACCAGATCCGCGCCGGAGGACCGGGCTATTTTCAGTTTGCACAATTCAGCGGGAGTATCGGATTGTTCGGTAGAACGCCCGATATTGGCGTTCACCTTGGTTCGAAACGCCCGCCCAATAACCACTGGACGCAGATTAACATGGCGGGGATTAACGGGAAGCACAGCGCGTCCGGAAGCCAACTCAGTACGAACGATTTCCACCGGCACTTTTTCCGATTCCGCAACCGAGGTCATGGCCGCCGAGAGGCTTCCTGCCCGCGCCTGTTCCATCTGAGTTTTCATATTAAATTAGGCCCGAGCGCGCTTCGCGCCTCGGGAAACTTTTATAATATTCTGCC